>CAZJBJ010000030.1:0-7514 GCA_964544295.1 uncultured Bifidobacteriaceae bacterium
CCGCTACCGCAAGGTCGCGTGAAGATAAGTCCCTAGGATCCGGGGATGGTGACTGATCCGGAGATTCGTGACGAGTTGCGGGCGACGGTCCGGCGCTGGGTCGAGCGTGAGGTGGTGCCGATCGCGATGGACCTCGAACACGAGGACGCGTACCCCGCGGATCTCGTGACCCAGATGCAGGCCATGGGCCTGTTCGGGATCACCATCCCGGAAGAGTTCGGCGGGCTCGGCCTCGACCTCATGGCGTACATCGCGGTCATCGAGGAGCTGGCCGCGGGGTGGATGTCGCTCTCGGGCATCATCAACACCCACACGATCGCCGCGAGCCTCATCATGCGCGAGGGGTCACCCGAACAGCAGGCCCGCTGGCTCCCCGGCCTGGCCCAGGGTGCGCCGCGCGGGTGCCTCTCCCTGTCGGAACCCGACGCCGGATCGGACACCCGCAACATCTCGTGTCGGGCGCGGCGTGACGGCGACGAGTTCGTGATCAGCGGCACCAAGACCTGGGTCACCAACGGTGAACGGGCCGGCATCGTCGCGCTCGCGGCCCGCACCGACGAAGGCATCAGTTGCTTCATCGTCGAGAAGGAACCCGGCCCCCACTTCGAGGGGATCACCGTCTCGAAGAACATCGGCAAGCTCGGATACAAGGGCATCGAGACCGTCGAGATGCACTACGACGACCACCGGATCGGGGCCGACGCCCTCCTCGGCGGCGAGGACGGACTCGGTCACGGACTCGGCTTCATCCTCTCCGCCCTCGAGGTCGGCCGGATCAACATCGCGTCCCGCGCGGTCGGCGTGGCCCGGGCTGCGTTCGAGCACGCGATCCGCTACGCGCAGGAACGCAAGACGTTCGGCAAACCCATCGCCGAGCACCAGTCGATCCAGAACAAGCTCGCCGACATGGGGACGAAACTCCAGGCGGCGCGCCTCCTCACCGAACACGCGGCACAGTTGAAACAGTCCGGCGCGCGGGCGGACGTCGAGGCGGGGATGGCGAAGCTGTTCGCGAGTGAGGCCGCATTCGAGATCGCCACCGAAGCGCTGCGTATCCACGGTGGCGTCGGCTACACGACCGAGCTTCCGGTCGAGCGGTACTTCCGCGACGCCCCACTCATGATCATCGGCGAAGGGACGAACGAGATCCAACGCCTCGTGATCGCGCGGGGTCTGCTGCAACGCCACGCGATCTGATCACGGCACGTACGCGTGGAGGAACGCGAGGGTGGCGTAGCCGGTCATGACGAGACCGGACAGTCCGATCACCACGCGCGCGATGCGCCGGTCGGTCAGGAGCAGGGCGAGCACGATGACGAGGGGGAACGCGCCGAGCGCGTACCGTTCGAACGAGTCGAGGTTCGAGGACGTCACGGCGCTGGCGAGACTGACGGCACTGAACCAGGTGTAGGACGCGGGTAAGCGGCGAGCGCCGATCGCCACCAGTGTGACCGCCACTGCCATCCAGACCACGTGGAATCCGGTGCCGACGGTGCGACCGTGGATCATGCCGTCGAGCGCGCCGCCGATGGAGTCGATCGGGTTGGTGAACGAACCTTTGAGTCCCGCCCGGGTCTGGATGCTGAACGGCAACCAGGCGTCGCCGAACCGGTGGCCGACCCACGCGAGGTACAGCGCGGTCCCGACGAACGGACTGATCGCGGCGGCACCCTGGCCGAGCCGGTCCCGGTGCGAGGTCGTCCGCCAGGCCAGGACCGCTTCGACGACGATCGGGACCGCGATCACGAAACCGCCGGGGCGGCTCAGGCCGGCGAGCATTCCCAGCGGCACCGCAGACCACCAGCGGCGGTCACGGACGACGAGGACGATGGCGATCGCGCACGCGAGGTAGATCGCTTCGGCGTATCCCAGCGTCAGCACGAATGCCGCCGGTGCCAACGAGAACAGCCACGCCGCCCGCGTCGCGACGGCGTCGTCGTGGCCGTCCCGCCGCACCAGGAGGTAGAGCAGCACCGTCGCCGCCAGCGCGGCGAGGTTGGCCCCGACGACGACGCCGACCCGCGGGCCCAGGCCGGTGACGCCGATCCCGCGACCGATCAGCGCGGCGAGCGGGAAGAACCGCAACGCGGCCTCGGGGAGGGCCGCGTAGCCGTGGTGTGCGATGTCCGCGTAGAACGCGCCGTCCCACGTCAGCAGCCCCTGCCGGGTCGTGACCCGGGCGAGCGGATCGGAGACGTGGTCGACGCTCAGATGGGCGATGGTCAGCGCGAGAGCCACCAGCACGCGGGCGCTGAGCCAGGCGGGCAGGGAGCGCCGGAGGGCCAATCCGAAGTCGGTCGGCAGACGGGCGGGGGCGGCGGGAGCGGGTTCGGTCATACCGTGAAGTCCCGGGCGGATCGGCCTGAGTGCTTCGACCCTAACGGTCGCCCACCGTCCGAGCGGCGACCCGTGACCCCCTATCCGCGAGATCGGTCCGGAGTCCCCGTAGCGTTCCTATTCTCAGATCCAGTCACGGGAGATGGTCATGCGTCGGTTCTTGATGGTCGCAGTCGTCGGTGTACTCGCCGCCTGCGGGAGTAGCAGCGGCAGCAGTAGCAGCGGAGGCTCGGCGTATGTCGACGCCGCGATGAAGAGTTACGACTCGGCACCGGCGTCGACGAAGGCGTTCATGAACAAGAGTGAGGCGCGGTGCCTCGTCAGCGGGATGATCGACATCATCGGGGTCGATTCCCTGGAGAAGGCGAACGTGAAACCCGAGGACCTCAGCAAGTCGAGTGACTCGCCCTTCAAGGCGCTCGGCAACGACATGACGCCGACGAAGGCCAAGGCGGTCGCCAGTCTGATCACCGACGGGAAGTGCTTCGACTTCACCGACGCGGTCATCAAGCAGTCGGGCAACACCTTCGGCAAACTCTCCAAGGAGAAGGTCCGGTGCTTCTTCGAGGCGATCCTCAAGGAACCGGCGGTGAAGTCCGCGCTCGCAGATTCGATCCTGGGCAAGGGCGGCGACACGAGTTCGGCGATCGGCGACGCGTTCTCGAACCAGTCGAAGCTCTTCTCGCTCCTCGGTGACTGCAAGATCAGTCCGAGCGAGCTGTCGGGGAGCTAGCGCTACCTCATCCGGATTCAGCCGAGTTCGGTTCGCCCGTCCGCATGGCGGGCGAACCGCTCGGACTCCGGCTGATGGACCGGGTCGTCGACCGGCCACGGCCAGCCGCCGAACTGCGTCGCCTGGTAATCCGCGAACGCCTGCTCGATCTCGTCGCGGGTGTTCATGACGAACGGGCCGTAGCGCTCGACCGGTTCACCGATCGGTCGACCCTGGAGCACCAGCGCTTCGATCTCGGTGGCGCCGGCGGTCAGCGTGACGCCGCGTTCGCTCGTGAGCAACGCGGCCGTGTCCGAGCCGACCTCGGTCCCGTCGATGTCGAGCGTCGCGCCCTCGAAGCAGTAGAGCGTGCGGACGGATTCGGCGTCGGCGGGCGCGGGGAGTTCCCAGGTCGCCTGGGCCTCCATGCGGATCAGCCAGATCGCCACGTCGGCCTCCGGGCGCGCCGCCCAGGAGTTCGGCGGTGGGGTCGGAGGCGTGGTGGTCCCGAGCCGACCCGCGACCACGGCCACCGACGTCGCGCGGCCCGCGTCGTCGACGGGTTCGACCCGGGGAATGTCGCGGTCCCAGATCATCGTGAAGTACGGGTCGGTCATCTTGTCGGCCGCGGGCAGGTTCAGCCAGATCTGGAACAGCTCGACCGGGTTCGGTGCGGACTCGTCGAGGAGCGGGAACATCTCGGCGTGCACGATGCCGCGCCCGGCGGTGAGCCATTGCACGTCGCCGCGACCGAAACGCGCCGCGGCACCGAGCGAGTCGGAATGATCGATGAGCCCGGTACGCACGATGGTCACGGTTTCGAAGCCCCGGTGAGGGTGTTGCGGGAATCCGGGGACGACGGTGCCGTGATACATGTTCCAGCCGTCGATCCCGTCGAAGTCCATGCCGAGGTTGCGACCGGCCAGGGACGCGGCCGGCCCCTGCTGCGCGTTGGCCGCGGGATACGCATCGTCGTGGTGCGCACAGAACAGGAACGGGTCGATGGTCGGCCACTGCGGGCCCAACGGGACGGTCTGGCGCACCGAGTCACTCATGGTGCCAGGGTAGGTCCCGAGCCCCGGGGGCTCGGTACGATCCTGCGCCATGACGGTTCACGAACGACCTTTCGGGCGCTACTACGAGGACTTCGAACCCGGCGACGTCTACCGGCACTGGCCGGGCAAGACGATCACCGAGTACGACGACCATCTGTTCTGCATGATCACGATGAACCACCATCCGTTGCACACCGATGCGTGGTACGCCGAGACCCAGACCCAGTTCGGCAAGAACGTCGTGGTCGGCAATCTCGTGTACTCCCTGGTGCTCGGCATGAGCGTGCCCGACGTCTCGGGGCTCGCGATCGCCAACCTGGAGATCGAGACGTTGCAGCACAAGCGGCCGACCTTCCACGGCGACACCATCTACGCCGAGACGCGCGTGCTCGAGAAGAAGGAGAGCTCGAGCAAGCCGGATCGAGGCATCGTTTCCGTCGAGACGTTCGGGTTCAACCAGCGGGGCGAAGAGGTGTGCTACTTCAAGCGCAAGGTCATGGTGCCCAAGCGCGAGGCGGCCAAGCCGCGGCAACGCCCCTACCCGACGGACTGACCTAGCCGTGTGACAGGGAGTCGGGCACCTTCACGGCCGCGAAGCCGTGTTGGACCCGCCAGCGGTTCATCTCCGCGATCTCGCCGAGTTGCCCGTCGACCATCGACCGACCCCACCGCCGGGCTTCCGGCGTCGCGGCGTGCGTCGCCGCGTACTCGGCCATGTGGACGCCCCCGAGATGATGGTCGATCATCAGCCGGGTGAAGAGCTGATCCAGCTCGTCGCCGCGGGCCGCGCCCAGCGCCTCCATCTCGGCGTCGGTCGCCAGGCCGGCCATCTGGTCCCGCGGCACCGCCATGCCCATCCACGCCATCGCCTGGTCGGTCTCGGTGCCGGACTGGGACCAGTGCCCGAGGTATTCGCCCATCACGCCGATCTCGGCGGCCTGGTACCGGAGGATCTCCGATGCGATCTGACGCAGGAGCGGGTCGGTGCCGTGATCGAGATAGATCATCGCCATCCCGATCGCCTGGTTGTGATGCGTGCTCATGTCCTGGAAGAAGCCGACGTCGACGGAGTCGCGCCCGGGCGTCGATCCGGAGCCCTGCGCGTGGCCGATTCGCCATCCCGCCACGCCGGCGCCGAGGAGCAGGACGACGACGAGCACGACGGCGATGGCCCGATTCGATCGCTCGCCGCCGGTGACTTCCTCGGTGCCGGGGGTTTCGGCGTCGGGGGTTTCGGTGTCGGGCGTCATCAGTGTGGGTGGGTTCCGGTCGGCGGTTCGATCTGGTGCACGGCGTCGTCGCAGTCGTGGCACTCCAGCTCAATGGTGGCATGCCCGATGCCGAACCGTTCGTTCACCAGCGCGTGGATGCGATCCCCGACGATCTGCGCGTCGTGCAGGGTCGGGTCGCCGGTGAGGACGACGTGAGCCGACAGTGCAGCCCGTTCCGAGCCGAGTGACCACACGTGGAGGTGATGGACGGCCTCGACATCTGGTTCGGCGCAGATGGCCTGCTCGATCTCGGCGGTGTCGACGTCGCGGGGTGCCTGTTCGAGGAGGACCCCGGCGGTGTCGCGCAGCAGCGAGAACGTCGCCGCCAGCACCAGAGCGGTGATGGCGAGCGAGATCGCCGGGTCGATCCACGTGGCGTCGGTGAGCGCGACGACGACTCCGGCGACGATCACCCCGAACGACCCCACGGCGTCCGACGCCAGGTGCAGGAACGCACCCCGCAGGTTCAGGTTCTCCCCGCTGACGCGCGCGATCGCGAACGCGCTGTACGCGTTCACCAACAGGCCGACACCCCCGACGATCGCGACGGCCGCTCCGTCGACCGAGTGTGGTGAGCTGAACCGTTCGATCGCCTCCCAGACGATCCAACCGGAGGCGGCGACGAGGAGTACCGCGTTGGCAAGCGCGGCGAGGACCTCGGCGCGCTCCCATCCGTAGGTCGTGCGTCCGGACGCCGGGCGTCCACTCAGGGTGAGCGCAACCAGGGCGAGGCCGAGCGCGACGACATCGGTGGCGAGATGGGCGGTGTCGGCCAGCAACGCCAACGACCCGAAGGCGAGCGCGGCGACGAGTTGGCCGACGAAGAGTGCCGCGTTCGCCGCCAAGGCGGTGATCAACGCTCGTCGTCGTGCCGCAGGGCTCGCGGTGCGTGCAGGCCCCGGGTGGTGGTGCCCGGTCACGCGATCACGGTACCGGTTCGTCGGCAACCCTCGGGACGACCGTGCACCGATACGCTCCGCCTCCGGCGACGAGAGGAGTGGAGCATGACGGGCCGACTCGACGGTCAGGTTGCGGTGATCACGGGCGGGTCATCCGGGATCGGGTTGGCGTGCGCGCGTCGGTTCGTCGCTGAGGGCGCGGTCGCGGTGCTGGCGGACCGGAATCCGGAGACGTTGGCCGCGGCTGCGGCCGAACTGGGAGCGAGTGTCGTCACCGAGCACGTCGACGTGACCGTCGAGGCCGACGTCGAGCGGATGGTGGCGCGGGCGGTCGACGAGTTCGGTCGCCTCGACATCGGCGTCAACGCCGCGGGGTTCGGCGGCTTCGGCTTCATCGCCGATCACCCCGTCGACGAGTGGCGCGCCGTCATCGACACCTGTCTCACCGGGGTGATGCTCTCGACCAAGCACGAGGGTCGCGTGATGCGTGACGCCGGGCGCGGCGCGATCGTCAACATCGCGTCGATCAATGCTCGTGTCCCGGCCGAAGGGATGGCGTCGTACTGCTGTGCCAAGGCCGGCGTCGAGATGCTCACGAAGATCGCGGCGATGGAGCTCGGCCCGAGCGGCGTGCGGGTGTCGGGCATCGGTCCTGGTTTCATCGACACGCCGCTGACCGCGTTCACGCAGATCGTGCCCGCGATCCGCGACGCGTACGTCGCCGCCACCCCGCTCGGCCGAGCCGGTCAACCCGAGGACGTCGCCGACGCGGCGCTGTTCCTGGTGAGCGAGGACGGGCGGTGGGTGAGTGGCGACACGCTGTTCGTCGACGGCGCGTCGATGCAGAAGGCCTACCCCGAGCTCCACAAGATCGCCGGCGGGTGACTCGCTAGCGCGCCAGGAAGTCGAGGATCAGTCGGTTGACGGTCTCGGGCTGCTCCCGATGGAGGAAGTGACCGGCGTCGGGAATCAGGTGCATCTCGAGTCCGGCCGGGAAGTTCGGACGCAGCAACTCCTCGTTGGCCGATTCGACGCCCATGCAGCCGCAGTCGATGCCGTGGAGGTACAGCGTCGGGACGTCGATCGGCCCGCTCCCGGCTGCGTCGATCTCGGCGAGGTCCGGGTTCCCCGGAATCGTGCCGACGGTGTAGCGGTAGTAGTTGATCGCCGCTTCGAGGCTGCCCGGCGCGCCGAGCGTGTCCTTGAGCGCTCGCATGTACTCGGCGCTCGGGGTGGGGCC
>CAZJBJ010000030.1:7524-31300 GCA_964544295.1 uncultured Bifidobacteriaceae bacterium
CGGGTGGCCGGGAGACCAGGAGCTCCACAGGTAGTCGATGAACTCGAAGTCGTTCGCCGACACCACCATCTCGGCCAACGGGTTCTGGAAGAAGAAGACGTAGAACGACCGCTGGATCTGGCGGGGCGTGAAGAACGTCGACATCATCCCGCTGGCGTGCGGGACGGCGAGCGCCACGAACTTCGAGAACCGGTCGGGTCGGTGCCCGACCGCCGCGTACGAGGAGATGGCACCCCAGTCGTGCCCGATGAGCACCGCCTCGCCGTCGCCGGCGAGCGCATCGGCGATCCCCAGCGTGTCGAGCGCGACCGACGCGGCCTGGTAGTTCCCGTCGGGAGCCAGACCGGTGGGTGAGTAGCCGCGGAGCCACGGCGCGACGACGTGATATCCGGCGTCAGCCAACTCCGGCATCAGGAACTCCCACGTGGGCGCGTGGTCGGGGAATCCGTGGACGCAGAGCGCGAGCGGGCCGTCGGCGGGCCCGGCCTCGAGGTACGCGAACTCGATGTCGTTGACGGTGATGCGGGACGGTTCGGTCATGGGTCGGACCCTATGTGAAACCAACGTTCGTGGTCACAGGGGCCGATTAGCTTGCCGGGGATGTCCGACGTCGTGATCCGCACCGATCAACTCACGAAGGTGTATCCGGGTGACGTCCGGGCCGTCGACGCACTCGATCTCGACGTCCACGCCGGCGAGATCTTCGGTCTCCTCGGACCGAACGGTGCCGGCAAGACCACCACGGCGGGGATGTTGACGACCCGCGTGATCCCGACGAGCGGCCGCGCCGTCGTCGGCGGGGTGGACGTCGTCGCGCAGCCGACGCGCGCGAAGCGCGTGATCGGCGTGGTGCCCCAGACGAACACGTTGGACCGTTCGCTCGACGTGTACGAGAACCTCTACTTCCACGGTCGGTTCTTCGGGATGAACACCCGTACCGCGAAGGCCGAGGCCCATCGGCTGCTCGAGCAGTTCCGTCTGGCCGACCGTGCGCGGGTCGCCGTCGAGGCGTTGAGTGGTGGAATGGCCCAGCGGCTCATGGTGGCGCGGGCGATCATGCACCGTCCGGCCATCCTCTTCCTCGACGAACCCACCGCCGGTCTCGATCCCCAGAGTCGGATCGCGATGTGGGAGATCCTCGGCGAGCTGCACCGGGACGGACAGACGGTGCTGTTGACCACGCATTACATGGAGGAAGCCGACCAGCTCTGCGACCGCGTCGCGATCATCGACCACGGCCGGCTCCTCGCCATGGACACTCCCACCGCACTCAAGGGCTCCATCGGCATGGATTCAATGGTCACCGTGACCGCCGCCGGTGAGCTGGACCGACTCGCGTCCGAGCTGCAGTCCCGCCTCGACGACGTCTCGCGCGCCGAGGTCGCCGACGGCGCGGTCCGGGTGTGGTCGTCCCGGGCCGAAGGCATCCTCCCCCGGGTCATCGACGCCGCCGACGCGGCCGGCTTCACCGTCACCGACCTGTCGGCGACCGCCCCCACCCTCGAAACCGTCTTCATCCAGCTCACCGGGAAGGACCTGCGCGAATGACCACGACACCCCCGGACTCCGCGCCCACCCGGGCCGACCTCGTCCCCGATCTCTCACCCTCGCGAGGAGCCGCGGTCGCGTTCGGTGCGCTGCTGATGCGGGACCTCGTGGTGCTGCGCAAGAACGCCAAGGAGTTCGTGCCCCGCACCCTGCTCCAACCGCTCCTGCTGGTCTTCGTGTTCGCGTACGTGTTCCCCAAGATCGGGCAGGGCGTCGGTGGCAGCGGCGCGGCCGCGTCGGACTTCTCCACCGCGTTGGTCGCCGGCGTCGTCGGGCTGGCCATCATCTTCCAGGGCATCCAGTCCGTCGCGCTGCCGATGGTGCAGGAGTTCGGCTTCACCCGGGAGATCGAGGACCGGGTGCTCGCCCCGATGCCCATCGGCCTCGTTGCGTTGGAGAAGGTGACGGCCGGTGGGCTCTACGGCGCCGTGAGCGCCGCCCTCGTGTTCCCGATCGCCACGATCGTGCCGGCCACGCCGGTCCATCTCCACATCGACTGGCTCGTGCTGGCCACCCTGACGCCGCTGGCGTGCTTCATGTGCGGTGCACTGGGACTCGCGTTCGGTACGTACTTCGAGCCGCGGACGGTGCCGATGCTGTTCGGGATCGTCGTCCTCCCGCTCACGATGCTCGGTTGCATCTACTACCCCTGGTCGTCACTCCACACCGTCCCGTGGCTCCAGAAGCTGGTGCTCGTCAACCCGTTGGTCTACATGTGCGAAGGGTTCCGGGCCGCGCTCACCCCCGGACCCCACATGAGTCTCTGGGCCATCTATCCCGCCACGATCGGCTTCGCGGCCCTCTTCATGGCCGTGGGCCTCGCCGGATTCCGCAAACGAGTCCTCTCGTAATTCCCGCTCGTGGCCCTGCGGGCCGGGCCGCTCGGGCCACGGCCGACGCCACGTAGGTGGTGGTCCGGGGGGCGGGTTGTTGGGTTGGGGCGCCGGCCTCTTGATTCCTGCTCGTGGCCCTGCGGGCCGGGCGTCACCAAGTGTTGGGTCGTCGGTCACATCGAGTTCGCGCCCTTCTCACCCGACCGAAATGTCGCTAGGGTCCCGCCCGTGTCGGGGGACCTCACTGTCACATTCCACGGCGTTCGGGGCTCGACCCCGTGCGATGGTGACTACCTCGCGCGCTACGGCGGGAACACCTCTTGTGTGGCGCTCGAGCGGCCCGGCCAGGACCCGATCGTGTTCGACCTCGGTACCGGGCTCCGGAACTTCGGTGCGCAGATCATGGACGCCGCCGACTCCACGCCGTTCCGCGGTTCCATGTTGCTCAGTCACCTGCACTGGGACCACGTCCAGGGTCTCCCGTTCTTCGTGCCGTTGCACGTACCCGGCGCCCACGTGGATGTCTACGGCCCCCGACAGGTCGAAGGTCCGCTCGGCGAAGTGTTCACCGGCCTGATGCGCCCCCCGTACTTCCCGATCCGGCCTGACCAGTTGGAGGGCATGGTCGCGTTCCAGGATGCGGGCGACGACGACTTCGCGATCGGTGAGGCGAAGGTCCGGTCACGCTGGATCCGACACGTCGGCCCAACCCTCGGGTATCGGGTCGATTGGAACGGAGCGTCCGTCGCCTACCTGTCCGACCACGGTCAGGGCTGCGGGCTGGGACTTCCCGACGACCACGTACCCGACGAGGTGCTGGAGCTCTGCGACGGGGTCGACCTCCTGATCCACGACGCGCAGCACACGCCCGACGAGTTCGAGCAGAAGCGGCACTGGGGTCACTGCACTGCCGACTACGCCGTACACGTCGCACGCGAAGCCGGATCGAAGACGCTGGCGATGTTCCACCACGATCCGAGCCACGGCGACGACGATGTCGACACCATGCTCCGCGACGCGCGCGACGCGTCCGCTCGCCTCAACGGAGCAGAGGTGATCGCCGCGGCGGAGGGTATGGTCGTGGGCCTTCCCGGCCGCTGACCCTCATCCTCGCGGAGCATCCATGACCGACGCCGACCAGCCCGACGTCCTCGAACCCGATTCCGCGTCCTTCCGAGCGGTCCTCGGCCATTTCGCCACCGGGATCACCGTCATCACCGCGATGGATGGCGACGAGCCGGTCGGGTTGGCGGCGAACTCGTTCTCGTCGGTGTCGCTCGACCCGCCGTTGGTGTTGTTCTGCCCGGCCAAGACCTCGAGCACCTGGCCGCGCATCCAGCGCGCCGGTCACTTCACCGTCAATGTGCTCGACGAACACCAGGAACACGTGAGCAAGCTCTTCGCGACCCCCGGCGCCGACCGGTTCGGGCAGGTGGGCTGGCGGATCGGGACCCAGGGTCCGATCCTCGACGATGTCCACGCCTATCTCGACTGTGTCATCGAAGCCGAGCACGACGCCGGCGATCATCTGATCGTGGTCGGGCGGGTCGAGGCGCTCGGCCTGACTGCGGATGCCGGACCGCTCCTGTTCTACCAAGGTCGATACGGCCGCTTGCTCGGAGGGAACTGACCGTGGCCGAGATCATTCCGTCGGAGGTGATCGGCGGTGTCGTCGTCGTCGAGCCGAAGCTGTGGACCGACCCACGCGGGTTCTTCGCGGAAACGTTCCGGCAGGAATGGCTGCCCGAAGGTTCCCCGACGATGGTGCAGGGCAATCGCGCCGACCGTTCGGCCGACACGTTGGTCGGGCTCCACTACCACCGGTTCCAGGCCGACTACTGGTACGTGCCGTTCGGCACGGTGCTCGCCGTCCTGCACGATCTGCGCGTGTCGTCGCCGACGCGGGGCACGTCGCTGACGGTCGAACTCGACGATGTCGTGCACCGCGGTCTCTACATCCCGCGGGGCGTCGCGCACGGGTTCTACGCCATCACCGATGCGACGATCACGTACCTCGTCGACAACTACTACAACCCGGCCGACGAGCTCGGTGTCGCGTGGGACGACCCGGCCCTGGGTGTCACCTGGCCCTCGGATTCGCCGACGTTGTCCGAGCGCGATCGGGCCAACCCGCGCGTGGCCGACATCCCGCCGGAGTTGGTACCCGAATAGCTGGTGTTACCGACCGCGCCGGTGTTGGAGTTCCGCGGCCAGGGTGAACAAGCCGGTGGCCCCGAGCGCGGCCACGATCGTGACGACCCCGGCGAGGACCGAGGCGAGTCCGACCGATCCGGCGACGATCACGAGGGTCGCCACGGTGAGCGCACCGCCGATCATCAGACTCTGGAGCCGGATCATCGACTCGGGCTCGAGCTGCTCCACGGTCCGGCGACGCGGGCCGATCACATCGCTCCAGAGGCGACGGACGGGCGATCGGGCCCCGAGACCCGCGCCGAGGACCGCGATCACCGCGGCGATGGGGATGCTGAGCGCCTGTTGGAAGGCGAAGCCACCGAGCAGGACCACGACCACGCACGCCTGCTCGAATCGCCCGGCCCGCACGTCGATGAGGCGCATTCCGCCGACGCTACCGGGACCGGTGCCGGTGGCTCCGAGCGGCATCTCCCCAATTTTGGGGAGAGGAATCGACCATTTCTCACCTAGAGTGACGCCTGTCCACTGTCGGTGTTGGGAGCAGCTGGTATGGATCTCGGGTTGATCGGTGGATCGCAGGTCATCGGCCGCGCCGGTGACGTGGCACAGATGCGCGAGTCCGGGCGGCGGCGGCGCCTCGTCCGCAACCTGTTGATCCTCGCGGTGGTGATCGACTATCCGTTGGCGCGGTATCTCGGCGGTCAGCCGGTGCAGTTCCGGATGCCCGAGATCCCGCCGCAGTGGCAGGAGATGATCCCGAGTTTCATCCTGATCTCGATCCTTGCCGCAGTCCTGCTCGTGCCCATGCTGATGATGGGACGCTCGCCGCACACCGTCTACCGACCGAGCGAGATCACCGTCGGACTCGACGACGTCGTCGGACTCGGGATGGTCAAGGACGAGGTGATCAAGACCCTCAACCTGTTCCTCGGGTACCGCACGTTCCGGGACCAGATGGGCGGCACGCCGCGACGCGCGATCCTCTTCGAGGGCCCGCCGGGCACCGGCAAGACCTACATGGCCAAGGCGATGGCCCGGGAGGCGGGCGTGCCCTTCCACTTCGTCGCGGCCAGTTCGATCCAGTCGCCGTACTTCGGTCAGACCAACCGCAAGATCGCCAAGTTCTTCAAGCACCTGCGCAAGGCGGCGCGGCGTGAGGGCGGCGCCATCGGCTTCATCGAGGAGATCGACGCCATCGCGGTCTCCCGGGCCGGCATGAACCAGCCCGAGGCGCGTCACGACGGTCACGACAGCCGTACCGTCTACCGCGGTCTCGGCGAAGGCTTCGCCGGCGTCATCAACGAACTGTTGATCCAGCTGCAGTCCTTCGACGAGCCCACCGCGGGCGAGAAGTTCCGGGCCTGGTGGTTGGCGCGCGTCAACGTCCTGCTCCCGGCCCGCTGGGAGATCAAGAAGCGCCCGCCGGTGTCGTCGAACATCCTCGTCATCGGGGCCACCAACCGCGCCTCGGCGCTCGACCCGGCGCTCCTGCGGCCCGGTCGGTTCGACCGTTCGATCCACTTCGATCTCCCCGGGAAGTCGGGGCGGCGCGAAATCATCGACTTCTACCTCGACCGCAAGGCGCACGTCCCCGAGCTCGACAAGGACGAGCGCCGTGATCAGCTGGCGGCTCTGACCATCGGCTACTCGCCGGTGATGATCGAGCACCTCTTCGACGAGGCGTTGATCTGGTCCCTGCGTGACGGGCGCGAGTCGATGGAGTGGGATGACATCCACCAGGCGAAGCTGACCGAGGAGATCGGGCTGGCCAATCCGGTGGAGTACACCGACGAGGAGCGCCGCATCATCGCCACCCACGAGGCCGGTCACGCGGTCGTGGCCCACCTCATCGGGGTCGGTCGCAAGCTCGAGGTGCTCTCGATCGTTCGTCGGGCGGGTTCGCTCGGGTTGCTCGCCCACTCCGACACCGAGGAGCGCTACCTGCGCAACCGCACCGAGATGCTGTCCCACATCAAGATCAGCTTCGGCGGCATGGTCGCCGAGGAGTTGTGGTTCGGTGAGTCGGGGACGGGACCCGGTGGGGACCTTGCCCACGCCACGACCGTCGCGGCGACCATGGTCGGGGCCCTGGGATTGGCGGGTTCGCTCGTGAGTTTCTCGGCTGCCGGTGGCGGCCCGTTGGATGCCGGACTGGTGCCGCGGGTGCTCGCCGACGACGCCGCTCGCCGCGAGGTCGAGACGATCCTCGACCGGTCGAAGGCGTCGGTGAAGGAGCTGCTCGACAGCAACCGTCACCTCGTCGAGGCGTTGCGCGACGAGTTGCTCGTCCGCAGCGAGCTCGTCGGCGACGAGATCACCGCAGTGCTGCACGAGGCGGGTATGGCCCGGACCCTCGCCGCCGAGGAGTAACGCCGGATCACCCGGCCGACGGTCCGGGTACCCTCGGATCGTCGTGGTCCCTCGTCGCAGCCTGAACCCCCAACAGGAGTCGGAGCGGTTGCTTCGGCGCGCCGGTTGGCGGCTGATGGGCAGCGCGGTGCGCCCGCAGCGATGGTGGGTCGCCGGCGGCGTGATGGCCGGCATCCTCTGGACCGCCGCCAAGCTGACGATCCCGCTCGTCGCCGCCGCGGCGATCGACGACGGCATGCGCGCGGGCGACAGCGACAAGGTGATCCGGCTCACGGTCGTGATCGTCGCCATCGGACTGGTCCAGGCCATCTGTACCGGGCTGCGCCGCTACGCCGCGTTCCGCATCGCGTTGCGCACCGAGACCGATCTCCGCCAACGCCTCTTCGCCCATCTCCAACGCCTTCACTTCGCCTTCCACGATCAGGCCCAGACCGGGCAGTTGATGGCCCGGGCCAACACCGACATCCAGCAGGTGCAGACGGTCGTCATCCTCATCCCGTTGACCGTCGCCAGCCTGTTCACGATGGGCGGGGTCCTGACGATCATGGTCGTCAAGTCCGGCGCGTTGGCGCTGCTCGCGTTGGGCGCGCTGCCGATCCTGAACCTCGCCGCGACCCGGTTCTCCCGGCGGATCGCACCGGTGAATCTCGAGATCCAGCAGGAGCTCGCGGATCTCTCGGGCGTGGTCGAAGAGACGTTCTCGGGGGTCCGGGTGGTCAAGGGGTTCGGCGTCGAGCGCCAGCAGGTGCGCCGACTCCAGACCGAAGCCGATTCGGTGCTCGACCGGTCGCTCGCCGCCGCGCGCCTGCGGGCCGGGTTCATGCCGCTCGTCGACTTCCTGCCCACCGTCTCGATGGTGGCGATCCTGTGGTACGGCGGTCACCAGGTACTCGACGGCCGTCTGCAGGTCGGTGACATCCTCGCCTACAACCTCTACATCCTGATGTTGATATGGCCGCTGCGCATGATCGGCATGTTGATCGCCCAGGCCTCGCGTGCATCGGCCGGCGCGGGTCGGGTGCACGAGGTGCTCGTGACCGACCCGGCCATCGCCGACCCCGCCCCGGACGCGATCGCGGCACTTCCGGCCGGTCCCGGCGAGCTGCGCTTCGAGGGGGTCGAGTTCGGGTACGGACCGGGCCGGATGGTGCTCGACGGGCTCGACCTGGTGATCCGTGGCGGCGAGGCCGTGGCCATCGTCGGCGCGACCGGGAGCGGCAAGACCACGGTCGCGCGACTCGTGCCGCGTTTCTACGACGTCGATGCGGGTCGGATCTGCCTGGACGGTGTCGACCTGCGCGCGTTGCCGGTCGCGGATCTCCGACGCGCGATCGGCATCGTGTTCGAGGACACGTTCCTCTTCTCGGACTCGGTGCGCGAGAACATCGCCTTCGCCGACCCGGAGGCGCCGATGGCCGCGGTCGAGCGGGCTGCCCGACTCGCCGGCGCGGCCGAGTTCATCGAGGCACTGCCGAGCGGTTACGACACCGTGATCGGTGAGCACGGGTTCTCGCTCTCCGGCGGGCAACGGCAACGCATCGCGATCGCACGCGCCGTCCTCGCCGACCCCCGCGTCCTGATCCTCGACGACGCCACGTCGTCGGTCGATCCCACCAAGGAGCACGAGATCCGCTCGGCCCTCGGTGAGGTGATGACCGGGCGCACGACGCTGATCATCGCCCACCGTCCGGCCACGATCGCGTTGGCGGACCGGGTCGTGCTGATCGGTGACGGTCGCGTGATCGCGTCCGGAACGCACCAGGAGCTACTGGCGACGAACGATGCCTATCGCCGCGTCCTGGCGAGCGCGTCGCCCACCATCGGTGGGGACATCGCGGCCGCCGTCGTCCCCGAGGTCGGGTCATGAGGGCCGGCCACGTCGACACCAGTCCGGTGGACGACGAGTCCCGGCTGGACCGCGAATCCGCCCGGCGGGTCCTGCGCCGGCTCGGTCGCATGTTGGTGCCGTACCGCCGGCCGATCGTGGTGGCGACCGTCGTGCTCATCGCCCAGACCGGTTGTCTGCTGGCCGGTCCGGCGCTGGTCCGCGTGGGCGTGGACCAGGGTCTCGTCGCCCGGGACGCCGCGGCGTTGAATCGGGCGGCGCTTGCGTACCTGATCGTCGCCGTCGTCGGACTGGTGCTCGGTCGAGCCGTCATCTGGCTGGTGGCCCGCACCGGCGAACGGTTCCTCCGGGAACTGCGCGAGCGCCTGTTCCGCCACATGGCGTCACTCTCGCTCGACTTCTTCGACCGGGAGAAGACCGGACGACTCGTGGCCCGGATGACCTCGGACATCGATGCGCTCCAGGAACTCATCAGCCAGGGGCTGGTGATGTTCGTGCAGAACTTCCTGATCTTCCTCGGCGCGATCGTCGTGATCGTCAGCATGAGCTGGGAGCTCAGTCTCGGGGTCTTGCTCATCGTCCCGCCGGTCGTCATGGCGAGTCGCTGGTTCCGGACGCGCTCCAACCTCGCCTACCTCGAAGTCCGGGAACGAATCGGCGAGAACCTCGCCACCCTCCAGGAAGGGCTCGAGGGGGTGCGAGTCGTGCAGGCGTTCGGGCAGGAGCGCGGTTGGATCCGGCGGTTCCACTCGACCAACGAGAACCAGTACGAGGCGAACCTCGAAACCGTACGGATCTCGGCGAAGTACTTTCCGTTCGTCGAGTTCACCGGCGTCGTCGGCGTCGCGGTGATCGTCGGGTGGGGTGGCGTGCTCGTCGACCGCTCGGTAGTGACGGTCGGGACCGTGCTCGCGTTCGTGCTCTACCTCAACAACCTGTTCGAACCGATCCAGCAGCTCAGCCAGCTCTACAACACGGTGCAGTCGGCCGGCGCCGCGCTCCACAAGATCTTCGGCCTGCTCGACACGGTCCCGTCGATCGGCGAGAAGCCTGGTGCCGTCGATCTCCCGGAGCACGGCGCCCTCGAAGTCTCCGACGTGTCGTTCGCCTACGGCAACGATCGGCCCGATCTCGACGGTGTCGTCCACCCGATCGGCCCGGAGGTGTTGCGGGACGTATCCATCACGGTCGCCGCCGGCGAACGGGTGGCGCTCGTGGGCCCGACCGGCGCCGGCAAGTCGACGCTGGCCAAGCTCATGGCCCGGTTCTACGACCCGCGTGACGGCGCCGTCGCGTTCGGTGGTGTCGATCTCCGCAACGCGACGCTGGCCAGCCTGCGCCGCACGATCGTCGTCGTGCCCCAGGAAGGGTTCCTCTTCGCCGGCACCGTGCGCGACAACATCCGGATCGGGCGCGACGGCGCCTCCGACGCCGAGGTGGAGGCCGCGGTCGCCGCGCTCGGACTCGAGGACCTCTTCGGCGCGTTCCCCGACGGGCTCGACACCGAGGTGCGCGAGCGCGGCTCCCGGCTGTCGGCAGGGGAGAAGCAGCTGGTGTCCCTCACCCGGGCCGCGCTCGCCGACCCGCCCGTGCTCGTGCTCGACGAGGCGACATCCAATCTCGACCCGGGCACCGAACATGCCGTCGAACGGGCGATGGACCGACTCACCGAAGGGCGCACGGTCGTCGTGGTCGCCCACCGACTCTCCACCGCGGCGCGCTGTGATCGGATCGCGGTCGTCGACGACGGCGGGGTGATGGAGATCGGGAGCCACGACGAGCTGCTGGCCCGACGCGGCCGCTACGCCACGCTCTTCGCCGCCTGGGACTCCGCCCACGACCGCAGCGCGTAGCCCGCGTCGCGGCGACATGCACGACATGCCGACGACTACGCCGCGACGAACTCCCGGATCAGGCGGAATGCCCGCTCGGGTTGGTCGCGCCAGACGCCGTGCCCGCAATCGGCGAAGCGTTCGAACCGGGCGTGGGGGATGCCCGCGGCGATGATCTCGGCACCCGCGATCGGACACACCGGGTCGTCCTCGCCGGCGAGCAGCAGGACCGGGGCCCGGACCTCGCCCAGCCGCGCGGTCAGATCGAAGGTGGACTCCTCGGTGCGGCTCCACCGTTCGAACAGGTCGTAGTTGGAGACCTCCAACTGCCGAGCACTGCGGTCCTTCGCATCCGGAGCCGTGGTGCGGCTGTAGAGCGGCATGCAGTGGCGGAAGTACTCGCGCATGCGCTCGGGGGTGGGTTCGGACCAGAACGCCTCGGCGATCGCCCGGACCTCGGGGCCACCGAGCCGCTCGAAGACCGGGAGCATGAGTTCGGGATCCGATCGGGCCGTCGTCGAATCCAGGATCACCCGGTCGGCGTGGTCGGGGTGATCCACCAGGTACTGCAACGCGACCATGCCGCCGAAGGACACGCCGTAGACGACGGGGTCGACGACACCCAGCGCGTCGCACAACGCGACGAGATCCGCCGCCCACTGGCGAAGGTTCCACGACGCCGGGTCGGACCGGTCGCTGCGACCCTGCCCACGGTGGTCGCAGTACACGACCTGCGCGATGTCGGTGAGGGCGGACCACTGCGGCTTGAAGCTGGAGTGGTCCATGCCCGGCCCGCCGTGGAGGAGGATGACGGTGGTTCGCTCGCGCATCGTGGGGCCGTCGGGCACGAGGCCGGCACCCTCGATGTCCACGAAGAGCCGGCAGTCGCCGATCGACACGCGCATGTACGGAAGCTAGCGGTTCGATCGCGGCCGGTGCCGCGGCCACCTAGCCTGCGCGACATGGATCTGTTGGTCGATCAATGTGCGGTCGTGACCGGCGCCGGCAGCGGAATCGGTCGGGCGTTGACCTTGGCGTTCGCGGCCGAGGGGATGCGCGTGGTGGCCCTCGACGTCGAGGCGGCCGCGGTCGCGGAAACCGGTGCTCTGCTGCACGAGGCCGGTGCCGAGGCGTTGGCGTTGACCGTCGACGTGACGGATGCCGACGCGATGCGGGCGTGTGCCGCGACGGTCGACGCCGAGTGCGGTGGCGCGCAGGTGCTCTGCAACAACGCCGGGGTGTTCGCCGGCGGTCTGGTCTGGGATCGCCCGGTCGCCGACTTCGAATGGGTCATGGGCGTGAACTTCTACGGGATGCTCCACGGCATCCAGGCGTTCGTGCCCGGCATGATCGAGCGGGGAGTGCCCGGGCACGTCGTGAACACGATGTCGGCCGCGGGGCTGTTCCCGTCGGCGTACTCGTCCCCGTACACGGCGTCGAAGTTCGCGGCGCTGGCCCTCACGGAGTGTCTGGCGAGCGAGTTGGTCGCCGTCGGCGCCCCCATCGGCGTGACCGCGCTGTGTCCCGGTGCGTTCAAGACCGGCATCGGCTCGTCCGGACGGAACCGACCCGCGGCCACCCGGACCGCGTCGAGCCCGGAGTCCGAGTTCGTGGACCGGATGCTCGACGAGAGCACCGAGCGAGGTCGCCCGCCCGCCGCGGTCGCGGCGATGGTCGTCGACGCGATCAAACAGGGTCGGTACCTCCAGTTGACCGGCGACGGCTACGCCCGGTCGTTGCGGGTCCGCGCCGACGAACTGATCGCGGGCGGTCTCCCCAACCTCCCCCCGTTCGACTGACCCACCGAACTTGCGTCGATAACCCTGCCGATCCGCGGGGTTATCGACGCAAGTTCGAGGGTGGGGGAGATCAGTCCAGGTCGGGGGCCCAGGGGGCGCCGTTGATGTGGCTGCCGCCGTCGACGAACAGGGTGTTGCCGGTGAGATACCGGCTGCCCTCGCTCGCTAGGAAGACCGCGACCGGTGCGATGTCGGTGTCGCAGTCGCCGATCCGACCCATCGGGTTCGCCGCGTCGGCCACCGCCACGAGCTCAGGGTGTTCTCCCATCACCGACGCGAACGCCGCCGACTTGGCTGCCGGACAGATGACGTTCGCGGTGACGCCGGTCGGCGCCCATTCCCGCGCCGCGGTGCGAGTCGCGGCGCGCAACGCCTCCTTGGCGGTGTTGTACTCGAGCGTGCCCATGTGCGCGTTCACCCCGTTGAGCGAGCACAGGTTCACGATGCGCCCGTACCCCTGGTCCCGCATGGTGGGGAACGCGGCGTTCATCGCCCACAGCGGCCCGTAGAAACCGACGTTCATGCCGTGCGCCATCTGCTCCGGCGTCTTGCGCTCCACCCGACCGATCTGACCGCCACCCCAGGCGTTGTTGACCAGGATGTCGATCGTGCCCCAGCGGTCGAGGGCGTCGGCGATCATCGCCTCGTTCTCCTCCTTCACGCCGACGTCGACGGCCCGGAACGCGGCGTGTGTACCGAACTCGTCGGCCGCGTCCTGTCCCGAGGCGGGATCGAGCTCGGCGACGAGGACGCGCGCACCCTCGGCGACGAATGCCCGAGCGATCGCGCGGCCGATTCCCGCGCCCGCACCCGTGACGACGGCCACCCGGCCATCGAGTTGTCCGGTCATGACGCTCCTCGGTGTGGGTCGAATCGAGAATCAATTACTGTGCCGCTCGCGATGACTCCCGAGCGTACGGCCCCAGTCCTGATCGACACACCCCGGCCGCACACGGCGGTGATCACCTTGAACCGGCCCGAGCGCATGAACTCGATGGCGTTCGAGTTGATGGTCCCACTCCATGAGGCGATCGAACAGGTCGCCGCCGACAACGACATCACGTGCGTGGTGCTCACGGGCGCCGGGCGCGGGTTCTGTTCGGGTGCGGACATGAGTGACGACACCAGCGCCCCGCCGAACATCGACGGTCTCACCCTCACCCGGATCGCCACCCGGGCGATGACGCTGCTCACCGATCTCATCCCGGCGATGCAGCGGATGCCCCAGCCGGTCATCTGTGCCATCAACGGCCCGGCGATCGGCGGCGGCATGTGTCTGACGCTCGGGGCGGACATTCGGATCGCCGCCGAATCGGCCTACTTCCGCGCCGCCGGGATCAACAACGGGTTGACCGCGACCGAGCTCGGGCTGAGCTTCCTGCTCCCGCGGGCGATCGGTTCGTCGCGTGCGTTCGAACTGATGCTCTCCGGCCGCGACGTCGACGCCCACGAGGCGGCCGCGATCGGCCTCGTGTCGCGAGCGGTTCCGGACGACGAACTGCTGTCGACCGCGCTCGACCTCGCCGACCGGATCAACGGGTGGAGCACCCAGGGCATCGCACTCACCAAACGCACCATGTGGGCCGGGCTGGAGACCAACAGCCTGCGCGCCGCGATCGAGATGGAGAGCCACACCCAGCTCTTCGTCCGACTCACGACGCAGAACTTCGAGGAAGCCGTGCGGGCTCGCCGTGACGGTCGGCCCCCGAAGTTCGAGGACTGAGTCGCAGACGGGGACCGATGGACGTCAGGGTCGCCGGCGGTCCAGGTGGGTGCCGCCTTCGCGGTATCGGAACGTGACCCGTCCCGCGTGGTCGACCTCGACGATCGCGATCGCGGCGTCGGTCGTGATCGCGAACGGCATGCCGGTGACCGAGCTCGGGTAGGTCCGCGACGTTCCCCCCGTTCCGGTCACCACCAGAATCCGTCGGTCGGCACCGGGGTCGTCGATCCGGAGCGCGGCGACCCCGTCGACGGGCAGACGGGTGATCGTCGGCGGCGCGGCGCTCGTGGGTGTCGGGTAGATCACCGACGCCGCCCGAACGCTCGATCCCAGCACACTCGTGGTCAAGACGGTGTTGGCGCCGAGGCGACCGTGGAACTGTTCGTACAGCCCGAGCGTGGCGGTCACGTCGGGTGCGGTGGTGGTGTTGAACGCCATGCCCGTCGTCACGCGCGCCCGGGCACGCGTCCACGTCCCGCCCGCCGGGTCGAGGGTGAACGTCCCCCCGCTGGCCGCGTACGGCGTCGCCGGGATCGCCGGTGCCGATTCCGCAGCCCGGTCGCCACCGTTGAGCTTGGGCCTGGCTTCGGTGATCCCGTCGGTCCCGCCACCGTTGCCGTGCAACGGCCAGGAGAACCGACGCGGCTGGTCGGATCCCAACGAGTCGGCGATCACCAGGTACCGACCGTCGACGAAGAGATACCGGCGCTGCACCCGGGTCGAATCCGCGGATTCGAGTTCGAAATAGTCACTCGCTCGCAATGGGCTCGGCGCGACATAACTCGGCGACCGTCCGTAGACCGACGAGACCGTCGCGGCGGCGATGCCGTGACGGTCGACGACGTCGCTCACGGTGGCCTCGCCGTCGACCGGGACCGGCGCGGTCGGGTCGGTCGTGAACGCGGTGAGTGCCGGTGATCCGACGGTGCTCGCCGTGTTGGGGTTCCCCGGCGACTCGGGATCCGAGGCCGGGCCGACGAGTACCAGGTTGTGGGCGCTCGGGTTGCTGAGCGGGCCGTGCTGGCTCCAGGTGTAGTTCATGCATCCGGGATCGAGCATGAGTCGCTCGCCGTACGCGTCGAGTTGGAACGCGCCCGGGTCGGCGTGATCGTGGAGCGCGGCCCAGCCGATGCCGGGCTTCCCCGGCGCCCGTCCGAACCCGCGCGCCCCCTCGCGCTCGGCTTGTACGAATGCGGCCACTGCGTCCGGCGCCCACGAACTCCGGAACGCCAGCGTGCCACTCGCGCCGCGCAGTCGGTTCGGTGATCCGGTGGGCGGTGCGGCGGCGACCGAGTCGTCGAAGTTCGCGATCTGATCCGTGGAGAGGTCGACGTTGCCCTCGGACTCGAACGGCTGGGATGCGCTCGTGTTCGGCACGTTCGCCCATCGCCATGAAAACCCATCGGCGTTCGCGTCGGTCGTGGGTAACAGGCCGAAATAGAACGCGTCGTCGACGTTGCCGTCGTCGATCGGGATCAGGGTGCCGTCCGGACGCGTGAGGTCGAGCTCCCACCGACCGAGGGCCGAGAACCACGGCGCAGTCCAGAAGTTCTCGACCACCGGGCCGTCGGCGCGGGCCCATCCCGCACCTCCGGCCACGTGGTGGAACGCGCGCGCGAACGGCAGGACGTTCTGCGACGCGTACCGCCAGTAGAACGGCCCCTCGCCGTAGCCGCTGTCCGCGCTGCCCATCGTGTACCGCACGATCTCCTCGGTCTTGGCCATCCCGTAGTCGAGCCAGCGATCGATCCGGTCCGGGTCCGTCCCCGGCGCACCGGCGAGGGCGATGGCTGCGGTTCCGATCGCCGCCGCGCCCTTGGCGCCGTGGTTGTTGGTGAGGAAGCCGAGCAGCGGTTGGTAGTCGCGGAAGAACTCGTCGGTCCACGTCGTCAGGTTGGCGATGATCGTGGCTTCACTGTCGCCGAACGGATACCCGCCGCCGGCCAGCGTGTCGTACGCCTGGGCCATCTGCGTGAGCTCGTTGGCGGTGTTGATGTCGCGATCGGGCTGAATGTGGATCCGACTGGTGATGCACGAGAAGCGCAGGTAGTCGCGCGCGAGGTCACCGATGGCCTGGCGCGCGGCCGGGGTCGGCACGACCACCGTCTGGGTCGCGGGGTCCCACGTGCGGTTCACCGTGTACATGAACGCGAGGTTCTTCGCGGCGCGGGCCTTGCCTTCTTCGCGGCCGATGTTGGGGGTGAGCCCACACTCGGCCTGATCGACGGCCGACGGCGGTGCGGCCTCCGCGATCTTGGCGGCGGCGCGGGCGAGCAGGGTGGAGTACGGAGTGCGCGTCAGCCGGTCCTGGATCACCGGGACGTCCGCGGCGCGCAGCTCGACCCGCGGGCGGTCGAGGTCCAGCTCGGCCGCGCTGCCGACGGGCCGTGCCGCCGGCGGTCCGGGATCGTGGGGGCCGTGGTGTCCGTGACCTGGGAACGGGACCGGCGGACGGCAGGCCGCGCTCACGAGCGCAGTCAGGACGACCGCGACAATCCAGATCGTGCGCCGACGTCCCACCGATGCCCCCTCCCAAACCGAACATTTCACCCTACCCGGCGGCAACGCGCCCGACGTCCGGGTCCGAGTCAGACCGGAGTGAAGTCGACGACGGGGTCGAGCCGATGGGCGAACCGGCGCAGCGTCGCGAGGACCGCGGTGCCGGTGAGCAGGATCAGCACTGCGTTCGCAACGGCCGACGCGGCATCCCAGGGGTAGGAGGTCGCGACGTAGAACGACCAGTAGTGCTGGAGCGTCGATGCGACACTCGATCCGGGTATCCAATCGAGTTCGCCGCCGTTGCGTTGGAACGGCCAGAACCAGAGGTTCATGATCGCCCCGTAGACGAAGCCCCAGATCCAGCCGTACGCGGCGACCGTCACGAGCTCGGTGCGCGGCGACCAGTGGCGCGTGACCCGGCCGAGCCATCCGGCGAGTGCGCCCATCCAACTGAGAGTGAGCATCTGGAACGGCAACCAGGGCCCGATGCCGCCGGTGATGACGGCCGACACCGCCATCGAGCAGAGCCCGAGGAGCATGCCGAAGCGGGGACCGAACGCGACCCCGCCCAGCACGATCAGGAAGAAGATGCCGTTCCCGCCGAGGGGGAGCGAGAGCAGTCGCAGGAGGCCCGCAGTGGCGCTCAGCACCCCGAGGATCGCGACGGTCGATCCGTTCATCGAACCGCGCCGGATTTCGAGAGCCACCGCGGTCACCGCCAGTGCGCCGACGATGCCGGCCACGAGCGGTGCGTCACCGCTGTGGGCCTGGTTCGGCAGCGAGCTCGCCGGGAACCAGAACGGGTAGAGGAACGCGGCCGCACCGACGATGACGACGAGGACGTAGACAAGTGTGGGTCGGAGCCGGGCGAGCGTCCCGGACGTCCGGCGGAGCGTGGCCGCGGTCATCGGCTGGCCGCCCGCGCCCACGCGACCGACTCGACGGTGAGGTGGCCCGGGAACACGCGCGCGGTGTGGGGCGCGAAGAGCGATCCGCCGAGGACATCGTGGGGTTCGCCGTCGGCCACGACCTCGCCGCCGCCGAGCACTACCACGCGGGTCGCGGTCCGGGCCGCGAGCTCGATGTCGTGCGTCGCGAGGACGACCGCGCCACCCGCGGCGGTGTGGGTGCTGATCGCGTGTTCCAGCGCGGCGCGCGAGGGCGCGTCCATGCCCCGCGTCGGTTCGTCCAGTAACAGCACGTCGGCGTTGCCTACCGCGACCGCGGCGATCGCGACCCGCTGCCGCTCCCCACCGGAGAGCGACCGCGGGTGCCGGTCCGCGACCGCGGTGAGGTGGAGTGCGTCGAGCCACCGGTCGATCGAGCCGTCGTCGCGACGGTCGAGCAGACGCAGCGTCTCGGCGATCTCGTCGCGGACGGTGGTCCGGAACAACAGGCTCGACGGGTCCTGGGGGACGTAGGCGCGGGTCCCGATCACCTCGACGCTGCCGTGACGGGTCTCGACGAGCCCGGCGAGCGCCCGGAGCAGGGTCGTCTTCCCGGCACCGTTCCGGCCCAACAGGGCCACCGCCTCGCCGGCCCGAACCTCGACGTCGACGCCCGCGAGGACGACGCTGCCGTCGAGGTCGACTCCGACCGACCGACCGGCGAGCAGGGTCGGTCCGGGCGCGGCCGCCGGCCGCGACCGCGCTGGCGGCAAGGGGGATTCGAGTGCGTCGCGGGCGGCGAAGCGCCGCGCGTCGCGGACGGTGAGGGGGAGCGGATCCCACCCGAGTAGGCGACCGAGCTGGGTCACGGTCGGCGCGCCGTCGTAGTCGGCGAGCGCCGCCGCGACGGGCGTCGGCGGGCCGACCCGACCATCGACGACGATCACGGCCGTGTCGGCGAGCGGCGCCGCCCGCTCGAGGCGGTGTTCGGCGACCAGCACGGTCATGCCGAGGTCGGCGTTCAGGCGCCCCACGGCCGCGAGCACGTCCTCGGCGCCCTGGGGGTCCAGCTGGCTGGTCGGCTCGTCGAGCACCAGGAGTGACGGCGCGGTGACGAGCGCGCCGGCGATGGCACAGCGCTGGCGTTCACCGCCGGACAACGACGCGGGATTGCGGTCGCGCAGGTGCGCGACGCCGAGGGCGTCGAGGATCTCCTCCACTCGGCGGCGCATGGCGATCGGCTCCGCGCCGAGGTTCTCCAGACCGAACGCGATGTCGGACTCCACTCGGTCGATCACGAAATGGGATTCGGGATCCTGATGGACGAATCCGACCACGTCGGCGAGATCGCGCGGCCGGTGGGTCCGGGTCGAGCGGCCCGCCACGGTGACCTCACCGTGGAACCGACCGCCCGTCGAGTGGGGGACCAGTCCGTTGGCGGCTCGCAACAGCGTGCTCTTGCCGGACCCGGATGCGCCGACGACGAGCACGATGTCGCCTGCGACCACGGTCAGATCGACGTCGTCGAGCGCGCGGGGACCGTCCGGGTATCCGAACGCGACATCGGCGTAGTGCAGCGTGCCGTCGTTCATCGGCGGGCCGCGACGGTGGCGGAGACGGTGGACGGGACGGCGGCGAACCGGTCGGCGGACGGCGTGGGGGCGCGGGTCGCGGCGACGCGCGGGGTGCGGACCAGCGGTGCGAGGAGGGGGAGGAGCGCCAGACCGACCAGCGGATCGAAGCGTGGCCAGGTCAACGGGCTGGCGTACCAACTCAGCGTCGAGTTGTCGAGGGCGCCGAAGACGCCGAGGGCCAGCGGTGCGAGCAGCGACGCCACCATGAGGAACGCGTCGGCGCTCCCCAGGGTCCGACGTCGGTAGTGCTCGCGCCGAACGCCGCGGGATCCGGTGACGACGGCTGCTACGAGCAGGCCGGCACCGATCAGGGCGCTGACGCCCGCGACCGTCGCCTGCCGGCCGATGAGCGCGACGAACGTGCCCGCCAACGCGAGCATCGCCCCGAGCGAATACCAACCGGCGCGCGTGTCGGCCGCGGTGACCGCGCCGGCGCCGAACCCGCGGGAGTCCATGGACTCGGAGAGCCCGACCGCGCGTTCCATGCCGCGTTCGAGGACCGGCAGCGCCGACCGGAGCAGCCGACCGCGCCGGACGGGCTCTCCGCCGGTGCGTGCGCGGTCCGCCTCCCGGACCGCGCCGATCGACTCGATCGTCGCGGGCACGAACGCGAGGGCGACGGTGACGACCACGCCGAGCTCGTGGAACGTGCGCGGCGTCGACTGCACGAGTTCGTAGTGGGACCAGATCGCGTTGACCGCGCCGAACACGGCCATCACCCCGACGACGGTGAAGCTGCTCGCCAGCGACTGCAGGATGACGCTGGACTCGATCGTTCCGCCGACGGTGAACCCGCCGAGGATGTCGGGCATGGTGGCGGTGGGCATCGTGAACAGGACGTCGACGCCGTTGTGCGTGGTCAGCGCGGCGATGACCACCCGGATCAGGCCGAACACGAGCCCGACCATGATGAGGGCCGGGAACGCCTTGCGGTACGGCCCGTCGGGCGCGTGGGCCTCGACCACGAGCCAGGCGATACCGATGACCAGCGCCACGTAGACGGGGCTCGGTGCGAGCTCGACCGATGCCGCGGCCGCGATCGCCCACACCAACCAGGCCACCGAATGGAAGGGTCGCGGCGTTGCCGCGGGCCGATGCATTCCCCTAGGGTGCCCGCTCGGACACGGTCATGCCCAACCCCGGATGGTGGGCGTGACCCTTCCGGCCCGGCAGCTCGCCGATCCGGAGGGTGGAGGAAGCCGGTGCGAGACCGGCGCTGACCCGCAACTGTGAGCGTCAGAACGGACGATCCGTTCACCGACGTGAGCCAGGACCACCGCCGTGTCCCGCCGGTTCGCCGGTGTGTCCGCCCCTGTGGGGTCAAGCAGAACGGTCCTCGAGGCGAGGGACCGGCGGAGGTACCGATGGCTCGATGGCGCGCGTTGCTCGGATCGGCCGTGATGCTGCTCAGTGCGGTGGTGGCGCTCCCGGGCGCCCCCGCGGAAGCGGCGGGCACCCATCGGGCGCTGGTGATCGTCGACACCGGTGCCACGACCTATCAGCGGGTCGTGACCTTCACCACGGATTCGATCACCGGTATCCAGGCCCTGGAGCTCGCGGGCGCGGACCCGGTCGTGTACTCCTACGCCGGTCAGGGCGGCGCGGTGTGCCGGCTCTTCGGGGTCGGTCGGGATGCGGGTCCGAACTGTCTCGGTGGCGCGGACGGCGACAACCGGTACTGGGGCTACTTCCGGGCGCCGAGTGGGACCTCGTCGTTCACCTATTCGCGCGCGGGGGCGGGTTCGACGCAGGTGCGCGACGGCGACGTCGAGGGTTGGAAGTTCGCGACCGGCCAGGCCCCGGCGTGGGCACCGGTGCCGCCACCTCCTTCGACCACGACGACCACCCGGGCCGCCGTGCCGCCACCCCCGGGCGGTGGTTCGCCGACGGGTGCGGGTGCTTCGAGACCCGTCGGATCCACGCCGGGTGCGACGACCCCTGCGGGTGGACCGGCGCCGTCGGCCGAGGAGCTGATCCGGATCGCGGCGCTGCTCGACGCGGCATCGACCACGACGACGTCGTCGACCCGGCCGCCCGCGACGGCGTCCGGATCCGCCGAGGTGCAGGGCACCTCGACCCGGCGAGGTGTCGCGGTGAGCGAGGTCGGGAAGGACATCGTCGACGACGGCTCCGACTGGCCGGTTTCGTTGATCGCGTTCGGGGTCGCGCTGAGCGCGATCCTCGGTGTCGGCGTGTACTTGCGGCGGACGCGCCACCGCCCGATACCGTAGGCGGATGCCACCCCGGCGTCGGCCGACGTCAACCTCCAACTTTGGCGCGGGTCGTCGCGAGAGTCACGACGCATCCGCCTTCTACGCCCGCTTCACCGCGGCTGCGGTCTCGGACGACGACTTCGTCAACGCGCCGAAGGAGGTCGATCGGATCTTCGCGTCCGACGCACGCTCGATGACCGAGGTTGCGGACGCGTCGGTGGCGCTGGTCGTGACCTCCCCGCCGTACTTCGCGGGCAAGGCGTACGAGGAGGAGATGGGGCAGGGTCACATTCCGGCTGACTACGTCGAGTACCTCGAGATGCTGCGAGACGTCTTCCGTGAATGCCTCCGCGTGTTGGAGCCCGGCGGCCGGATGGCGGTCAACGTCGCGAACCTCGGCCGCAAGCCGTACCGCTCACTCTCCGCCGATGTCATGACGATCCTTCAGGACGATCTGGCGATGTTGCCCCGCGGTGAGATCGTGTGGGTGAAGGGCAAGGGCGCGACGGGTTCGACCGCGTGGGGCTCGTTTCAGAGCGCGGCCAACCCGGTGCTGCGCGACCTGAGCGAACGGATCGTGATCGCGAGCAAGGGACGGTTCGATCGAGCGGTGGCGAGGCCACAGCGGGTGAAGCGCGGGCTTCCGCACGAGAACACGATCTCCAAGGCGGAGTTCATGGAGGCGACGCTCGACGTCTGGCACATCGCGCCGGAGAGTGCGAAGCGGGTGGGCCACCCCGCCCCGTTCCCCGTCGATCTCCCGGCTCGGTGCATTCGGCTGTTCACCTACGTCGGCGACGTCGTGCTCGACCCCTTCATGGGATCGGGCACGACGGCGGTCGCCGCCATTCGCAACGATCGGCACTTCCTCGGGTTCGAGACCGATGCGGCCTACGTCGCGCTCGCCCAGGAACGGATCGCGGCCGCCCGGGCGCACGTCGCCGACGTCGGGTTCGACCACCAGGCCGAAGCGGACCCGGAGGTCCCTGCGCCCTAACGTCGACGGCGTGGTCCTCGCAGTCACGACCGAGAATGTCGGCCTCCTGGTCGCGTTCGGTGGAGGGATGATCTCCATCCTCTCGCCGTGCGTCCTGCCCATGGTGCCCGGTTACCTCAGCGTCGTGAGCGGGGTCTCGGTCGCGGAACTCCAACACGGCGAACGAGCCGACCTGGCCCGGGTCGCGTGGACCACCGCACTCTTCACTCTCGGGTTCGGGTCGGTGTTCACGATCCTCGGGCTTGCCGCGAGTGGGATCGGCCAGACCGCGTTCGACAACCAGACGACCCTGACCCGCGTCTCGGGGGCGATCATCATGGTGATGGCGCTCTACCTCGCCGGGTCGCAGGTCCTGCGGGCGCCGCGGCTGTATCCCGAGAAACGGTTCCACGTCGGGCGCCGATTCGGATGGGCGACCGCGTTCGTCGTGGGCGCGGCGTTCGGCTTCGGCTGGTCGCCGTGTCTCGGGCCGGTCCTCGCCGCGGTCTTCGGCGTCGCCGCGACCCAGACCTCGGCGCGCGCCGTCGGTCTGCTCGTCGCCTACTCAGTCGGGATGGGCGTGTCGTTCCTGGTGCTCGGCCTCGCGCTCGGCGCGTCGAGTCCGGCGTTGCGGTTCCTGCAACGACACAGTCGCACGATCACCTTCTTCTCGGCTGCGGTGCTCTTCGGGTTCGGGCTGCTGTTGCTCCTCGACCAGATGTCCTGGCTGACGGCGCGACTCACCGACGCGCTCGACGCCGTCGGCCTCGGCGGCCTCATCGACGCCGGGTAGACGCGCTACCTCCTCATACCCGTGCCAGAATCGGCGGATGGCCACCATCCTCGATTCCGCGGAGTGGCGCGCCCTCCAAGCTCACTTCGTCACCGTCGCCGACGCCCACCTGCGGGACCTGTTCGCGGCCGATCCCGAGCGGGGCACGAACCTGGTCGCGAGGGCCGGCGACCTCTACCTCGACTACTCGAAGCACCGGCTGACCGCCGAAACGATCGCCCTCCTCGCCGCCGTCGCCCGCCGTGCCGGTGTCGAGCAGCTCCGCGACGCGATGTTCCGCGGCGACCGGATCAACGTCACCGAGGATCGGTCGGTGCTCCACGTCGCCCTGCGGATGCCCCGCGGCTCGCAGCTCGTGGTCGACGGGGTCGACGTCGTGGCCGAGGTCCACGAGGTGCTCGACCGCATGGCGGCCTTCTCGAACCGGGTTCGTAGCGGGGAGTGGACCGGCCACACCGGCCGTCGGATCGAAGCGGTCGTCAACATCGGGATCGGTGGCAGCGATCTCGGCCCCCGCATGGCCACCACGGCGCTCGCCGCGTTCACGGATCGGTCGATGACCTACCGGTTCGTCTCGAACGTCGACGGATCCGACTTCCGCGAGGCCACGCGCGACCTCGGCCCCGAGACCACGCTGTTCATCGTCGCGTCCAAGACGTTCACGACGCT
>CAZJBJ010000031.1:0-30585 GCA_964544295.1 uncultured Bifidobacteriaceae bacterium
AATCCACCGCGCTCGCGCTGCGGGAGACCCTCGCGACCACGATCGCCGGCTATCCGAGCCTCGTCGGTGACCTCACGATCGTCCCGGATCCGAACCCACCGATTCCGGCCAGGGCTTGCCCGACCGGGCAAGGGCCGTGTTGAATCCGAACGTGGCCGACAAACCCGCTCCGATCCCCCAGGCGATCACCGAGCTCTGGCAACTCATCCTGGCGTACTTCAAGCAGGAGACCACCGAGCCCCTCAAGGCGCTCGGCAAGGTCATCGCGTTCGGCGTCGCCGGGTCACTCATGATCGGCACCGGTGTGGTGTTCGCGGCCATCGGGTTGCTGCGCTACCTCCAGCACGACGCGTCGGAGACCTTCGACGGGAACTGGTCGTTCGCGCCGTATCTGATCGTGATCGTGTCGCTCCTCGCGGTCGGCGCCCTCGTCTTCTTCCTCGGCACCCGGGCCAAGCCGTCCACCGCCGACTCCCTGCCGAAGGACCGTCCGTGACCACACCGAAGCCCACCGACCGACCGATCACCAAGGCCGACATCCAGGCGAAACTCGCCGAGATCGGGGGCGAGGTCGACGAGCAGGTCGCCAACACGAAGCAACTGGCGATCACGGTCGGGGCCGTCGTCGTCGGCATCGTGCTGGCCGGGTTCTTCCTCGCCGGCCGCCGGCGTGGCAAGAAGCTCACCACCATCGTCGAGATCCGTCGGGTGTGAAGGCGTTCTCCGCCGCGGGCGGCCTCCTCGGCGCCCGCACCCGCGGCCGCGGCAAGGTCGCCGTCGGGCTCACCGCGGCATTCGCCGGAGTCCGCGTCTACCGCCGGCTGATCCGCCGATCCACCAAGCCGGTCATGCGGTTCAAGGTGCAACCGGGCGAGATCTACGAGATCAGAGGCGTCCGCCGCGGCCAGTAGCCTCGACGACCTCATGCGAGTCGTCCTGCGCAATCCCCGCCGCGAAATCGAGGTCCCCGGTCCGCTGACCGTGGCGAACCTCCTGGCGCGCCTGGAAATCGTGCCGGAATCGGTGCTCGTCATCGACGGCGACACGCTCGTGACCCACGACGCCCGCCTCGCCGACGACGCGCAGGTGGAGATCCGCCCCGTCATCTCCGGGGGTGCGGGGTGAAGTGCCGCCGCTGCAAAGCGCCCGCGATCATCGACATTCCGCGCCACAACGCCGCGTTCTGCGCCGAGTGCTTCACCCACCAGTGCCGGGAACAGGTGCGGCGGGCGATCCACGACCACCGGATGATCGCGCCGGGGGAGCGGGTCCTGGTGGCCGTCTCCGGCGGGAAGGATTCGCTCGCGCTCTGGGACCTGCTCACCGAGATCGACATCCCGGCCGACGGGCTGTACCTCGGGCTCGGCATCGGCGAGTACTCGGACCATTCGGGGGAGTACACGCGTGCCTTCGCCGCGGCGCGGGGCCTGCACCTGCACGAGGTCGACCTGCGCCGCGACCACGGCTACGACGTGCCCGGCGCCGCCGCGGCCACGCGCCGCGCCCCGTGCGGAGCCTGCGGCCTGTCCAAGCGTCACCTGTTCAACCAGGTCGCCCTGGACGAGGGCTACGACGTCGTCGCGACGGGCCACAACCTCGACGACGAGGCCGCGGTCCTGCTCGGCAACGTGCTGCGCTGGGAGATGGGCTACCTCGGCCGTCAGTACCCGGTCCTGCCCGCCGGCCCCGGGTTCGCCCGCAAGGTCAAGCCGCTCGTGCGGCTCAGCGAACGCGAGATGGCGGCGTACTGCGTGATCCGCGGCATCGACTACCAGGTCGAGGAGTGCCCGATGGCCGAGGGCAACCGGCACCTCGGCTTCAAGGAGTTGTTGAACCAGCTCGAGACGACGTCGCCCGGCACCAAGGCCGCGTTCGTCAGCGGATTCTGGAGCCGCGGCCACGACGCGTTCACCGCCGACGCCGACGAGGAGCGGGCGACCCTCGCGCCGTGCGTCGAATGCGGTGCGCCCACCACCACCGGCGACCGCTGCGCGTTCTGCTCACTGCGGAGCAAGGCCCAGGGCATCGGCACCGACCATCCCGTCACCCTGCGATCGAGGTCCTGAACGTGCGCGGCCCCTTCACCGTCGGCGATCACGTGCTCCTCGTGGACCGGAAACGACGTCGTCACATGATCCGACTCGCGGACGACGGCGAGTTCCACACCCACGCCGGGGTCCTGGCCCACGCGCAGCTGATCGGTCAGGCCGAGGGCGTGACCGTGCGCACCACCCGCGGCGCGGCGCTGCTCGCGACCCGGCCGACGCTGTCCGAGTACATCCTGGAGATGCCGCGCGGTGCGCAGGTCATCTACCCGAAGGATCTCGGTCCGATCCTGATGCTCGCCGACATCTTCCCGGGCGCCCGCATCCTCGAGTCGGGCGTCGGTTCGGGCGCGCTGACCATGACGTTGCTCCGCGCCATCGGTCCGACCGGTCACGTCACCGGCTACGAGATCCGCGACGATTTCGCCGACCGCGCCCGCCGCAACGTCGAAGCGTTCCTGGGCCCCGACCTGCCGCTGACGATCGAGGTCCGGGACATCTACGAGGGCATCGAACTGCGCGACCTCGACCGCGTCGTGCTCGACCTGCCGGAACCGTGGCAGGTCGTGGGTCACGCCGAGCAGGCGCTGCGCCCCGGGGGGATCCTGATCTCCTACCTGCCGACCATCCTCCAGGTCTCCACCCTCCGCGAACGGCTCGCGACGTCGGCCTTCGGCATGGCCGAGACCCTCGAGGTGCTCCACCGGGGCTGGAACGTCGACGGCCAGTCCGTCCGCCCCGACCACCGCATGGTCGCCCACACCGGATTCCTCACCGTCGCCCGATTGCTCACGCCGACCGAATGAGTTGGTTCGACGCCGCGGTGCTCGCCGCGGTCGCGGTCGGCGGGTTCGTCGGGTTCCGCGTCGGCCTGATGGTGCGGGTGCTGTCCTGGGTCGGACTGGCCATCGGCTTGGGGTTCGGCCTCACGATGGTGCCGCGCATCGCGGCCACGCTCGCCGACGCCACTCCCGGCATCCGGCTCCTCTCGGTCGCCGCGCTCCTGATCGGGCTCGCCCTCATCGGTCACACCGCCGGCCTCCTGGCCGGTCGACTGCTTCGGCAGCGGCTGCCGGGGCGCGCCGTCCCGTCGGCCGTCGACCACTGGGCCGGCGGCGTGGTCGGCGCGTTGGGAGTGCTCGTCCTCCTGTGGCTGCTCGTGCCGGCGCTGCGGTCCACACCGGGTTGGCCCGCCCGCGCCGCGCGGGACTCGGCCCTGGTCGCCGCCGTCGACGAGATCGCCCCGCGCCCGCCGCACTCGGCGCGCATCCTCGGACGGATCGTGGCGGAAGCGCCCTATCCACTGCTCCGGGGCGACGACCAGGACGTCGGCGATCCACCGACCGCCGACGCCGGACCCCGGGTCGACGCCCTCGGCGCGGCCAGCGTCGTGCTCGTGCGCGGCAGTGCGTGCGGCCTGCGCATCTCGGGGACCGGATTCGCGATCAAACCCACACTGATCCTCACCAACGCGCACGTGGTGGCGGGGGAGTCGGCCACCGAGATCGTCACGATCGACGGGCAGACCCGGCCGGCGACGGTCGTGGTGTTCGACCCGCTCCACGACGTCGCGGTGCTGCGGATCGCCGGGCACCGCCTCCCGAGCCTGCGCTTCGGTGCCACGCGCATCGGCACCCTCGCGACGGTGTTCGGTCACCCGAACGGCGGGACCCTGCGGGCGACCCCGGCGCGCATCGCCCGCTGGATCGACACCCCGCGCACCGACATCTACCGCGGCCGGACGGTCGCGACGCCGATCGTCGGACTCGCGGCCCGACTCATCGTCGGCGACTCCGGCGGCCCGGTCGTCGGTCCGAACGGACTCGTCCAGGCGATGGTCTTCGCCATCGATCCGGCGCGTCCGACGACGGCGTTCGCGCTGAGTTCCGCCGAGCTGATCCCGTTCGTGGCCCAGGCGCGCGCGGCGTCAGGTCCGGTCGACACCGGCGGGTGTCTCGTCGGATAGTCGCGCCGGCCGCCGTCAGGCGCCGAACAGCTGCGCGACGGTCACGACGAGCGCGGTGGCTGCGAGGACCGACACCACGATCACGCACAGCAACGCGAACATCCGGAACTTCGGCCGGTTCACCGCCTCGCCGACCGCGCTCGCCCGGTTGGTGAGCACGAACAGGAAGGCCAGGATCACCGGCGTGATGAAGCCGTTGAGGACCTGCATCCCGACCAACAGGTCGATGAGGTTCACCGGGATCAACGCGACCGCCGCGCCGACCACCACCTGGGCCGCGAACAGACCGAGGAACAGTGGCGCCTCGCGGAACTTGCGCGACACCGAGCGTTCGGCCCCGACCGCCTCGGCCAGGCCGTACGCGGTCGAGAGCGGGACGATCGCGGCGGCGAGCATCGACGCGCCGAGCAGACCGATCGCGAAGAGATACTCGGCCCCGGCGCCGGCCACCGGCTCGAGCGCGCTCGCCGCCTGCTCGGCCGACGTCAACGGCTGACCGCTGCCGCCGATCGCCGCACCCGTGGCGATCAGCACCGACAGGAAGACGAACCCGGCAAAGAGCGACCCGACGATCGCGTCGATCTTCTCGTGGCGGTACTCGTCGGGACCGATCCCCCGGTCGGCGACCGCCGCCGCCTGGTACAGCTGCATGTACGGCGTGATCGTCGTGCCGACCAGCGCCACCGCGATCAGGAGGAAGTCCCGGGTCATGTCGAAGTGCGGGATGAACGTGTGGCGAGCCACGTCGCCCCAGTCGGGCCGGGCGAGGATCATCGCGATCGGGTACGCGAGGAAGACCAACGAGAGCAGCAGGAAGATGCGCTCGGCGCGGCGGTACGAGCCGAACATCACGATGCCGAGGATGCTGGCGGCCGCGATCGGCACCGAGATGTAGCGCGAGACCCCGAAGATCTCGAGCGCGGCGCCGATGCCGGCGAACTCGGAGACCACGAGCCCGAGGTTCGCCACCAACAGACACACGACGACGAACGCGCCGATGCGCAGCGAGAACTCCTCCCGCACCAGCGACATCAGGCCTTCGCCGCTGTACGCGCCGAGCCGCGCCGCCATCTCCTGGACCGCGACCAACGCCGCGATCACCAACACCCCGATGAACAGGGTCTGGTACTGGAACTGGGAACCGGCCGACGCGTACGTGGCGATCCCACCGGCGTCGTTCCCGGCGTTGGCCGCGATGATGCCAGGGCCGAGGATCGCCAGGAACGCCGCGGGGCGCACGAAGCGGCGACGGCGCGGCACGGGTGGCGGCGAGATCGGCAGCTGGCTCATGACCGGATCAGATCATCCGAAGAGGCGGGGGAAGCGGATCCGACCCCGTTCGGGCACGAGCGCGTCGATCAGGTCGTCGGCGAGGATGCGCCCGACCGGGCGCTCGTCGCTGTCGACCACGAGCAGCGACGAACCTCGCGAATCGATGAACTGTTCGATCACGTCGTCCAGGCTCGCCTCGGGCTCGACCATGGTGGGCTCCGGCGGACCCGCGACGTCGATGACGAGGTCGTCGCTCGACGCGACGAGCAGCTCGAACAACCCGAGGTCGTGGACGACGCGGCCGTCCTCGTCGACGATGATCACCGCGTCGACGTCACCCTGGTGTTCGGACTCGGCCCGCAGGATGCGTCGCACCTCGGCCACCGTCTGGTCCTTGCGCACGAGCACCAGGTTGGTGGTCATGAGACCACCGGCGGTGCCCTCGCGGTAGAGCAGCAGCGCGCTCAGCGAGGTCGCGACGTCCTCGGGCATCTCGGCGAGGAGTTCCTCGGCCTCGGCCGGCTCCAACTCCCGCAACGCGTCGGCGGCCTCGTCGGGTTCCATCTCCACCAACAGGGCCGCGGCCTGGCCGGTCTCGGACTCGCGCAGGAGCGCGCCCAACTCGTCGGGTTCCATCTCCTCGAGCGCGTCGGCCACGACCTCGGCGTCGAGTTGCGCGAGCAGTTCCTGACGTTCCTCACGACCCAGCTCCTCGAGCAGGTCGGCCAGTTCCGCGGGACGCAACCGGCGCAAGGCCTGGTTCGGAGCGTGCAGGCGCATCGGCCCGCGGCGGTTGGCGCCGGCCTGCGCGCCGAACGACTGGATCGCCGCCCAGTCGATGACCCGCTCCGGCGTCGCCCGGGTGCGATAGCGCGTGGGCCCGAGTCGCCGCAGCAGCGTCTGGAACCCGACGTCCACCCCCACGAGTCGGTAGACGGACGCGACGCGCGCCAGGTAGAGGTCCGATGCCCGCACCACGCGTCGGCCGTCGACGTCGACCATCTGGTGATCGACGACGTCGCCGTTCAGGACGACCTCACCCTCACGACGTTCGAAGTCGCGCAGGTCGAGGCGGGTGGACCGCAGCGTGACGCGGGTGGGCGCGATCTCGTCGATCAGATCGAGGGGCACGTACGCCCGGCGGCGACCGACCCGCAGCACGATGCCGGTGATCGGGGGGTAGGACTCGCCGTGCCAGCGCACGACGAGATCGACGACCCTGCCGACCTCGGCGCCGCGCGGGTCGACGGCCGGTCGGCCGACGAGGGCGGCGGCCGACACCAGGGTGTCGGTGACCGACCGGTTGGCGAGAAGACGTTGGGTGCGGTGCTCCCGTCGACGACGGAAGGCAGCGGGCGTGGGGAGCGGTGGCCGACGAGCCATGGCTCACCTCCTCAGAACTGCGCCGATCAGAGTCGACGCCGAGGCGGGCAGAACACGGAAGGACCACGCCTTCCGTCGGCTCGTCGGATCAAACAGCGGCGAACGGACGGAGCGCGTGGCCGTTGCTACTCGGAGGTTCATGCGTGTGCATCGGCCAACTCCTTCCTGGTTCGACGACGTTCGTGTGCGACCTGACGGTCGGTTATTCCGCTTCGATGTAGATGCATTCCCCGGGGCACTCTTCGGCCGACTCGATGGTCGCCTCGAGCATGCCGTCGGGGATGTTGGCGAGGCCCTCGGCGCCACCGGGCTCGCTGAAGACCTTGTCGCCTTCCTTGACGTAGGCCAAGCCGTCGTCGAGCAACGTGAACACGCTCGGCGCGATCTCCTCGCAGAGTCCGTCGCCCGTGCAGAGGTCCTGGTCGATCCAGACCTTCATGTGGTCCTCACCTCGTAGTCAGTGTCGTGTTGGGGGGATTCGGTGCTTCGTGACGGCGGCGCCGATGGTGCGTGGCCCTCAACCCCGGGCCGTGGGGAACCGATGGAGCGTATGGCGCTGCCGTTCCGATCGGCAATTTACCCCGCGAGCATGAGGAAAAAGCCGATCCAAGCCGCAATCGCTGGATAGGGTGCGCGAGACCCGCGATCGCGCGGCAATCGGAAGGATCACATCGTGGCTACCGAGCACGAACGACGCCTCGCCGAGCACGAACACCAGGTCGGCGAACTGCAGGACGAGATCAAGACGCTGGAGGAGGAGGTCGTCCTCCTGCGCCGTCGCCTCCAGGACGCACCCAAACGCGTCCGGACCCTCGAGGAACGCATCCTCGAGACCAAGGGCCAGCTCTCCCAGGCCGTCGCCCAGAACGAACGCCTCTCGGCGACCCTGCGGGAGGCCCGCGAGCACATCGCGGCCCTGCGCGACGAGGTCGAGAAGCTCACCATGCCCCCGTCGGGCTACGGCACGCTGCTCGGCGTGAACGACGACGGCACCGTCGACGTGTTCACCGCCGGCCGCAAGATGCGGGTCTCGGTCCACCCCGAGCTCGACCTCGACGATCTCAAGCGCGGTCAGGAGGTCGTGCTCAACGAATCCTTGAACGTGGTGCTGGCCCGCGGCGTCGAGACCCAGGGCGAGGTCGTCATCTTCAAGGAACTCCTCGAGGACGGGCAGCGGGCGCTCATCGTCGGCCGCGCCGACGAGGAACGCGTCGCCGAGCTGAGCGACGAACTCATCGGGGTCAAGCTGCGCGCGGGCGAGCACGTGCTCGTCGACGGCCGCTCCGGTCTGCTCGTCGAACGCATCCCGCGGCCCGAGGTCGAGGAACTGGTCCTCGAGGAAGTGCCGGACATCACCTACGCGGACATCGGCGGACTCGACGCGCAGATCGACCAGATCCACGACGCGGTCGAGCTGCCGTACCTGCACGCCGACCTGTTCAAGGAACTCGACCTCCAACCGCCGAAGGGGATCCTGCTCTACGGCCCGCCCGGGTGTGGCAAGACGCTGATCGCGAAGGCGGTCGCCAACTCGCTCGCCAAGCGCGTGTCGGAGAAGACCGGGAACGAGAAGACCAAGTCGTACTTCCTCAACATCAAGGGCCCGGAGCTCCTCAACAAGTACGTGGGGGAGACCGAGCGCCAGATCCGACTCATCTTCGAGCGGGCCCGGGAGAAGAGCGAGGAGGGCGTGCCCGTCATCGTCTTCTTCGACGAGATGGACTCCTTGTTCCGCACCCGCGGCACGGGCATCAGCTCCGACATCGAGTCCACGATCGTGCCGCAACTCCTCGCGGAGATCGACGGCGTCGAAGCGCTGAAGAACGTCATCGTCATCGGTGCGTCGAACCGGGAGGACCTGATCGACCCGGCCATCCTGCGTCCGGGTCGACTCGACGTGAAGATCAAGATCGAGCGGCCGACCGAGGAGTCGGCGAAGCAGATCTACGCCCGGTACCTGGTGCCGACCCTGCCCATCGCCGAGGAGGAGACCAAGCACTTCGACGGCGACCCGGCCAAGACGATCGCGACGATGATCGACACTGCGGTCGAGGCGATGTACGCGACCGACGACGCCAACCGGTTCCTGGAGGTCACGTACCAGAACGGCGACAAGGAGATCCTGTTCTTCAAGGACTTCGCGTCGGGCGCCATGATCGAGAACGTCGTGCGCCGGGCGAAGAAGCTGGCGATCAAGCGGATGATCGCGGGTGGCGGCCGGGGGATCAGCACCCAGGACATGCTCGACTCGATCAAGCAGGAGTACCGCGAGCACGAGGACCTGCCGAACACGACGAACCCGGACGACTGGGCCAAGATCTCGGGCAAGAAGGGCGAGCGGATCGTCTTCGTGCGCACGCTGCTCTCCGAGGGTCGCGAGGACTCGACCGGCGGCCGCCAGATCGAACGGGTCACCACCGGCCAGTACCTCTGAACCCGGACATCGTGGCGACCGCGGCGGGTTAGCCTGCGCGGATGGCGGTGCCCAAGGTCTGCGGTATCGAAACGGAATACGGCGTGGTGCTGCGCAACGCGCCCGATTCGAACCCGGTGCTCGCCTCGTCGCTCCTGATCAACGCGTACGTCGAACACCGTCGGGTGGGCTGGGACTTCGACGACGAGACCCCCGGCAACGACGCCCGCGGCTACGCCCGCGACGCGCAGCCGCCGATGGTCGAGACCCACCTGGTGAACACGGTGTTGACCAACGGGGCCCGGTACTACGTCGATCACGCGCACCCCGAGTACTCCACGCCGGAGTGTGCGGACGCGCTCGAGGTCGTCATCGCCGACAAGGCGGGGGAGCGGATCCTGTCCCGTTCGATGCAGGCCGCTCGGCGGCTGCTCGACCCGGGCCAGGAGATCGTCGTCTACAAGAACAACTCGGACGGCAAGGGCAACTCCTACGGCACCCACGAGAGCTACCTGGTCGACCGCCAGACGCCGTTCGCGCAGCTCGTCCACACCCTGCTGCCGTGGTTCGTGTCCCGGCAGGTGTTCACCGGCGCCGGCAAGATCGGTGCGGAGAACGGCGCGGCCGCGGTCGGATTCCAGCTGAGCAGCCGGGCCGACTTCTTCGAGGAGGAGGTCGGGCTCGAGACCACCCTGAAGCGGCCACTCGTCAACACGCGCGACGAGCCGCACGCCGACCCGCAGAAGTACCGCCGGCTCCACGTGATCGCGGGTGACGCGAACCTCTGCGAGGTGGCCACGTATCTGAAGGTGGGGACCACGGCCATCGTCCTCGGCATGATCGAGGACGGCTTCATCGACAAGGACCTCGCGATCATCGGCCCGGTGCACGCCGTACGCACCGTGTCCCACGATCCGACGTTGCGGGCCACCCTCGAACTGGTCGACGGCGGCACGCTCACCGCGGTGGAGTTGCAATGGGAGTTCCTGCGGTTCGCCCAGAAGTACGCGGACGAGACCGGCCTGGAACTCTGTGGCGGCGAGGTCGGACTCGACGTGCTGCGCCGCTGGGAACAGGTGCTGACCGATCTCGAGCGCGACCCCCGGTCACTCAGCGGCCGCATCGACTGGGCCACCAAGCTCGGCCTGCTCGACGCGTACCGCGAACGCGACGGGCTGGAGTGGGACGACCCCAAACTCCGGCTCCTGGATCTGCAGTACCACGACGTGCGCCCGGACCGGTCGCTCTACGAGCGGCTGGTGCAGGCCGGCAAGGTCGAACGCCTGGTGACCGAGGAGACGGTCGCCGCCGCCATGACCGAACCTCCGGCCTCGACCCGGGCATACTTTCGGGGCACCTGCCTCGCCCGGTGGCCGGATTCGGTCGTCGCGGCGAACTGGGACAGTGTGATCCTCGATGTCGGAAACGACCCGTTGCGGCGGATTCCCATGATGGAACCGCTCAAGGGAAGCCGGGCCCACGTCGAGGCGTTGTTTGCCGAATGCACGACGCCAGCGCAGCTGGTGGAGCACCTCGGTGCGTCAGCTCGGGAGGAACCATGACCGAACGTGAGCAGAAGAAGAAACCGGCGCCGGAGAAGCGCGAGGACGTCGCCGAGGACGAGGCCGCGCCGGCGCGCCAGGGCGAGGCGCTGAAGGAAGAACTCGACGACCTGCTCGACGAGATCGACAGCGTGCTGGAGTCCAACGCCGAGGAGTTCGTCCGTTCCTACGTGCAAAAGGGCGGTCAGTGACCCGGCGGAACTCCGCCGCATGAGCCATTCGGGCTCGTCACTCTCCGCCGCCATCGCGCGCGGCATCCGGGTCGACGCGTCCCGCGTCCCCGACGCCGTCGTCGCCGCGCACCTCGAAGCGCGTGCGCACCGTCGCCTCGTGCGCCGCCTCGACCGCTGGCGGAGGCTCCACCGGATTCGGTGAGGGCCCCGTGTAGGCTCGCCCGCCCATGAGCGAGCCCATGATGTTGCCGTTCTTCGCGTCCGAGCACGATCCCGGACCGTCCTTCGTCGATCTCCTCCGCCACGTGGCGCCCGAGGCACTGCCCGGCCCGGGCGGTGAGCGTCGCCCCGAGGGATTCGAGATCACCCACGCCACCACCGTCGTCGCCATCCGATCGGCCGACGGTGTCGTGATGGCCGGCGACCGGCGCGCCACGGCCGGTCACTCGATCGCCAACCGTCGGATCGAGAAGGTCTTCGCCGCCGACGAACACTCGGGGGTGGCCATCGCCGGCGCGGCCGGGCCCGCGGTCGAGATGGTGCGGCTCTTCCAGGTGCAGCTGCGCCACTACGAGAAGGTCGAAGGCGAGCAGCTCAGCCTCGAGGGCAAGGCCAACCAACTCGCCCAGATGGTGCGAGCCAACCTGCCCGCCGCCATGCAGGGCTTCGTCGTCATCCCGCTCTTCGCCGGGTACGACCACCGCCGCAGCCGGGGTCGGGTGTTCTCCTACGACGCCACCGGCGGCAAGTACGAGGAGGCCGACTACCAGACCAACGGGTCCGGTGGCGTCCACGCCCGCAACTGGATCAAGGCCGGCTGGATCGAGGGCATCAGTTCGGACGACGCGGTGGCGTTGGCCATCCGCTCGCTGTTCGCCGCCGCCGACGAGGACGCCGCCACCGGCGGACCCGATCTCGTGCGGGGGATCTACCCGATGGTCGCGATCATCGACACCGACGGTTTCCGGCTCCTCGACGACGCCGACGTGGCCGCCCGGGCCCAGGATCTGCTCGGCGGCGCCGAACGCGGCGGCAACGACAGCCGAGAGGCAGGTGGTGAGTCGTGAACATGCCGTTCTACGTCGCGCCGGAACAGATGATGAAGGACCGGGCGGACTACGCCCGGAAGGGCATCGCCCGCGGCCGCAGCCTCGTCGCCATGGAGTGCGCAGCCGGTGTCGTGATCGTCGCCGAGAACCCCAGCCGCACGCTCTACAAGGTCAGCGAGATCTACGATCGGATCGCGTTCGCCGGCGTCGGCAAGTACAACGAGTTCCAGAGCCTCAAGATCGGTGGCGTCCGCCTCGCCGATCTGAAGGGGTACCAGTACTCCCCGGAGGACGTGTCCGCGAGTTCGTTGGCCAACGCCTACGCGCAGACGCTCGGCCAGGTGTTCACCCACGAGATGAAGCCGTACGAGGTCGAGATCCTCGTCGCCCAGGTCGGGGCGACGCCGGAGGAACCGAACCAGCTGTACCACATCCTCTACGACGGCACGGTCATGGACGAGCAGCGCTTCACCGTGCTCGGCGGCGAGGCCGAACGCATCGCCGGCGTCGTGGGTGAGGGCTTCACCGATGCGATGGCGTTGGCCGACGCGGTGAAGCTCGGCGCGAGCGCGCTCGCAGCGGACGGGGAGACCCTCACCGCTGCCCAGCTCGAGGTCGCGTTGCTGGACCGGGACCGGCCCGCCCGCGCCTTCCGACGCATCAAGGGCGACGAACTCGAGTCCCTCCTGGCCTGACCCACATCCGCCGACTTTTGCACGAAGTTGTACCGCCGGCTGTACAACTTCGTTCAGAAGTCGGGTTGGGGGCGCAGAGAACGTGGTCGAGTCGGAGCGAGATCCGCCGATAGCCTCCCCAGGATGCGAGCCACCCTGCGGAGCGCGTGATGGAACGGCGGATTTTCGGGATCGAGAACGAATACGGCGTCACGTGCACCTTGCGCGGCCAGCGGCGGCTCAGCCCCGACGAGGTCGCCCGCTACCTGTTCCGCCGGGTCGTGTCGTGGGGCCGGTCGAGCAACGTGTTCCTCGAGAACGGCGCCCGGCTGTACCTCGACGTCGGCAGCCACCCCGAGTACGCCACCCCCGAATGCGATTCGGTGCACGACCTGGTCGTCCACGACAAGGCGGGGGAGCGGATCCTCGAGAGCCTCGTGCAGTCGGCCGAGGCGCGCCTGCGGGAGGAAGGGATCCGCGGCGAGGTGTTCCTGTTCAAGAACAACACCGATTCGGCCGGGAACTCCTACGGCTGCCACGAGAACTACCTCGTCGAACGCGACGGCGACTTCTCGAAGTTCACCGACGTCCTGATCCCGTTCCTCGTGTCCCGCCAGGTCTACGCGGGTGCGGGCAAGGTGCTCCAGACTGCGCGCGGTGCGATGTACTGCATCGCCCAACGGGCCGAGCTCATCTGGGAAGGCGTGTCGAGCGCGACCACCCGCTCGCCTGCGATCATCCACACCCGCGACGAACCCCACGCCGACGCGGAACGGTTCCGCCGACTGCACGTGATCGTCGGCGACTCCAACATGAGCGAGTACACGACGTTCCTCAAGGTCGGCACGATGTCGATCATGCTGCGGATGCTGGAGGAGGACTCCGGCCCGTGGCGGGACCTCACGCTGGAGAACCCGATTCGGGCGATCCGCGAGATCAGCCACGACATCACCTGTCGCCGCCGGGTCCGCCTCGCCAACGGCCGTGAGCTCTCGGCGGTCGAGATCCAGGCCGAGTACCTCAACCGGGCGCTGCGCTTCGCCAAGCGGCGCACGCTGAGCCCGCTCGAACAGCAGGCGCTGGAGATGTGGGAACACGTCATGACCCACCTCGAGGCCGACCCGCTGAAGCTCGGCCGCGAGGTCGACTGGGTGATCAAGCACCAACTCATCGAGGCCTACCGGGACAAGCACGGCCTGCCGTTGACCCACCCCCGGGTCGCGTTGCTGGACCTCACCTACCACGACGTCACCCGGTCGCGATCGCTGTACTACCTGCTGGAGCGCCGCGGCCAGGTGGACCGCATCGTGACCGACGAGGAGATCGACCGCGCCGTTGACGAACCGCCCCAGACCACCCGGGCGAAGCTGCGCGGCGCGTTCATCACCCGCGCCAAGGAACGCAAGCGGGACTACACGGTGGACTGGGTGCACCTCAAGCTCAATGACCAGGCCCAACGCACCGTGCTCTGCAAGGACCCGTTCAAGTCCCAGGACGACCGCGTCGACCGCCTGATCGCCTCACTCTGAGTCATGCCCGCATTCCGGTCCGGTTCGGTCGTGCGCGTCCTCAGTGAGCGACGCGGTCTGCAACGGGTCGAGGTCGACCTCGGTGCCGGTCCCGAGCGGGCGTACGTCCTCGACGAACTCACCGGACCGGTCGCACCGGGCGACCCGGTCGTGGTCAACACCACCGCCGTCGACCTCGGACTCGGCACCGGCGGCTGGCACTTCGTGCACTGGAACCTCGCCCGGAACGAATACGTCGTGCCGGGTCCGGGCCACATCCTCAAGGCGCGGTACACCAGCCTCCAGCCCGACGCCGGCTCCACCGCGGGACACCTCGACGACGACGCCTCGGCCATGGACGCGATCCACGGGATGCCGGTGGTGGCCGCGGCGCTCCACAGCCAACTCCCGGCCGTGGTGGCGACGATCCGACACCTCCGGCCGGACGCCCGCATCGCCTACGTCATGACCGACGGCGCCGCGCTGCCGCTCGCGCTGAGTGATCTCGTGGCCGAGCTCCAAGCGCGTGACCTGCTCGACACCACGATCACCTGCGGCCATGCGTTCGGCGGCGAGTACGAGGCGGTCTCGATCTACTCGGCGCTGGCGATCGCCCGGACCGTCGCCCGCGCCGATGTCACGGTGGTCGTCATGGGGCCCGGCATCGTCGGGACGAACAGCCGGCTCGGATTCACCGGGATCGAAGTCGGGGGAGTGCTCGACGCCGCCACCGGGCTCGGAGGTCGGCCGATCGCGTGTGTACGGGCCTCCTTCGCCGACCCGCGCGAACGGCACCAGGGGGTCTCCCACCACACGCTCACGACGTTGACCGTCGCCACCCGCAGCCGGGTCGAGGTGCCGATCCCCGCCGTCGGCGCGCCGGTCGAGACCCAGATCCACGACGACCTCGCCGCCGCCGGCATCACCGACCGTCACTCGGTGCGCGCGGTTGCGATCCCCGACGTCCTGGCGCTCCTCGACGCCGCCGACCTCCGCGTCACGTCGATGGGCCGGCCCGCAGCGGCGGACCCGGTGCTCTTCCAGTGCGCGGCCGCCGCCGGGGCCGCGAGCGTCAACGATCTCGGACCGGGGATGCCCTAGCCTCGATCCCTCATGGCGGAGGCGGAGGACACGACGCGAGCAGGTGGCACCGACGCGCCCGATCGCCGCGAACGACTCCTCAACCTCCTGGCCGCGCTGCTCGAGACGCGGTCCGGGCTGAGCCGGGAGGACATCGTCACCAACCCCACACTCGGCTATCCCGCGGGCGCGTCCGCCGCTCGCCGCGCCTTCGAACGAGACAAGGCGACGTTGCGGGCGATGGGCGTTCCGCTCCAGGGGAGCGACGACGGCGGGAGCCGCTACCGGGTGGATCCGAAGGAGTACTACCTCACGAACCTCGAGTTCTCCGACGACGAACTCGCCGCCCTGCACGTGGCCGTCACCGCCATCGGGCTCGGCAGTTCGGCGGGGGAGGGCGCACTCATGAAGCTCGGGGGCATCGAAGGCACCGGCTCGATGCCGATCGCGGAGCTGCCCTTCGTCGACGTGCTGGCGCCACTGTTCGAAGCCTCCCGACAGCGGTGCGTCGTGTCGTTCTGGTACCGCGACCGGATCCGCGAGTTCGAGCCGTGGGGGCTGACGTCGAAGTTCGGCAAGTGGTACATCGTCGGGCTCGACCACGGCGCCGACGCCATGCGGGTGTACCGCGCCGATCGGATCGACGGTGAGATCACGACGGGGTCGCCCAAGGCGTTCACGGTCCCGAGCGACTTCCGGGCCGACTCCTACCTCGAGGATCGGCCGTGGGACTACGGCGAGGGGCGCGCCACCGACGTTGTGATCGAGGTGGACCCCGGCTACGAGACCGCAGTCGCACAAGCGGTCGGCCCCGACGCGACGGTCGGTCAGGACGCCGAGGGGCGCACGACCATCACCGTGCGCGTGGTCGAACTCCGGGCGATCGTGAACCTCGTCCTCGGATTCCTCGATCACGTCGAGATCCGCGAACCGGCCGCCGCCCGCACGATGATCGTCGAGCAGTTGGCCGCGTGGTCCCGATGAGCCGGACCGACGCGCCCCCACAGCTCGAACGGGTCCTGGCGATGATCCCGTGGCTCGCCACGCATCGCCACGTCGCCAAGACCGACGTCGCGGACCGATTCCGCATCAGCCTCGAACAGCTCGAGGCCGACCTCGCGCTCATCATGATGGTCGGGGTGCCGCCGTACTCGCCGGGCGACTACATCAACGTCACCTACGACGGCGACACCGTCGACCTCTGGCTGGCGCCGTACTTCACCCGTCCGCTGCAACTCAGCCCGGCCGAAGGACTGTCACTCCTCGCCGGTGGCCGCGCGCTGCTCGCCGTCGACGGGTCCGACCCCGCCGGACCTCTCGCGACCGCGATCGAGAAACTCGAAGACGCGCTCGGGGTGAGCGGCGTCACCGTCGAGTTCGAGACGCCGCCGTTCCTCGACGCCGTGCGCACCGCCGCGGCCGACGGCCGTCGGATCGAGATCGACTACTGGAGCAGCGGCCGCGACGAGCTCACGGCCCGCGCCATCGAACCCGGACCGCCGTTCTTCGCGCTGGGTGAGTGGTACACCGACGCGTTCTGTGTGCTGCGGGGCGAGACGCGCATGTTCCGCATCGATCGCATCCGATCGGTCCGCCCGACCGAGGTCACGTTCACACCGGTCGCGCCCCGGGCCGGCGCGACCGTGTACCACCCGCGTCCGACCGATCCCCGCGTGACCCTGGAGCTGCCGCCCCACGCCAGTTGGGTGGCCGAGAGCGCGCCGTCGGAATCGGTCGAGGACCTCGCCGACGGGTTCCAGCGGGTCGTCGTGGCCGTGAGTGAACCGGCGTGGCTCGAACGCATCTTGCTCCAGGTCGGACCCGACGCCCGCGTCGTCGACCCGCCCGAGTGGCGCGACCTCGGCCGGGCGGTGGCCGCGCGCGTCGCGCTGCGATACCGAGGCTGAACGTCGCCTGAGCCGCTCGGCGCGTTTCCGAGGCATCGTCATCAGTTCTTCGCCACGAATGACGATCGGGGTGAACGCGACGTGCGAGGATGCAGCCAGTGAACCCCGACGAACCCGGTCTCCACCCGTCCGGACCCCCCAGCGCGACCCTTGCCGCGGCCGATGCCGTTCGTCCCGTGGGCGCGGAGTTCCCGGTCGCGGCACCGGCCGAGCCGGAGCACGACGGTCGCCTCCGCAATCTGCTCGAGTGGGGCGGGATCATCCTGGTGGCCGTCCTGTTCGCCCTCCTCGTGCGCGGACTCGCGTTCCAGACGTTCTACATCCCGTCCGAGTCGATGGTGCCCCGGCTCGAGACCAACGACCGGGTCCTGGTCAACAAGCTGGCCTACGACTTCCGCGACCCGGCGCGGGGCGACGTGACCGTGTTCCGGACGCCCCCCAACGCCAACATCACGGCGATGGACGACCTCGTGAAGCGCATCGTCGGGATGCCCGGCGAGACGATCGAAGGGCGCGACGGTCGCATCTACATCAACGGTGAGCTCCTGGACGAGCCCTATCTCGCCCCCGACGTCACCTCGCCGTCGTTCGCCCCGGTGAAGATCCCGGCGAACTCGTACTTCATGCTCGGCGACAACCGCCAGCTCTCCAACGACTCCCACATCTGGGGTCCGGCGAACCGCGACCTGTTCGTCGGTCCGGTCTTCGTGACCATCTGGCCGTTGGACCGCATCGACGTCCCCGGCTGGCTGTGGGGCATCCCGATCGCGATCGGCGTCGGCTCCGTGTTGTTCTTCGTGTTCCGCAAACGCGACCAGGACTGATCTCCCGCTCTTGGCCCTGCGGGCCGGGCCGCTCGGGCCACGGCCGACGCCACGCATCCGGAACCGGGCGGGCGGGTCGGTCCTCTGGGCGTCGGCCTCTTGCCTAGGTCGCGGACCACTCGCCGATGGCGGCGAGCATGCGGTCCACGCGGTCGGAGAACACACCGTCGACACCCCGCCGGAGCGCGGTCAGCAGATGGCGCATCTCCTGCGCGTCCCAGGCCAACGCCCGCACGTCGAAGCGGTGGACCAGCGTGACCGTGCCGAGGGTCCAGTCCGAGTGATGCAGATTCAACGCGTCGATGCCGGCGGCCGCCAGGTCGGCGGCGTGCCGCTCGAACGCCGCTGGAGCAACACCGCGGAAACCGGGGGAGTGGACGAGTCGGACGTCGGCCAGTTCGTCCCGACGGTCGCGCAACAACTCGAAATCCGGTGAGCAGATCCACAGGCGGCCGGGCGCACCCCCACCGACCGACCGGGCGACGTCGGCCATCGGTCCGATGACCTCGGGCTGTTTCGCGTCGATCGAGAAATCGAAGTCGGTACCGCACTCCTCGTAGACGTCACGCAGGCGCGGCACGTCGTAGGCCGCCAACTCCTCGGCCGAGTGTTCCGCCACCCGGATCTTGCGCACGCCGCGTCGGAACGACGCGTCGTGGACCAGCACGACCTCCCCGTCCGCGGCGAGCCAGGCGTCGCTCTCCAGGCCGTTCGCGCCCAGTTCCCGGGCCCGCCGGAACGCCGCCAACGTGTTCTCCGGCCGCTCCGAGCGGGCGCCCCGATGGGCAAAGGCGATGACCACGGCCCGATCGTGCTCCGCGATCGACGGGCCTGTCGATTTCAGCAGCGGCCCGAACGTCTCGATTCCCGCCTCAAGGCCCTCCGGAACCGTGCCGATGGCTTCATCGCCAGGAGTTCACAAGGGGCCTTCGAGCGTGACGACAATCCGAGCAAACTGTCCAACCTGCGGCGACGTGCAGCTGAAGGCCCACGACCTGGTTGTCCGGGTCTGCTCCGACGACGAGAGCGGGTCGTACACCTTCCGGTGCCCGACCTGCGCGGTCGCGGTCGCCAAGGGCGCCAGCAAGCGCATCGTCGACCTGCTCGTCTCCTCCGGGGTGCGGATGGAGGTGTGGCGCCTGCCCGCCGAGCTCTCCGAGCCCCGCACGGGACCGACGCTCCAGCCCGACGACCTGCTCGACTTCCACCTGACCCTCGAGCGGGACGACTGGTTCGCGGACCTCGAGGACCTCGTGCGCCGCTCGATGCCGAACTGACGACGGTTCCCGGCACTAGCGTCACCGCCCATGTCGTCCGCAGCCGCCACGATCCTGGGCATCACGCTGTTCGTCGCCCTCGTCGGCGTCGTCGCCCTCGTGGTGATCTCCGCCCGGCTCCGGGAGGAGATCCAACGGTTGCTGCGAGCGTTCGACCGGACCGAACGCACCCTCGTGCCGCTCGTGGTCGAGGTTCGTACGGACCGGGATCGACTCGCCGAACGCCTCGAACGGCTCTCCGACGGCGGACCGGATCCGCGCCGGCGGTAGCCTGGTCGACCCGATTTCCGACGAGCGCGAAGGAGTCCGATGCCAAGCCTGGGCCCGCTCGAACTCGTCGTCGTCATGGTGGTCGCGCTGCTCGTCTTCGGCCCGAATCGCCTTCCTGAGGTCGGCCGCCAGGTCGGCCGCGGTCTCCGGGAGTTGCGCAAGCTCCAGGACACGATCCGTGACGAGATGAACGACATCATGCACAGCGCGGATCAGCCGGCCAGTATCCCGACCGGACCCACCGCCGCGCCGGCCGAGCTGACCGACGGCACGGAACCACCCAAGCCTGCGAGTGGCGTGCCCGCACCCTCGAAGTTCCGCGCCCCGCGCGCCTAGCCGTCGTGGTCGCCCTCCGCCGTCGGCGGCGCAAGCCGAAACGTACGCCCGACGCCCAGATGTCGATGCTGGAGCATCTCGGTGAACTCCGGAACCGCATCTTCATCTCGCTCGCGGCCGTGCTCGTCGGCGCGATCGTGGCGTTCATCTACTCGAACCAGATCATCGAGTTCCTCGTCGAGTACTACAAGAACGCCTCGAAGGACGGCAAGGCCACCCTCCTCGTGCTCGGACCGGTCGACGGGTTCGTGGTCCGGCTCAAGGTCGCCACCTACGGCGGGATCGTCCTCGCCCTCCCGGTCTGGCTGTACCAGCTCTGGCGGTTCGTGACCCCCGGCCTGAACTCCAAGGAGAAGAAGTACGCGATTCCGTTCGTACTCTCCGCGATCGTGTTGTTCGCGTTGGGTGCGTTGGTGGCATTCCTCACCCTGGAGCCCGCACTGAAGTTCCTGATCGAGGTCGGCGGCCCGTCGCAGACCGCGAGCTACACGTCCGAGAAGTACATCTCGCTCGTCAGCCTGATGATCGTCGCGTTCGGGCTGAGTTTCGAGTTCCCGGTGGTGCTGGTGTTCCTGCTGATCGCCCGGGTCATCACCGTGCAACACCTCACCAAGGCCCGCCGGTACGCGATCGTCGGGATCTTCCTCTTCGCGGCGATCATCACGCCCAGTCAGGACCCGTACTCCCTGTTCTTCCTGGCCCTGCCGATGGTGCTGTTCTACGAAGGTTCGATACTCATCGGTAGGATGCTCGGCCGATGAGCAACCGCCGCAAGCCTCAACGTCGCGACGCCCACGGCGCCCCGATCCGCTCCCGCCGCGAGATCTGGATCGCCGTCGCGACGGGCCTGGCGGTCCTCGCGGTCTCGGTCATCCTGATCGTGATCTTCCGCCACCGACCGCCCGAGCCGGCCAAGATCCCGGCACCCACCGCGACGTCGACCCCCGCGCCCGGCGCCGACTCCACGAGTTCGACCAGCCCGCCCGGCACGGCGGCGACGAGCGATCCGACCACCACCACGGCGCCGGCGGCGACCTCGACCTCGTCACAACCGTGACCGGGTCGCGCTCGGCCTTCGAGGCCGGGCTCGGCGTCGAGCTCGATCCGTTCCAGCGCCACGCGTTCGACGCGCTCGATCGCGGCGTGTCGGTCCTGGTGGCGGCCCCCACCGGCTCGGGCAAGACCCTGGTGGCCGAGTACGCCGTCCACCGGGCCCTGGCCGCCGGAGGCAAGGTCTTCTACACGACACCGCTCAAGGCCCTCTCCAACCAGAAGTACGGCGACTTCGTCGCCCAGTACGGGGCCGCACGGGTCGGATTGCTGACCGGCGACAACGCGGTCAACGGCGAAGCACCGATCGTGGTGATGACGACCGAAGTGCTCCGCAACATGATCTACGCCGGATCCGCGACGCTCACCGACCTCACCTACGTCGTGCTCGACGAGGTCCACTACCTCCAGAACCGCTATCGGGGCCCGGTGTGGGAGGAGGTCATCATCCACCTCCCGCAGTCGATCGAGCTCGTCTGCCTCTCGGCGACGGTCTCGAACGCGGAGGAGGTCGCCGACTGGATCGCCACCGTCCGCGGACACACCGAGCCGATCATCGAGGAGCGACGTCCGGTCGAGCTGACGAACCTCTACGCCGTCGCGGAACGCCACCATCCCGACATCCACCTGCTGCCCACGTTCCTGCCCGACGACGGTTCGGGACGCGAGATCGGCCTGCGTCCCAACCCGGAGGCGGCCAAGCTGGACGCGCGGGGGAGCGGACGAGACCGCGACCGGGGTCGACCGCGGTCGAAGTTCATGACGCCGCGCCGGTCCGAACTCGTCGAGACCCTGCGGGACGAGCACATGCTCCCGGCGATCTCGTTCATCTTCAGCCGGGCCGCGTGCGACGACGCCGTCCAGCAATGTCTCGCCGCCGGACTCCGCCTGACCACCGCCGACGAACGGCGGTCGCTGCGGGCGATCGCCGACGCCCGCAGCGAGCCGCTCTCCGACGACGACCTCGACGCGCTCGGGTACGGGGCCTGGATCAGCGGATTCGAACAGGGGATCGCGGCGCACCACGCCGGGTTGGTCCCCCCGCTCAAGGAGGCGGTCGAGGAGGGTTTCGCCGCGGGCCTGGTCAAGGTCGTGTTCGCGACCGAGACGCTGTCGCTCGGCATCAACATGCCGGCGCGCACGGTCGTGATCGAGAAGTTGTCGAAGTTCACCGGGGAGCACCACGAGTTCCTCACCCCCGGCGAGTACACCCAGCTCACCGGTCGGGCCGGCCGGCGCGGCATCGACCCGCAAGGGTTCGCGGTCGTGTGTTGGAGTCCGTTCGTGCCGTTCGAACAGGTCGCCGGGCTGGCATCCCGGCGCACCAGCGCGCTCACCTCGTCGTTCCGCCCGACGTACAACATGGCCACCAACCTCGTGGGCCGGTACTCGCCCGAGGACGCCCATCGGCTCCTCAACCTCTCCTTCGCCCAGTACTGCGCGGACCGCGACGTCGTCGGCCTCGAACGCCAGCTCGACCGCAACGAGAGCCAACTCGCCCGGCTCCGTGAGTCCGCCACCTGCGAACGGGGTGATCTCGAGGAGTACCGGCGGTTGCGGGAGACCGCCGACCGCGCCCGCCAGGACGGCAGTCGCAACCGGGCGCGGGCGGACGCGCTCGACGCGCTCCGACCCGGAGACGTGATCGCCACCCGTCGGGGCGGTGGTCGGGCGGTCGTGCTCAAACACGAGAGCGGACGCAGTGGAGGCCGCCTGATGATGCTGGGGACCAACCGGGAGATCTTCCGGCTCGGCCCCAACGACTTCCGCACGCCCCCTACCGCGCTGGCCCACACCCCGCTGCCCAAGCCGTTCGCGCCCCGGAGCGTCCCGTTCCGGCGGGCTGCGGCCGAGGCGTTGCGGGCGGTGGACATCCGGACCGGTCCGGACCGGTCCACGAATCCGGACACTGCCGCCGAGACGGAGGCCGCCGAGCATCCCGTCGCCGGGTGCCCACGCCTGTCCCGCCACTTGCGGGCCGCCGCGAACTTCGACCGCCTGACCAAGGAGACGGCCCGCCTCCGCCGTCGGGTCCGCGGCCGCAGCGAGAGCCTGGCGCGCCAGTTCGACCGGGTCCTCGCCGTCCTCGAGACCCTCGACTACGTCGCCGACTGGTCGCTCACCCTCGGCGGGTCGCTCCTCACCCAGATCTACTCCGAGGCGGACCTGCTGATCGCCCAGGCGGTCCGCGCCGGTGCCCTCGACGGCCTCGACCCCGAGGAACTCGCCGGGCTCATGTCGTGTTTCACGTACGAGCGGCGCGGGCCGGACGCGCAGGCGCCCATGCCCCAACCGGTGTGGCCGACGAGCCGGGTCGCACAACGGTTCCGCACGCTCGACCGGCTCTGGCGGGAGCTGCACGGCATCGAGGAGGATGCCGGCCTCCCCGAGACCCGTCGGCCCGATGCCGGCCTCGTCGACGCCATGCACGCCTGGGCCGCCGGGGACTCGCTGGCCGACGTGCTCGACGAGGACGACGAGCTCACGGGCGGCGATTTCGTCCGGCACGTGAAACAGGTGGTCGACCTGCTCCGCCAGCTCGCCGACGCAGCCCCGGATCCGGCGACCCGCACGACCGCCGCGGCCGCCGCCGACGCCTGCTTCCGCGGGGTCGTCGCGGCGTCGAGTGTCGTCCCGTCGTGAAGGTCGGCCGACGATGATCCGACCCGGCGACGAGTGGGGGAGCCCGACGAGCGCATCCCCGGATCTGGTCGTGCGCGGCGACGACCACGATCTCGGGGCCGCCGTCGCCGGCGCGGCGCCGGACTCGCTGATCCGCTTCGTGCCCCACGAGTCCCAGCTCGCCCGCGCGCTCGGGATCGCCGACGTGTCCCTCGACCAGCCCGAGCCGCCGGCCCGCGGCATCGCACTGCCCGTCGACGTGCTCCGGTCCGACGACCACATCGTCACGAACACGCTGATCCTCGGGCACGACCCGACGCGCCTCGCCGCCCACCACCGTCGGCGTGCGGTCCGCGTGGCGGTCGACGGGCGGGAGATCTTCACGGGTCGTGCCACGACCGTGGTCATCGCCAACGGCCAGTTCGTCCCCGGTGCCGATCTCGTCCCCCGCGGTCACCCCGGCGACGGGTGGTGCGAGGTCCAGGTCTACGCCCTGGGCCCGGGGGAACGGCGGGCGATGCGCCGGCGACTCCCGGGCGGCGCCCACCTGCCCCACCCCCGGATCGTCACCGCCCGGGCCCGGACCGTCGAGGTCACGACCGACGGGCACGAGTGGCCGCTCCGCCGGGACGGTCGAGCCGCCGGGAGGGTCGCGCACCTCCGCGCGATCGTCGTTCCGAGCGCCGTCCGGCTCCTGGTCTGACGCCGCCGGGACCGGTCCGACAATCCCCGGATCGACTAGGACCCGCCGGTATCCTCGTCCCTCCCATGCAGTACGTGGCGGAGTCCTTCACCGACGATGAGCAGGCCGTCCTCCGCCCGTATTTCACCAACCTCGACGGTCCGGTGTTCGCGCTGGTCAACCTGCCCGAGGTGGTCAAGGGCGCGCTGTTCGCCCGCTACTCACGCTCCGACAAGAGCCTACGCCGACTCTTTCTCGACGAGTTCGTCGGCGATCTCGACATCAGCGGCGACCTCTCGGTCGACGCGAGCATCGGCCTGAAACGCGCCGAGCAGCTCTACGACCGCGTCTTCCTCGAGTACGGCGACGATTCCGTGGCCCAGCTCGGTGGGGTCCACGTCGCATGCGAGCAGGCGTCCAACCTGCTGACCAAGGTCCTCGAGTGGGGCCGCCTCATGGCCTACCTCGAACAGTCGACGCGCTACATCGAGTACGACACGCGCCTCGGCGGCCGGTACCGCTACTTCCGTCCGCCGGAGGTCCTCGAGTCGAAGCTCGGCGCCCGCTACGTCGAACAGGTCGACCAGCTGTTCTCGATCTACTCCGCGGCGTTGCCGACGTTGCTCGACTGGGCGCGGCAGCGGTACCCGAAGGAACCGGGGGATTCGGACTTCGTCTACAAGCAGACGATCAAGGCGAAGGCGTGCGACGCCCTGCGCGGCATCCTGCCCGCGGCGACGCTCTCCAACGTCGGGATCTACGGCACCGGCCAGGGCTACGAGGCCCTGCTGCTGCGCATGCGGTCCCATCCGCTGCCGGAGGCCCGTCGCTACGCCGATCTGATGCTCACCGAACTCCGCAAGGTCGTGCCGTCGTTCCTGACCCGGGTCGACCGGCCCGAGCGCGGGGGAGTGTGGAGTCAGTACCTCGCCGACACCCGCGACCACACCCACGACGTCGTCCACCGGATCTTCGGTCGACTCGACGCGGAGCCCGTCCCGACGGTGTCCCTGGTGGACTTCGATCCCGAGGGCGAGGACAAGGTGCTCGCGGCGATCGCCTACTCGCACGTGGACCTGCCCGAATCACAGATCCTCGCCCGGGTGCGGACCCTCTCGACCGACGAGCGGGTGTCGATCCTGCGGGCCTACGTGGGGGAGCGGGCCAACCGGCGCCACAAGCCCGGACGGGCGTTCGAGCGCACCGGCTACCGCTTCGACATCCTCGCGGACTACGGCGCGTTCCGCGATCTGCAACGCCACCGCATGCTCACCATCGAGTGGCAGCAGCTCTCACCCGCCCACGGGTTCGACGTCCCCGAACCCGTCGTCGAGGCCGGTGTCGCGCCCGAGTTCGAACAGGCGATGGACATCTCCGCCGCCCTCTACGGAGCGATGGCCTTCCGATTCCCCGAGCAGGCGTCCTACGCCGTGTCGCTCGCGTACCGGTTGCGGTACGTCATGCAGATGAACGCCCGCGAAGCCATGCATCTCATCGAACTGCGCACCACGCCGCAAGGACACCCGTCCTACCGCGTGGTCGCGCAGGAGATGCATCGACTCATCGGCGAGACCGCCGGCCACACAGCACTCGCGGCAGCCATGAGCTACGCCGACTACGAGGTGTACGAGTTGGAGCGTCTCGCCTCGGAGCGTGCTGCCGCGGCGCGTCGCGGCGACGCACAGTGACACTGCGCGCGACCGTGCGAGACGAGAGAAAAAAAGATCGCGATCCGCTGACCAGGATCGACGCGCGGGAGTGCAGGTCAGCGGCAGTGTCCGCGCGATTCTTCGCCTTGACACGACCCCTCGCGATCTGACTGACTCCACCTCCCGACGCCTCATCGGTCGTGGTTCTTCCCGCTCGTCGGGAAGGAAGATGAGGAATCGGCTGGCGGAGTCCAGGAGTCCTAGTAGAGAACGCAGCTCGGCGCGAGCGGCTCTGGCCGCGCGCGAACAGCAGTGGCCCCAACGGTCTCCTGGGCTTCGCCCCCTTTTTTTCCGGGGCAGATGGCACAGAATCGGCGGTGGGCGGCGATATAGTGCGCGCCCTCACGGGCCGGAAACCAGCTTCCTAGAGAGCGCAGATGGCGGACGACGAAGAACTCGATCTGGACACCGACGATGACGCCGAGGTCGACGACGTCGATCTCGATGACGACGTCGACGATGTGATCATCGACGACGATGAGGACGTGGACGTCGATGTCGACGCGATCATCGACGGCGCAGCCGGCGACGCCAAGAAGGCCGGTGACGACGACTCCGGCGACGACGACGAGGACGACGAGAACCTCGACCTCGAGGACGAACACCACCCCGACGACGTCGAGGAGCCGCTCGACGTGCTGCTCGCCGAGCGCACCGCGGCGGAGCGCATCGACGAGGAGGAGGCCGACCTCGAAGACGACGACGAGCCGGACAATCCCGCCGAAGGGACCGGCAAGATCGTCCCCCGCCGCGATGACGAGTTCCTCTGCAAGTCCTGTTTCCTCGTGAAGCCGCGCAGTCAACTGGCCAAGGGAGAAAAGGACCTCTGCCGGGACTGCGAGTGAGCGAGGCGCCAGTCGCTGGCGCATCTCGACGATGGGCGATCCCCATCGCGGTCGGTTCCGGGGTCGCGCTCGCGCTGAGCATGCCGGGCACCGACATCGGCCCGCTCGCCCTCGTCGCCCTGGCACCGTTGTGCTGGCTGTGGCACGACGCATCGCCGCGCCGGGCCGCACTGCTCGGCTTCGTCGCCGGGCTCGCGTACTTCGGGATCCATCTGTCGTGGACCTGGTACTTCGGCGCGGTAGCGATCGTTCCGCTCGTCGCGCTGCAGGCGGCGTTCTGGAGTGTGACCGGCGCGTTGGTGGGCGTGGCCGGGAAGCGGGGGATCCGCTCGCCGTTCGTGATCGCCGCGGCCTGGGTGCTCCTGGAAGCGGCGCGGACACGCTGGCCGCTCGACGGGTTGGCCTGGGGACAGGTCGGCGTGGCACTGCACGACATGAGTACCGGCCGGGCGCTCGCCAGCTGGGGCGGTGTCCCGCTCGCGACCTTCGTCGTGGTGGCGATCAACGGCTTCGTGGCCGACCTCGCCCGGGCGTTCCGGGCGTCCGAGCGCCGGCCGACGCGCCGGGCGGCGCTCGGCCTGATCGCCGTCGTCGCGGTGGTCGGCGTGGCCACCGTGACCCGGTTCAACCCGCACCCCAACGGCCGGCTCCGCTACGCCCTCATCCAGGGCAACGACAAGAATCGGTATCTCACCGAGACCGAACTCGCCACCAGCTACCTCACCCGCTCGCACCTCGCACTGGCCCGCACACTGCGCGGCCGGTACGACCTCGTCGTGTTCCCCGAGTCGGCGTTCGAGAGCGACCCCGAGGAAGACCCGGTGTTGCGGGCCGAGATCGAGCGCATCGCACGCGACCACCGCACCTGGGTGATGGCCAACGTCATCGACGGCCAGACCGAGCCGGGCAAGATCTTCAACGCCAACCGGCTCTATTCGCCCGCCGGTGAGCTGGTCGGCACCTACGCCAAGCGCCACCTCGTACCCTTCGGCGAGTTCGTGCCGTGGCGGGATTCGCTGAGCTTCATCAGTGCCCTCCAACAGATCCCGCACGACTTCACCCACGGGAGCCGCATCGGGATCGAGACCGTCGCCGGCCACACGATCAGCAGCGTGATCTGCTTCGAGAGCGCGTTCGGCCCGCTGATGCGCGAGTCGGCCGCCGCCGGTGCCGAGGTGATCGTGGTGACGACCAACAACCGGTCGTACCGGCGTTCGGCGAACTCGGAACAGCATGTCGCACTGAGTCAGATGAGCGCGGCGGCGATCGGTCGACCCGTCCTCCACGCGTCGGTGTCGGGCATCACGGCCGTCATCGACGCCGACGGCGTGATCCATCACGAATCGGAGTTGTTCAACAACACGGTCGTGCAGGGGAGCGTCGTCCCCACCACCGGTCGCACCCCATATGTCCGGTTCGGGGATTGGGTCGAGTGGGGGAGCGGCGTGTTCGTGGCGGCTGCGCTGGCGATCGGCGTGGTGCGCACTCGTAGAATCCGCAGCACCGCCGGCCAGGGGAGTGACCAGTGACCGACCACGACACGCCGCTCGAACGAGCCGTGGAACTGTTCGTGTACGCACCGATCGGTCTCGCCATGTTCGCGAAGGACACCGTGCCGACGTTCATGAAGATGTTCGTGGCCCGGGGTCAGACCGAGGTCACCCAGCGCCGCAAGACCGCCGAGAGCCAGGCCGACCAGTACAAGACGATCGGCAAGATGGCCGTCAAGTACGGCGGGCCCGAAGTCAAGCGCCAGGCCGAGGCCGCGGCGACGACGGTCAAGAAGAAGGCGGGGGAGACGGTGGCCGGGATCGCGGCGGCCACGGCGGCGCCTGCACCCTCGCGCCAGGTCGCGCCGTCTCGTCCCGTGAGGGTCGCCCCGGCGTACAAATCCCCCTCCAGCGCCCCGGCGGCTCCGACGGCCGCCGCCACCGGGACCGTTCCGGTCGCCGATGATCTGGCGATCCCCGGCTACGACACCCTCTCGGCGTCACAGGTCATCGACCGGCTCGCCGGCCTGACTCCGGAGGATCTCGGCGCGGTCGCGGCATACGAAACCGCGCATCGGGCCCGGACGACCATTCTCGGCAAGATCAAGCAACTCACTCCGTGAGCCGATGACCGCGCCGAGCTCGGCACCGGAAGTCGCGGCCCGACCCGCCGGCCCGGCCGACACCGCCGCCGTCGTCGAGCTCGCGGCGGCGCTGCGGCTCCAGATGGCCGATCAGCGTGGTGGGCCGCTCTGGGCCGCCCACGACGCACACCCGTCCGCCACTCCGGCGCTCCTCGACGCGTGGCGGGACGACCCCGACCACGCCGTCCTCGTCGGCACCATCGACGGGCACGTCGTCGCCTACGGCATCGCCCACTCCGAAACCGTGCCGACGGTGGGCCTCCTCGGCGTCGTCGACGAGCTCTACGTCCTCGAGGCAGCCCGGGCCGTCAGCATCGGCGAGACGCTCCTGGAGGCCCTCGTGGCCTGGTGTCGGACCGCCGGCTGCGTCGGCGTCGACGCCACCGCCTTGCCCGGCGACCGCCAAGCCAAGAACTTCTTCGAATCCGCCGGCTTCAAGGCCAGGCGCCTGATCATGCACACCGACCTGACCTGAGCCCGGCTCACGCCTGAGGCCAGCGCCGACCAGAACTGTCCCGGATGATGGACACCCCTCCGGGTCCACGGGAGAGTTCTGGGCGTAAGCCCCAGAGACTCGACGCCGCAAAGCCCCGGAAGCGCCTGAGGCCAGCGCCGACCAGAACTGTCCCGGATTATGGGCACCCCTCCGGGGTGCCCATAATCCTCGTTATGTCAACTACGAGTTGAGGCCGTGGGCAGGCTCCAGCAACGGTCCTCCCCTGCGGCCGGTATCCGCGTCAGCGGTGCCAGCGGGCCTTGAGTCGTGGGTACCAGGCCACCGCGGCCGCACACACGAAGAACTTCGCCGCCATGATGAGCAGCGTGATCTGCACCGCGATCGGCGTGTCGGCGTCGGTGGGTGCCGGCAGCTGTCCGAAGGCCGCCCAGAGGACGGCGGCGACCCCCAGGGCGCTCAGGACCCCGGCGATGGTCGCCCGGAGCCAGTCCGGCAGCGGCGGCCGGCGGCGCGGGACCCGCGCGGGCGCGAAATGGTCGGCGGTCCGAGGCTGGGCCCGGGGTGTGGGCGGCGCAACGGCGTAGAGGGTCCCCTCGTCGATCCGGGCCCGGAACTCGTCGTAGGCCGCCCGGGTCGCGGGGTCGCGCAACGTCGTGTAGGCGGCGCTCATGTGCTTGAAGCGCTCCTGGTCCTCCGGATCGGCGTTCCGGTCGGGATGGAGCATTTTGGCCAGTTCGCGGTACCGGGCGTCGACGGCCGCGGGTGACGCGTCCGGTTCCACGCCGAGCACGGCGTAGTAGTCGGTGCTGGACCACTCCCGGGTCCGGACGCGGGTCATGACGTCACGTTACTGATCCGCGTAGTCCGAGATCGGTGCGCAGGAACACACCACGTTCCGATCCCCGTACACGCCGTCGATCCGGCTGACCGGCGGCCAGTACTTGGCCCCTCGCAACGTCGACACCGGATACGCGGCGAGATCGCGGGAGTAGGCCCGGTCCCAGGCGTCGGTCGCGACGTCCTCCGCCGTGTGGGGCGCGGCGGCCAGCGGGCTCGTGTCGTGATCCCACTCCCCTCGTTCGATGCGACCGATCTCCTCCCGGATCCCGATCATCGCCGCACAGAACCGGTCGAGCTCCGCGAGGGACTCGGATTCGGTCGGTTCCACCATGAGGGTGCCGGCCACCGGGAAGCTCAACGTCGGGGCATGGAACCCGTAGTCGATCAGGCGCTTGGCCACGTCCTCGGCCGTCACCCCGGTCGCCTCGGTGATCGGCCGGAGATCCAGGATGCACTCGTGGGCGACGAGGCCGCCGGGCCCGGTGTAGAGGACGGGATAGTGAGGCG
>CAZJBJ010000032.1:0-30435 GCA_964544295.1 uncultured Bifidobacteriaceae bacterium
GACTCCCGTCCGACCGAATCACCGGCGTGGTTGGATTCGACGCCACGCCCGCCGCACCAGGACGTGTGGATCCGGGCCAACGGCCGACTGCCGGACGATCCGCTGCTGCACGTGTGTGTGGTGGCCTACGCGTCGGACCTGACGATCCTCGACACCGCGATGCTGCCGCACGGCAGTTCGTTCACCGACGGTGCGTTCCAGGTCGCGAGCCTGGACCACGCCATGTGGTTCCACCGACCGTTCCGGGCCGACGAGTGGCTGCTCTACCACCAGCGCAGCCAGTCGGCGTCCGGCGCGCGGGGGATCGCGATGGGCACGATCTTCACCCGCACCGGCGAGCTCGTCGTCACCGTGATGCAGGAAGGGCTCATGCGTCCCACTGCGGCCTCGTGAGTCACTCCACGACCACGACGGCGCCACCGATCGACGTGCCCGCGCGCGTGTCGTGGTCGGAGTGGTTGGTGGTCATCGGCGCGGGTGTGCTGCTCGTCATCGTGTCGTCGCAGTTCTCGGCGTTGTACTGGTCGCCGCGCGCCGCGCTGCTCCTGGTGGCGATGGGGCCCGGCATCGTCGCACTGGTCCTCGCGGTGCGGGCCGGGGACGGTGCGGCCGTCGCCGGCCTGGCCTTCGTCGGTGTCGCCGCACTCTCGGTGGTGGTGTCGCCGGCGCCGGCGTTGTCGCTGCTCGGTCCTTACAACCTCGGGGGCGGGTGGTTGTTCGTCGTCAGTGTCGTGACCGCCTGGGCGTTGGGCCGACGTCTCTCGACCGTCGCCGCGCGTCGCCTCGGCGACGTCATCCTGATCGCCGCGGCGCTGAACGCGGTCATGGCCTGGCTCCAGGTGTCCCGCCTCTTCCATGTCACCGGGTTCCTGCCGATCGCGGGTCGGGCGCAAGGCCTGATGGGGAACCCGGTCCACCTGACCGGGCTGATGGTCGGCGCGACCGCGTTGGTCGCGACGCGATGGATCGCGTCGCGCCGCGGTCGGGATCGGGCCGACGGCCGGGCGTGGGAATCGGCCGATTCGGTGGCGCTCGGGTTGGCGTTCCTGTTCGCGAGTGCGGTGCAGTTCTCGGGCGGACGCATCGGTGTCGTGTTGCTCGCCGTCGTCGTCGGTCTCGTCGCAGTACGGGCCGGGCTGCGGGTGGCAGCTCCGTTCGCGTTGGTGCTGGTGCTGGGCGTCGTGCTCGCCGGGCTCGCGGTGTCGGCGGACGGCACCGGGGCCACGGAGCGGTTGGACGCAGGGTCGGGTTCCTTGTCGTCGCAGCGGCTCGACCGTTGGGCCCTGGCGGTGGACGCGGTGCGGGACCGGCCGATCCTCGGCATCGGGCCCGGCCTGTACCGGCGGGCGACGTCGCCGTACAACACGGTGCCCGCGGCGCGCGCGTTCGGTGCCGACCTCCTCAACCAGGAAGCGCACAACCTCTTCGTCGAATACGCGACCACGACCGGACTGCTCGGAGTGGGTGCGCTGACCGCGTGGCTGGTGCTCGCGTCCCGGCGAGCGCGCGGCGAGTTGGCTGCGTTCGCGTTGATCGGAGGGCTGAGCCTGCTGGTCCAGCCGGTCTGGATCGGGTTGACCCCGGTGCTCGCCCTCGCGCTCGGTGCCGCCGACCGTCGGCCGCCGGTGCCGTACGGGCGGACGGGCACCGTGGCGGTCGCGTTGCTCACCAGCGTCGGCCTCGTGACGGGCGCGCTGCTGCTCCGCCACGATGCGCGACTCGCCGACGGGTACCGGGCGGGGGATCCGGTCGCAGTGGCGGCCGCGGCCGACGCGCTGTCGGTCTGGCCGGATACGGCCGCCGCGTCGGCCGCGCTCTGGGCCCATCCCGTCCGGGGATCGGGTCGCCGCCCGGATTGGCGGCGCGCACTGGCGGCCGAACGCGAGGCGATCCGGCGTGACCCCTCGGACCCGGTGCTGCGGGTCACCCGTGCCGACGACGAACGCGAGCACGGTTCCCGTGCGGTGGCGCGGGCGGAGTACCTGGCCGCGCTGCGGTGGGATCCGTTCTCGGTGAAGGCGATGCTCGGGCTGGCCACGCTCGACCAGCAGGACGGCGACACCCGGGCCGCCACCCGCCGCTGCGAAGCGGCGCGGGTGCTCGTGCCGCGCCTCAGTTGTCGCGTGTTCCTGGCCGCGGTCGATCCGTGACCGGGGTCGTCGCGCAGGAAACCGTCACCCGGGACGACGCCACTCGGCCATCGCCCGTAGTGCCAGCACGGCGACCACCCCCGCGCCGACGACGCTGATCACCGCACCGATGATCGTGCTGACGGCGACCTGGGTCGTGCACGAACCGTCGCAGCCGATCTCACCCCAGCCGTAGCCGATGACGGCACCGAAGAAGCCGGCGACGACGACCCCGGCGTAGGCCAGGAAGAACGCCCGACGGGAAGGTCCGGGCCCGGTGTCGAAGGAATCAGGCACCTGCGGATGGTAACGAGAGCGTGGCACACTGCCGGGATGGTGCCGACCCAGATGACCGTTGCCGGCGCGGTGGTCGAGCGCGACGGTGAGCTCCTGCTGGTCCGCAACCGCCGGCGTAACGGGGCGTTGGACTGGAGTACCCCCGGCGGGGTCGTCGACGCGACCGACGCGAGCATCATCGCCGGGCTCGCCCGTGAGGTGCAGGAGGAGACGGGACTGCGGGTGCAGTCGTGGGCCGGGCCGCTCTATCGCGTCGAGGCGATCGCCCTCGACATGGGCTGGGGCATGCAGTGCGAGGTGCATCAGGCGTTGGGGTTCGAGGGCGAGCTGGTCGTCGACGACCCCGACGGCATCGTGGTCGACGCGTCGTTCGTGGCCGCGGCCGAGGTACCGGTCCTGCTCGAGGACTGTTTCCGTTGGGTTCGGGATCCGCTGGCCGCCTGGCTCGACGAGCGCTGGAGTCCGGAGGCGAGCCGAACGTTCACCTACGAGATCCGCGGGACGAGCCTGGCGAGCTTCGAGGTCGTCTCCGTCTCCGTGGAGTGACCGCCCCCGGGATCCTCCATCTCGATCTCGACGCGTTCTACGCGTCGGTCGAACAGCGGGAACGGCCGGAACTGCGCGGTCGCCCGGTCGTCGTCGGCGGCCCCGGTGCCCGCGGTGTCGTCGCCGCGGCCAGCTACGAGGCGCGGGCCTTCGGGATCCGGAGTGCCATGCCGTCGGTGCGCGCCCGGAAGGCGTGTCCCGATCTCGTGTTCGTCTCGCCGCGGATGGACCTCTATGCCGCGGTCAGTCGGGACGTGATGGCCGTCCTGCGGTCGGTCACGCCGCTGGTCGAGCCACTGTCGCTCGACGAGGCGTTTCTCGACGTGCGCGGCGCCCAGCGGCAGTTGGGCACCGGACCCGAGATCGGTGAGCAGCTCCGCACCCGGATCCGGGTCGAGTTGGGTCTCGCCGCGTCGGTCGGCGTGGCGGTGACGAAGATGCTCGCCAAGATCGCGAGCGACACGGCGAAACCGGACGGCATGTTCGTGGTCGAGCCCGGCACCGAGTTGGCGTTCCTACACCCGCTGCCCGTCGGTCGGCTCTGGGGGGTCGGGCCCGCGACCCGCCGCAAGCTGGCGGCCTACGGCGTGGAGACCGTCGGGGACCTCGCCGCGATCCCCGAGGACACGTTGGTGCGATCGCTCGGCGACTCGGCCGGCCGCCACCTCCACGCCCTCGCGTGGAACCGCGACCCGCGCCCGGTCGAGCCACACCGCGAGACGAAATCGGTGGGCCACGAGGAGACCTTCGCCGCCGATCGTTACGACCGTCGTGAGCTCGAACAGGAGACCACGCGGATGGCCGACCTCGTCGCCGCGCGCCTGCGCGCGCACGGGTTCGCGGCGCGCACCGTGCAGATCAAGATCCGGTTCCCCGACTTCACCACGATCACCCGCGCCCACACGCTCGCGGCGCCGACCGACCTCGGGGCGGTCATCGGCGAGACCGCGCGCACCCTGCTGCGGTCCGTGGACGTCGAGCGCGGGGTTCGCCTCCTCGGCGTGACCGCGTTGCAGTTCGACGGGAGCGGCGCGGTGCAGGAGGCGTTGCCGTTCGACGCGCCGACGGTGAGTCCCGAACAGGCCGAACTGGAACGGACGCTCGACGCGGTGCGTGCCCGCTTCGGCCCGGACGCGGTCGGCCGCGCGGTCGACGCCGCGGATGGTCGCGTCCGCACCGACCGGCGTGGCAGCCTCTGGGGTCCGGACGACGAGACGGGGGAGTGAGGATGCTGCGCATCGGCCTGATCGGGTGTGGCCACATCGGCACGGTGCACTCCTACGCGCTGGCGCAACTGCGATCGGCCGGACTCACGGATGCCGCGGTCACCGCCACGTTCGATCCGGACGGGGAGCGGGCCGCCCGGATCGCCGCGCACCACGGCGCATCCGCCCACGACCGGTTGGAGGACGCACTCGCCGACGTCGACGTCGCGTGGATCTGCACGTGGACCGCCGGCCACGCGGTCGCGGTCACCGAAGCCGTGGCGCGCGATCTCGCCGTGTTCTGCGAGAAGCCGTTGGCGCCGAACATCGCCGAGTGTCGGACGATCGCCGACCAACTGCGGGACCGACCGCACCAGGTCGGTCTGGTGTTACGGCACGCGCCGGTGTTCGCCGAGCTGGCCGACGCGGTCGCGTCCGGGCGGTACGGGCGACCGATGACGATGGTGTTCCGTGACGACCAGTACTTCCCGATCCAGGGGATGTACGGATCCACCTGGCGCGCCGACGTGGCGAAGGCCGGTGGCGGCACGCTGATCGAACACTCGATCCACGACGTCGATCTGATGCAGTGGATCCTCGGTCCGGTCGCCGCGGTCCGGGCGCGCACCGGCGAGACGTTCGGGTACGCGGGCATCGAGGACGTCGCGTCGGTGAGCCTGGACTTCGCGTCGGGCGTGACGGGCACGCTCGTGAGCGTCTGGCACCAGGTGATGAGCCGGCCGTCGACCCGACGGGTCGAACTGTTCTGTGAGGACGCGCTGCTCTGGACCGAGGACGACTACCTGGGGCCGGTGCACGTCGAGACGTCCGACGGCCATCGCGAGGTGATCGCGCCGCCGCCGGAGTGGATCGATCGACTCAGCGCGCCCGAGGTGTACGCCAAGTCGGTGGCGCAGTACGCCGAGCCGAGCAAGGCCTGGCTCGATGCCCTGACCAGGGACGGAGCCGCGGCGGCGGGGTTTCCCGATGTCGACATGGCCCTCGCCGCGCACGAGGTGGTCGATGCCGCGTACCGGTCGGCGGCCGACGGGGGGACCACGGTGGCCGTGCCCGGCCCGGGGACGCGTTGAGTGCACCCGCCGGATGCGCGAAGATTGACCAATGCCCCTCTCCGATGAAGAGCTCCGGATCCTCCACGAGATCGAGGCGAATCTGACTGCGACCGATCCGGCATTGGTCCAGCAGGTCTCCGAGACGACGCTCTACCGGCATGCGGCCCGCGCCATCAAATGGGCGGTCGTCGGATTCGTCGCCGGCCTGGTGCTGCTCGTGGCGACCTTCACGAAGGTGCTCGTCCTCGGGTTCGTCGGCTTCCTGGTGATGCTCGCGTGTCTGCTCGTCATCGAGCGCAACGCCCGCAAGCTCGGCAAGGCCGGGATCGAGAACATGACCTCGTCCTGGCGATCGCGATCGGTCGGGGGCGCCTTCGGCAGCGCGTCACAGAAGTGGCGCGACCGCTTTCACCGCGACGACTCCGCCTGATCCGCCCCGAAGCTCGACCGGAGCAACCGGCGCGTCCGTTCGCGCGGGCCGACACCCTCGGCGAGTGAACGCCGGATCGTGCCGACCGCGGTCCAGGCGGTGACGGATTCGTCGTCGGTCGGCGGCCGCGCCGACCAGGTGGCTTCCGCGTAGAGCGTGGCGAGATCTCGCAGCGGAGGGATGGCATCGACGGGCGCGCCGTGGCGATGCAGCGCGTCGACCTGTTCGAGGGGCGTGAGCGCGTTGGAGACGGGCAGCCCCGCGCCGGTGCAGGCGTCGAGCGCCTCCGCCCAGGCGCCGGTGATCCGGACGCGGGGGAGGGGATCGGTCCGGCGGCGGCGTCGCTGCTGCCGGCGCCGCACCGCCGCGATCGCCACCAGGCCGGCGAGTCCGACGGCTGCCAACCCGGGAATCGCGACCCAGCGGACGGCCGCGAGATCGAACCCCGAACCTGGAGTGCCCGGCTCGGTCGAGACCAGCGTGTCGCGGCGGGGCGCGGCCGAGTCGGCACCGCCCGGAGTCGTCGGGGTCGTCGGCCCGGGCACGGCAGTCGTCGTGGTCGTGGTCGCACTCGCGTCCGGTGACCGGCTGGGCACCGTACCCAGCCGAGGGTCGGCCTGGCCGGGGAGATCACCCGCCGGGGTCGGCTCGAACGTGCGCCAACCGAGTCCGGCGAACCAGACCTCGACCCACGCGTGCGCGTCGCGACCGCGGACGGTGTACTCACCGGTGGTCTCGTCGAACGCGCCCGGGGTGAAGCCGACGACGACGCGCGCCGGAAGGCCGTTGGCCCGAGCGAGTGCCGCGAACGTCGCGGCGAACTGCTGGCAGAACCCGCGCCGGAGCCGGAGGAACGCGCTGATCGCGTCGGTGGAGTCACCGAGGTCGACACCGATGTCGTAGGTGAACGAACCGTCGGTGAAGAAGCGTTCGAGCGCGACGGCCTTGGCGTAGGGAGTGGTCGAACCTGCGGTGATCTCCCGGGCGCGGGCCGCGAGGGTGCGGGGGAAGTCCTCGGGGAGCTCCAGTGCGGCGCGCACCGAATCGGGGATCCGCTCGGATCGGGTCGCGGTCGCGGCGGTCTCGGCCTCGGTGGGTGGCCGCTCGACCCGGGACCGGATCTCGTACTCCGCGCCCGTCACCGGGCTCGGCGCGATCAGCGTGTCGGAGTCCCGGATGATCCGGGCGTTGCCCATCGTCGTGGACACGGGGGAGAACGCGGCCGGCACCCAGAGATCACCGAGGCCCCGGATCGAGAACTGTTGCCGGACGGCACCCCGGCCCGGACGATCGCGCAGGACCGTCGCCGCGTCCGTCGCCTCGCTGGCCACGCTCCACGTGCTGCCGTTGAACCGGTCGAGCGCGACCAGCCGCCAGTACAGAGGCCGGGGTGACGTGACCCGGAAGAGTTCGGCATCGCTCCGGGGGCCGAGCCGGGCGCGCAGGTCCACCAGCGGACTCACCGTCGTGTAGTCGCCGAGCGCGGCGCCGTTTCCGCTCCCCCCGCGGTTGCGGTAGCGCAGCAGGGGCCCGCTGTCGACGCCGGGGAGCAGCGGGGTGAGCACCAGGCTCGCCACGATCGCCCCACCCCCGAGGAACACCGCGCTGCGGATGACCGCGGCGTCCGACGCGAGTCGCCGACCGGTGAACCAGGTGCGCCGTTCGGTCAACCGTTCGGCGTGCGCGGTCACGACGGCCACGAGCGCCGCCGCCACGTAGGCGACGGTGGTCACGACCCGCAGGTCGTCGGTGCCGAGGGCGCCGGTGAGGACGAGCAGTATCAGCGTCGGCCCGAGCGCGCCGATCGTGACGTCGGATCGACGCGCGAGGTAGGTGGCCGCGGTGGCGGTGGTCGCCATCGCCACCGCGCACAACAGCACCACGCCCGGGCGCGGCGGCACCGGCGCGATCCCGACCCGGAAGACGTTCCACCCGACGTCGAGGAGGTGCCCGATCCGAGTGCCGGTCCGCGGGGTGGGGATGCCGTAGGTCGTGAAGTCACCGGCACTGATCCAGACGAGCAGCACCACCGTGGTGGCCAGCCCGGTGACGGCGGCGCGACCCGGTGACCAGCCGCGCCATCGGCCGAGGAATCCGACGGCGTGGGGCGCCAGCGCCGCGACCAGCAACGTCGGGACGAAGCCGGCGGTGGTGAAGATCCGGCTGAACGCCAGCGCGGTCGCGGCACTGACGAGCGCGAGGGCGGCGGCCGCGGGCGCGGCGCGGCGGAGGTCGAACGGTGCGGGCGAGTCCGTCACGATGCCCGTCCGTGCCGACGGGTGGACCGGCGCGGTGCCATGGCCGCGTTCCACGCGGCGACGAATGCGCCGGGTCGACCGTCGAGCACGGTCGCAGTCGCGGTCGGGGCCGAACCGAACGCATCGGGATCGGTGGTCACGACGATGACCGGGGCTCCCGGACCGGCCAGCGCGACGAATCGGCCGATGTCGGTCGGGCTGCCGGTGACGACGACGAGGAGTCCGCGGCGCACGTCGGACCGGAACGCGGCGAGCGATCCCAGGGGACCGGGGTGCGGCGCGATCGTGGCGAGCTCGTCGAGGAGTCGGGATTCGGAGTTGGAGTGGCCACCCACCCCAGCGCCGAGGCGGCGCCCGTCGGTCGTGCTGATGTCGCAGCCCGCGCGCGACCGCAGGAGGCGCGCGCCCACCGATGCGACGACCTCGATCGCCCACTCGTACTCATCGGCGCGGTACCCGTCGGCGCGGTTGTCGAGGAGCAGCACGGTCTCGGGCCGCCACGTCGACTCGTCCTCGCGCACCATCAGTTCGCCGAGGCGGGCGCTCGAACGCCAGTGCACGCGGCGGAGGTCGTCGCCGGTCTGGTACTCGCGCAGGGCCAGGAACTCGTCCGGTGCGGTGGCCGGTACGGGGACCGCGGCGCGCCGGTCGGCGGCGGCGCGGCGCGGGCCGGGGGTGCCGCCGACGGGGAGCAGCTCGTGGACCCGGGGCCGGACGGTCACCTCGTCGATCTCGGTGAGGGTGACGGTCCGGTCGGTCAACCCGAAGGGATCCGAGATCCCGACCGTCGCCGGACCGATCGCGAAGCGGCCGCGGCGGTCGGTGGGGATCCGGTACGCCGCCCGGCCGCGCTGGCCCGGGTCCAGGGCGGGACTCAGGAACCGGGCGGCCCGACGACCCCCGTCGAACGCGTCGGTGATCCGGAGCTGGGGGCTCGCCCCCCGGGCGCCGATCTCCAGGTCGACCCGGGCCGCACCCCCGACGTGGACGCGATCGGGCTGGACCGACCGGTGGAGGGTGACCGGGGTCGGGCGGGTGCGGGTCCACCACCAGGTCCCGACGAGGAGCGCGATGGCACAGAGACCCAGTGAGCTGAGCTCGGCCGTGCCGAGGAGTCGTCCGGCCACGAGGAGGCCGACCGCGGCGCCGAACAGCGACCAGCCCCGTCGGGTGAGTTCGGTTCGGCCCACCGGTGGCGGTTCCCCGCTAGCCGGTGGCGCCGGGAACGGGGACCGACCGCACGAGCTCGTCGACGACCGCCCGGCCGTCGACTCCCCGTATTTCGGCGTCGGTCGTGGGGATGACCCGGTGGGCGAGGACCGGACCGGCGAGCGCCTTGACGTCGTCCGGCAGGACGAAGTCGCGACCGGACGCGGACGCCCAGACCCGTGCGGCCCGTTGGAGTCCCAGTGCGCCGCGCGGGCTCGCGCCGAGCGCGAGGCTCGGGTGGTGGCGGCTCGCGTCGGCGAGGTTCACGATGTATTCGCGCACGTGGGGCGCGACGTGGACCTGGGGGATCGTGCGCGCCAGTGCGACGAACTCCTCGGTGGTGAGCACGGCCGCGAGTTCGGCGGCGCCGGCGTGATCGCGGTCGGCCGCGAGGATGTCGATCTCGGCGTCGCGTGCGGGGTAGCCCATCTCGATCCGCATGAGGAACCGGTCGAGTTGCGCTTCGGGGAGCGGGTAGGTGCCCTCGAGTTCGATCGGGTTCTGGGTGGCGATGACCATGAACGGTGGTCCGAGGGGGTAGGTGTGGTCGTCGACGGTGACCTGGCCTTCCTCCATCGCCTCGAGCAACGCCGACTGGGTCTTCGGCGACGCCCGGTTGATCTCGTCGGCGAGGAGCACGGTGGAGAAGACGGCGCCGGGTCGGAACTCGAACTCGTTCGTCGCCCGGTTCCACACCGAGATCCCGGTCACGTCCGACGGGAGCAGGTCGGGGGTGAACTGGATCCGGTGCCAGGAGCCGCCGACCGACCGGGCGATCGCCTTCGCCAGCGACGTCTTGCCGACCCCCGGGACGTCCTCGATGAGGAGGTGGCCCTGAGCGAACAGGCAGACCAGTGCGAGTTGGATGGCTTCGCGCTTGCCCTGAATCACCTGCTCGATATGTTCCACGAGCTTGCGGAACGCTTGGTCCACGGGTCCCTCCCTGGGGGTGTCGGTGCATTGTACGGAGCGGGGGCCGCTACGGTTCCGCGCCATGGCCGCGCCGACCCCGCCGTCGTCCTCCGCCCGCCCGCGGCTCCGGGTGGTGCTGATGGCGGTGGTCCGGGTGCTCGGCCGCCCCGGGCTGTGGGCGACGGCGCTCCGCCAGGTGACGGCGATCGCGCCTCGGCGGTGGTGGCGGCGCCCACCGTTCCTGCCGATTCCCGAACGGCGCTACCTCGAGTTCCGCCTGCAGACCCAATACGGATCGGACGCCCCGGGGGACCCGGACGACCTGATCACCTACCTCGAGTGGTGCAAGTCGGCCCGGCACTGATCGGTCCGCCGGTAACATCTCGGCGTTCCCGCGCCGCCCGGTGCGATGGTGGGAGCCGCACACCGGAGGCGGGTGCATGAACCGCACGTTGCTGCTCAACGCGACATTCGAGCCACTGTGTCTGGTCTCCTTCCGACGCGCCATCGTCCTGGTCCTCAAGGACAAGGCCGAGGTGGTCGCCCGCAACGGCGCCGAGTTCCATGCCGAACGCATCGCCATCCCGTGCCCGTCGGTGATCCGTCTCGTCCACTTCGTGCGGGTGCCGTACCGCAGTCGCGTGCCGCTCTCCCGTCGGGCGGTCTTCGCCCGTGACGGTCACCGGTGCCAGTACTGCGACCGACCGGCGGAGAACCTCGACCACGTGATCCCGCGCTCGCGCGGCGGCGAACACACGTGGGAGAACGTCGTCGCCGCCTGCCGCCCGTGCAACTCCCGCAAGGAGAATCGCTTCCTCCACGAGACGGACCTGCGCCTGCGCCGGGCCCCGGTGGCGCCCCAGAGTGCCTGGGCCGTCACGAGCGGGGGACCGGTCGATCCCGCCTGGGAGCCCTTCCTCGTGTGACCCCGTTTCGCCCCGGTCTGGCGTCGCCATTCTCCGTTGGTGGGGAATTGTGGCGCGAAGTGGGTTGACATGGTGGTAGGTGGAGGCGTATGGTGCTCTTGACACACAAGGGGAGTGCATCCGGCGCGATTGGGGCGTGATCGGGGCGACAGAAGCGAGGGTTCGATGTCCCTGGGGTTTCTCGGCGAGTTTCAGCACTCGCTCGATGCCAAGGGGCGAGTGATCCTGCCGGTGGAGTTCCGAGAGTCACTTGCAACCGGGGCAGTCCTCACCAAGGTGCTCGACGGCTGTTTGGCCGTGTACGGCGAGGAGGAGTTCGAGGTGTTGGCGGAGAAGGTGCGGGAGAGCGCTCGATTGGGAGTTCGCCAGCGGCAAGCCGCTCGGGCGTGGTTCTCCTCCGCTCGTCACTTCGTCCCCGACAAGCAAGGCCGCTTCGCCATTCCGCAGGCGCTGCGGGAGTTCGCCGATCTCGAGCGGGACGTGATGGTGCTCGGGGTCGACAAGCGGGTCGAACTCTGGAATCCGGTGAGGTGGCGCGAAGTGGAGGCCAGCGCTCAGGCCGACATCCAGAGCGGTATCGGACTCGAAGACATGGGATTCATCTAGTTGACAGGCGGGACCCCGCTGCGGGCCCGCTAGCAGTCCCCCGGCCGGCACGATCGAAGGCCCCTACTCCGCCCGCTTTCGATCGAGCCGCACCCGGGGAGAAATCCGGACGGCATTGCCCGACCGGGGGGCTGCTAGCGGACTCGAACGGAGTCCTTGCGAGGAGTGTTCGTGAGTGAGGGGTTCGTCCATCGCCCGGTCCTCGGTCGGGAGGTGGTCGAGTTCCTCACCCCCGTTCCGGCCGGCACGGTCATCGACGCCACCGTCGGTGGCGGTGGCCACGCCGGGTTGCTCCTCGAAGCTCGACCCGACCTCCGGGTCATCGGAATCGATCGGGACGACGCCGCGATCACCGCGGCGTCGCTCGCGCTCGCTCCTTTCGGTGACCGGGTCCGGTTGGTGCGAGCCGAGTTTTGTGAGATCGCCGAGATAGCCGGAGACCAGGGGGACATCGTGGGAGTGCTCTTCGATTTGGGTGTGAGTAGCCCGCAGTTGGACCGGGCGGAGCGGGGCTTCTCGTACTGGTCCGACGCGCCGCTCGACATGCGCATGGACGCGCGCCAGGAACTCACCGCGGCCGAGGTCGTCAACACCTACACCGAGGCCGAGTTGGCCACTGTGCTCTCCGAGATGGGGGAGGAGCGCTTCGCCCGTCGGGTGGCGGCCGAGATCGTGCGCCGCCGTCCGCTGCTGACCACGGGTGACCTCGTCGACGCGATCAAGGCCGGAATCCCGGCCGCGGCCCGCCGCCGCGGCGGGCACCCGGCGCGCCGCAGCTTCCAGGCCATCCGCATGGAGGTCAACCGCGAACTGCCGAACCTGCGGGAAGGGCTCGAGGATTCGGTGCACCTGTTGACCCCGGGCGGTCGCGTGCTGGTCCTCGCGTACCACTCGCTGGAAGATCGCATCGCCAAGCAGCAGTTCGCCGAATGGTCCGGCACCGCGCCGGCCCCGGCGACCGCCCGCCGGCTCCCCCCGGCCCCGGCACCCGCGCCACTCGTGCGGTTGCTGACCCGCAAGCCGGTGCGTCCGACCGACGTCGAAGTCGGCGCCAATCCCCGTTCGTCGAGTGTGCGCCTGCGGGCCGTCGAGCGGCTCGCGTGAGTTCGACCTCCCTCGCCCCCGCCCCGAAGCGGATTCCCCGCCGTCAACCGGCGGCGCCACCCGCGCCGCCGCGCGTTCGGCACCTGCGTGTCGTCGACACCGACGCGGCGCAACGCCGTCGACGGCGCCGGTGGGCAGTGCGATTCGCCGCGCTCGGCCTCGCCGCGTCCGCACTCACCGGGGTCGTGGCGCATTCGCTCATGGCCGAATCCCAACTCGAGGTGATCGCGGTCGAGCGCGAGTCGGCCACCGAACAGCGTCGATACGAGGAAGCCCGCCTCGAGATCGCGCGCCTGGAGTCTCCGGGCACGGTGATGCAGCGTGCGACCGCCCTGGGTCTGGTCCCGGCCGGTGGGGCGCGCACGGTTCCCGTGCGCGACGCGAGGATCAATGCCACCGTCGGCGCGGGGCAGGTCCCCGCGGCCACCCGGACGTGGCAGGCGATCAAGGCCCTCCTCGGGGTGACCCGGTGAACTCCAGCGCCCGACCCGGCCAGCCCCGCCACCGTCGGCTCGGTGCCGGTACGCGACCGATGAGTCGGTTGCCGCACCCGCCACCGCCCGAAGCGGACCTCGTCCCGGTCCGGCGCGCGCGATGACGGCACCGGTTCGGCCGCGCGACCCGCGGCGTTCGCCGCCCCGACCCGCGCGACCGCCGACGCATCGGCCGACCCGCTCCCGGCGACCGGTCCCGCCGCGAGCCGCGCCCACGGGCGGTGGCGCCAAGCGGCGCACACCACCCCGCCCGGCGGCGCCGTCCGGCCCACCACCCGCCCGGCGTCGACTCACCGCGTTGCTGATCGTGATGCTGCTCGCCCTGGCCGGGCTCACGGCCCGGCTGGTCGACCTGCAGGCCGTCGGCGGCGCCAAGTACGACGCCCTGGCGCGCAACCAGTTGATCCATCCGATCACCCTGAGCGCGACGCGGGGGTCGATCTTCGATCGCAACGGCCACGAACTGGCGTTGTCGGTGCCGCGTCCGACGATCTTCGCCGACGGTGGGTTGATCCGCGATCCCGCCGCGACGGCCGCGACGATCGGTCCCATCCTCGGTCTGTCGGTTCCGGAACTGACCGCCGACCTCGGTCGGCGCGACGTCCACTTCATGTACCTGGCCCGCCGGATCGCGCCGGACGTGGCGAAACGGATCGTCGATCTCGGGTTGCCCGGTATCGGTCGGATCACCGAGTCCCAGCGGGTGTACCCGGCGGACGGATTGGCCGCGCCGGTCCTCGGCTTCGTCGGTTCGGAGAACCAGGGCTTGGCCGGACTCGAACAGAAGTATTCGACGGTGCTCGCGGGGACACCCGGTTCGCTCGAAGCCGAGCGCGATCCGACCGGACGCGAGATCCCGGCCACCGAGCGGCGGATGGTGCCGGCCGAGCGGGGTGACGATCTCGTGCTCACCCTCGACCAGTCGCTCCAGTACGTCGCCGAACGGCGCCTGACCGAGGAAGTCGCGGCCGTCGGGGCCAAGGCGGGCATGGCCGTGGTCGTCGACGTCACGACCGGCGACGTGCTCGCGATGGCCAACGTGAACGGGGCGAACGGCGCGACGCCGGCCGGCCCGGCCACCCAGCGCGACCGCAACCGTCCGCTCACCGATATCTACGAGCCCGGATCCACCGCGAAGGTGATCACCGCGTCGAGCGCGCTCGAACTGGGCAAGATCACCACCGAGACCCGATTCTCGGTGGGCAGCGAGGTCAAGGTCGGCGGGAAGGTGTTCCCGGACGACGAACCGCACGCGGTGGCCGACTGGACCGTGCAGGACATCCTCTCGCGCTCGTCCAACGTCGGCGCCATCGCGATCGCGGCCAAGGTCGGCCGGACCGATCTGGATCGGGCGATGCGCAACTTCGGGTTCGGTGCCCGCACGCCGATCCAGTTCCCCGGCGAAGCCAGCGGCATCCTGCAGCCGCCGTCGGACTACGACCCGGCGATCATGGGCAGCATGCCGATCGGCTACGGCATCGCCACGACCGCGATGCAGACCCTCGACGTCTTCACGACGGTCGCGTCGGGTGGCGTGAGTCGGCCGCCGCGACTCGTCTCGGCCACGATCGACGCCGACGGACAACGGCACGCGACCCCCAGGCCGAGTTCGCGGCGGGTGATCTCGCGCTCGACCGCGACGGCGATGAAGCAGATCCTGCGCAGCGTGGTCACCGACGGGACCGGGAAGCGGGCCGCCATCGAGGGGTATCCCGTTGCCGGCAAGACCGGGACGTCGCGCAAGCCGCCGTACGAGCCGCCGTACCAGTACATGGCGAGCTTCGCCGGTTTCGCCCCGGTGGAATCGCCTCGGTTCGCCGCGGTGGTGGTCCTCGACGACCCCCAGACCGCCACCCACGGCGGCGAGGTCGCCGCCCCGGTCTTCTCGTCGATCATGGCCTACGCGTTGCACCTCTACCACGTGCCGGCGACCGAGAGTGGCGCCGGCAGCACCGGTACGCTGTCGGCCCCCGCTCCGTAACGAGAGGACCCCGTGCGCCTGCACGACCTCCTGGACGCGACCGAGGTACTCGAGGTCATCCACGACGCGCCGGTCGACGTCTCGGACATCACCGACGACAGCCGATCCGTCCGGTCGGGCACGCTGTTCTGCTGTATCCGCGGCGCGCGCGTCGACGGTCATGACTTCGCCGCGGCCGCGGTGGTGGGCGGGGCGGCCGCGTTGCTGGTCGATCGCGAACTCCCGCTGGCGGCCCCGCAGGTCGTCGTGGCGTCGGTGCGTCGCGCGATCGGTCCACTGGCCGACCGGTACTTCGGTCATCCGTCGGGAACGATGCCCGTGGTCGGCATCACCGGCACGAACGGCAAGACCTCGACGTCGTTCATCGTCGGCGCCGTGCTCCAGTCGGCGGGATTCCGACCGGCGGTCCTCGGCACCGCGGGCATCCGCTTCGACGACGAGGTCGAACCCTGGGGGTTCACGACGCCGGAGGCACCGGCGCTGCAGCGCACGCTCGCGTCGTTGCGATCACGGGGGGCCGACGCCGTCGCGATGGAGGTGAGCAGTCACGCACTGGCCGAACATCGCGTCGACGGCACGCGCTTCGCGGTCGCGGGATTCACCAACCTCACGCGTGATCATCTCGACTACCACGGCACCATCGAGGAGTACTTCGCGGCGAAGGCCATGCTCTTCGATCCGACCTTCACCGATCGGGCGGTGGTGAACCGGGACGACCCGGCCGGCATCTCGTTGATCGACCGGGCGATCGGCGCCGGGCTCGTCACGACGACCTACGCCATCGACGACCCGACGGCCGACGTGCGCGCCGACGCGATCGTGACCGACCTGACCGGCAACCGGTTCCGGCTCCACACTCCCGTCGGGGATGCCGACGTCGAACTCGCGTTGCGGGGCCGGTTCAACGTGGAGAACGCACTGGCCGCCGCGGCCGTCGGTATCGCGCTGGACCTGGAGCTCGCCCCGATCGTCGAAGGCCTCGGCGCGGCCACCCCGGTGCCGGGACGGTTCGAGGCGGTGGACCGCGACGCTCCGATCGGCGTGATCGTCGACTACGCCCACACCGCGACCGGCATCACCACGGCCCTCGAGGCCGCGCGCAGCTGCACCGACGGCCGGGTCATCGCGGTGTTCGGCTGCGGCGGTGACCGCGACCCCGGCAAGCGCGAAGCGATGGGTCGCGCCGCCGGGACCGCGGCCGATGTCGTCGTGGTCACGACCGACAACCCCCGGTCCGAGGACCCCGCGGTGATCGCCCGGTCGGCCGCGGCGGGGGTGAACGCCACCGGCACCGAGTGCCGCGTGGAACTCGACCGGCGCACTGCGATCCACACTGCGATCGCGGATGCCCGGGCGGGCGACATCGTCGTCCTGCTCGGCAAGGGGGCCGAGACGACCCAGGTCTGGGCCGATCACTCGGTCCCGTTCGACGACCGCGTCATCGCGGCCGAGGCCCTGGGGTCGGCATGGAACTGACGCGTGCCTGGATCGGCGAGATCACCGGCGGGATGGTGGCGGGAGCGGTGGAGGTCGAGCCCGTGGGTACGGGAGTCGCCTTCGATTCGCGAACCCTGCAACCCGACGAGGTGTTCCTCGCGTTGCGCGGCGATCGCGACGGCCATGAGTTCGTCACGATCGCGCACGAGCGCGGCGCCGCGTTCTCGATCGTGGATCGCGCGGTTCCGGGCGTACCGGTGGTCGAAGTCGCCAACGTGGCGGACGCGCTCCGGACGTTGGGCGGCGCGGCGCGCGATCGCATCCAGGGCCAGGTCGTCGCGATCACCGGGTCGGTCGGCAAGACCTCGACGAAGGACCTCACCGCCGCCACGTTGGCTGCGGGTCGGCACACGCACGCGGCCCCCGCGTCGTTCAACAACGAGATCGGGGTGCCGGTCACGTTGCTCGGCGCGCCGGACACGGTCGAGGTGGTCGTGGTCGAGATGGGGGCACGCTTCGCCGGCAACATCCGCGAGCTGTGCGCGATCGCCCGACCCGACATCGGCGTCATCACCAACATGGGCAGCGCCCACGCCGAGCATCTCGGGGGGCCCGAAGGCGTGGCGCGGGTGAAGGGCGAACTGCTCGAGGCGCTTCCGGCCACTGGGCTGGCGGTGCTCGCCGCGGACTGTGCGACGAGCCTCTTGCAACGCCGGCGCACCGTCGCCTCGGTGATCACCGTCGGTCCGACGCCGGATGCGGATGTCGCCGTCGACACGATCGAGGTCGACGACGAGTTGCGCGTCCGATTCCGGCTGCACTCGCCGTGGGGGTCGGGGCCGGTGGTCCTCGCGGCCCGCGGTGCCCACCAGGTGGTCAACGCCGCGCAGGCGGCCACGGTCGCCCTGGCCAGCGGGGTGGCGTTCGACGCGGTCGTGGCCGCGCTGGGCACGGCGCGCGTGGGCGGGTGGCGGATGCGGGTCGAACGGGCGCCGAACGACGTCGTGGTGATCGACGATTCCTACAATGCTTCACCAGCCGCGATGGACGCGGCCATCGTGGCCTTGGCCCGATTGGCCGTGCCGGGTCGACACATCGGAGTCTTGGGCGAGATGCGAGAGCTGGGTGAGTGGAGCGATGACCATCACGCCGCGATCGGTCGGCGCTGCGCCGAACTCGGCCTCGACATCGTGATCGCCGTGGGGACCGCCACCGAACCGCTCGCCGCGGCTGCCGGGTCCGGCGGGGTCGCCGTGCACCGGGTCGCCGACGCGGCGGCCGCCCGCACCGCGGCGCGCGAGATCGTCCGTCCGGGTGATGCGGTGCTGGTGAAGGCCAGCCGCGCCGTCGGGCTCGAAACCGTGGTCGGCGCGCTCCTGGCCCCGGAGGTCGTCGAATGATCGCGGTACTCGTCGCCGTGGCGACGGCCTTCATCGTGGGGGTCCTCGGCACGCCGTTCGTCATCCGGTACCTCACGCGCCACAACATCGGCGCGCAGATCCGCGACGACGGGCCGGTCGCCCACCCCCACGAGGCCAAGGCGGGGACCCCCACCATGGGCGGGGTCGCGATCATCGGCGCGGCGCTCGTCGGGTACCTGGTCGCGCACATCAACTCGGAGGCGATCAAGTTCGCCGACACCGCGATCACGCTGTGGGTGCTGATCCTCGGCCTCTTCGCGGTCGGGTTCGTCGACGATTATCTCGGCGTCAAGCGGGCCCGCAACCTGGGGCTGCGCAAGCGCGGCAAGACGTTCGGTCTGGTCCTGGTGGCGTCGGTCTTCGCCGCGATGAGCATCAACGTCGTCGGTGTTTCGACCCACCTGTCGTTCACTCGGGCGATCAGTGGTGTCGATCTGGGGACGATCGGCTGGATCATCTGGGCGATCGGGGTCGTCTACGCCATGACCAACGCGGTGAACATCACCGACGGACTCGACGGACTCGCGGCCGGATCGAGCGCACTGGTGTTCGCCGCGTTCGTGGTGATCTCCTTCACCCAGTTCCGCCACGAGGACGCCTATCAACTGCGGGACGCGACGCTGCCCGCGTTGCGGGCCGGGTCGATCGACGTCACCGTGGTCGCCGCCGCGCTGATGGGCGCGTGCATCGGGTTCCTCTGGTGGAACGCGCCACCGGCCAAGGTGTTCATGGGCGACACGGGCGCGCTCGCGTTGGGCGGTGCGATGGCCGGCATGGGCCTCCTGACCAACACCGCGCTGCTCCTGCCGATCATCGGCGGCCTCTACGTGCTCGAGACCGCGAGCGTCGTGGCCCAGGTCATCTCGTTCCGTGGCTTCGGTCGTCGCATCCTGCGAATGTCGCCCATTCATCATCACTTCGAACTGCTCGGATGGCCGGAGTCGACGATCATCGTGCGGTTCTGGATCCTCGCGGGCCTCGCGATGGCGTTGGGGCTCGGCCTGTTCTACGCCGACTTCCTCGGCATTCCGGGGGCCGGCGGCTAGTGCGGGTCCTGGTGGTGGGGCTGCGGGCGACGGGCGTCGTCGCGGCCGGTTGGTTGCGGCGGCGCGGCGACACCGTGACCGTGGTGGAGGAACGTCCGGGTCAACCCGGGTACGCACAACGCCGGGCCGAGGTCGAGGCCGCCGGCGCCCGGGTGATCGAGGGTGACCTGGACTGGGACGGTCTGACGGCGGACTGTGATCTGCTCGTGCCGAGCCCCGGGGTGCGGCCCGACCATCCGGCCATGGTCGCGGCCCGGGCCCGGGGCGTTGCGGTCCGGGGTGACCTCGACCTCGCGGTCGAAGCCGCCCCCGTGCCGGTCGTCGTCGTCACGGGCACCAACGGCAAGTCGACGGTCACGATGCTGATCAGCGCCATGCTCGAAGCGTCCGGAGTGCGCGCCCCCGCGGTCGGCAACATCGGGCGGGTCGCGCTCGAGGCACTGGACGAACCGGCGGACGTCCTGGTGATCGAGGCGTCGTCGTTTCAGCTCCACACGGTGACGCAGTCCTTCGCGCCCGCGGTCGCGGTGCTCCTGAACCTCGCCGACGATCATCTCGACTGGCACGGCTCGTTCGCGGCCTACGTCGCCGACAAGCGCCACGCCTTCGAATATCAGGACGCCGACGGTGTCGTCGTCGCAAATCTCGACGATCCCGCGGTGGTCGACGCGGTGCGCGACGCTCCCGGTCGGGTGATCGGCTTCGCACTCGCCACGACGAGGCCCGGCGCGACCACCTGGGTCGACGGCCACCTGCTCGACGCGGCCGGTGCGCTGATCGCGTCGCCGGTCGACGGTGCGGGCCTCGCGCCGCACGAACGCGCCAATATCGCGGCCGCGGCCGCGGCTGCGATCGAGGTGGGCGCGACCCATGCCGGAATTGCCCTGGCCCTGGAACACTTCGAGAGGCTCCACCACCGGGCCGAGCCGGTCGGTAAGGCTGGTGGGGTGCTGTATGTCGACGATTCGAAAGCGACGAACCCGCACGCGGCGGCGGCCGCGATCCGCGGGTTCGGGCGAGTCGTCCTGCTCGCCGGCGGTGACAGCAAGGGAGTCGACCTCGGTACGTTGCGCACGGTCGCGGATCACGTGCGAGCCGTCGTCGCCATCGGCGACACCCCCGACGAGGTCGAGGCCGCCTTCGCCGGACTCGTGCCCGTCACCCGCGCGGCGAGCATGCGTGCCGCCGTGCGGACGGCGTCCGAGTTGGCCGTCGAGGGCGATGTCGTCCTCCTCTCGCCGGCCTGCGCCTCGTTCGACTGGTACGACAGTTACGCGGCCCGCGGTGAGGACTTCGAACACGAGGTCCGGGAACTGATCGCGGAAGCGGGGCGAGCATGAGTCTCGTCGCGGATGCCACCTCGTTCCGGCCGTTGGCGCGCGCTCGTCGCTGGTGGCGCGAGACCCCCAACGCCCGGACCCCGAACTCCGTACTGCTCGTGGTCAGTGTGGCGGTGCTGAACGCCATCGGGTTGGTCATGGTGCTGTCGGCGTCGTCGATCGAGTCGATCGACCTCCACGCCGGGAGCCCGTGGTGGTACTTCGAGCGGCAGGTCGCCTGGACCGTCCTCGCGATGGTGGGCTTCGTCGTCGCGTCACGGATCGACTACCGCCGGTGGCGCGCGTGGACCGGCCCGTTGCTGTTCGTCGCGATGGGGTTGCTGTTCGTCGTGTTGATCCCGGGCATCGGGATCTACGCGGACGGCGCCCGGCGGTGGATCGGCTACGGCCAGTTCCGGGTGCAGCCGTCCGAGATCGCCAAGTTGGCACTGCTGGTGTATTCGGCCGACCTGCTGACCCGCCGCCAGGCGGTCGTCCGCAACTGGAAGCGATCGGTCGGACCGGTGGTGTTGGTGTTGACTGCGATGGGCGTCCTGGTGATGGCCGAACCGGACCTCGCGTCGATGATGGTCATCGGCGTCATCGCGATGGCCACACTGATCGCCGGCGGTGTGCGCATGCGTCACATCAGCGTGTTGGCGGCCATCGCCGCGTCGGGAGTGACGGTCTTCGCGCTGTACGTGCCGTGGCGGCGCGCCCGCATGCTCGCGTTCCTCGATCCGTGGCACGACCGGGCGAACACGGGCTACCAGGTGGTCCAGTCGCTGATCGCCACCGGCAGCGGCGGCTGGACCGGCGTGGGCCTCGGAGCCGGTCGCTCGAAGTGGGGATTCCTGCCGGCCGCGCACACGGACTTCATCTTCGCGGTCATCGGCGAGGAACTGGGACTGGTCGGCACCGTGGCCGTCATCTCGCTGTTCGCGCTCATCGCGGTGATGGGCATTCGCACCGCGGCCCGGGCCCCGGACCGGTTCGGCATGATCCTCGCGACCGGCGTGACCGCCTGGATCATCGGACAGGCGGTGCTGAACCTGGGTGGCGTCGTGAGTCTGCTCCCGGTCACGGGCGTGCCGCTGCCGTTCATCTCCGTCGGCGGCACGGCACTGATCACGACGATGGTCGCCGCGGGGGTGCTCGTGAACGTCGCGCGCCAAGGACGGGCGTGACCGCGTCGCCGGTCGGTGTCGTGATCACGGGAGGCGGTACCGGAGGCCACGTCACCCCGGCGCTCGCGATCGCCGACGCGCTGGTCGCCCGCGGTCACCCGGTGTCGAGTATCCGGTTCGTCGGTGCCGCCCGCGGCCTCGAAGCGCGCGCGGTGCCCGATGCCGGCTTCGCCATCGAACTCCTGACGTTGGACGGCATCCAGCGGTCGGTACACCCGCGTGCCGTGATCCGTTCGATCCGTGCCGGGTTCGCATTCGTCGCCGCCTGGTGGCACTGCGTCCGCCGGTTCCGCGTCTCGCCGACGACGGTGGTGGTCGGGGTCGGCGGGTACGCGTCGGCGCCGGCGGTGTTGGCGGCCCGGACCCTCCGGCTGCCGACCGTCGTCCACGAGCAGAACGCGGTGCCGGGCGTGGTGAATCGCCTGGCCGTCCGGTGCGGGGCGCGCGCCGCCGTGTCCTTCCCGGTCCCGCGATGGCCCGCCGCGACAGTGACCGGTAACCCCGTGCGCGCCGCGATCCGCACCGTTCGCCGCGCCGCCGAGTCGCGACCCGGACCACCCCTGCTGGCCGTCGTCGGGGGGAGCCTCGGCGCCGGTCCGCTCAACGACGCGGTCCTGGGCCTGTACGACCAATGGCGGGACCGATCCGACATCGCGGTTCGCCACGTGGCGGGGACCCGCAACTACCAAGACTGTCGGAACCGGCTCGACGCCCGCCGTCGTCCCGGCGATCGCCTGGCGTACGAACTGGTGGAGTACGAGCACGACATGGCGTCCCTGTACGAGCAGGCTGCGCTCGTGCTGGCACGGGCAGGCGCCACGACCGTGGCCGAGATCGCGACGGTGGGGGTACCGTCGATTCTCGTGCCGTGGGCGGGTTCGGCCGAAGGGCAACAGTCGGCGAACGCCGCCGCCCTCGCTGCGCTGGGTGCGGCCGAGGTGATCCCCGACGCCGAGTGCACCGCCGACCGGGTCGGAGTGGTGGTGCGCGAACTGCTGGGCGACCCCGACCGTCTGGCGGCGATGGGGCGCGCCGCGCGCGGGCTGGGCCACCCCGATGCCCACGAACGGCTGGTCCGTCTGATCGAGGAGGCCGCGTCCGGTGCGCGCTGACCCCCGTCTCGATCTCGCGTCCGCCCGCCGCCTGCACGTGGTCGGCGCCGGCGGTGCCGGGATGAGCGCGTACACGGCGATCCTGGCCGAGCTCGGTCATACGGTGACGGGGTCGGACGTCCGCGAGAACTCCCGCCTGGACCGACTCCGGGTCCTCGGCGTCGAGTGTCGGGTGCCTCAACGCGCGGAGAACCTGCCCGCCGATCTCGACGCCGTCGTCGTGAGCTCCGCGGTGCCGGCGGACAACGTCGAGGTGCGAGCCGCGCACGATCGCGGTGTCCCGGTGCTCACCCGGGCGGAGATCCTGGCGGCGATCGTCGCGATGCGACGCGGGCTCGGCGTGGCCGGGACCCACGGCAAGACCACGACGTCGTCGATGATCACGCTCATCATGCGCGCGGCCGGGCTCGCGCCGAGCTTCCTCATCGGCAGCGAACTCAACGAGGTCGGGAGCAACGAGGCGCTCGACGCCGGGGAGTGGTTGGTCGTCGAGGCCGACGAGAGCGACGGGACGTTCCTCGAACTCCCGCTCGAAGCCGTCCTCGTCACCAACGTCGACAACGACCACCTCTGGTACTGGGAGTCCATGGATCGGCTGCGCGAGGCGTTCGTCGAGTTCATCGCCGCCGCGGCGGCGCCGATCGTGCTCTGTGTCGACGACCCGATGCTGGCCGCGCTGGCTGCAGGGCGCGATGACGTCGTCACCTACGGGGCGGACCCGTCCGCCCGCTATCGCGTGGTCGACTACGTCGGTGGTCCCGACGGCTCGCGATTCCGGCTCGATGTCGACGGCGTCGCGTTGGGAGAGGTGCGGTTGCCGATCATCGGTCGGCACCACGCCCAGAACGCCGCCGGCGCGGCGGCGATGACGATGGAACTGGGATGTGATTTCGCGTCGGTGCGGCGTGCGCTCGCCGGGTTCGGGGGCGTGGCCCGGCGGTTCCAACATCGGGGCGAGGTCGACGGCGTGGCGATCATCGACGACTACGCACTGCTGCCGCCCGAGGTGCGCGGCACGATCGGTGCCGCTCGCGAAGCCGGCTATCGCCGGGTCGTCGCGGTGTTCCAACCGTTCCGCTATTCGCGCACCGCGGTGATGTGGGCCGAGTTCGCGGACGCGTTCGTCGGTGCCGACCACGTCATCCTCACCGACGTGTGCGGATTCCACGAGGCGCCGATCCCCGGCGTGACCGGGGACCTGCTGGTGCGGGCGGTCCTGGACGCCCATCCGGAACAGTCGCTGTCCTACTTCCCGCACCGGGCGGAGCTGGCGGACCTGGTGCCCGCCTACGCCCGACCGGGCGACGTGATCCTGACCCTCGGCGGCGGCGACATCACCACCCTGGGCGACGAGCTGGTGGCGCGCGCGGCGCGCGAAGGGTGAGCGACGTGGCCTCCGATCCCGCTGCCGACGAGTCGATCTGGCAGGCGCTCGAGGCGGCGCTGCCCGGTCGGGTGCGTCGCGACGCACCCCTCGGCGCGCTGACGACGTGGCGAGTCGGCGGACCTGCGGCGGCGACGGTCGAGCTGCACGCGCCCGAGGAGCTCGAGCTCGTGGCCCGGGCGGTGCCGGAGGGCGTGCCGCGGCTGGTGCTCGGGCGCGGTTCCAACCTGTTGGTGGCCGACGCCGGGTTCGCCGGCCTCGTGGTGGTGCTCGGTCCGGAGTTCGCGACGATCGCGGTCGGCGATCGGACGGTCACCGCGGGTGGTGCGACGGCCCTCCCGGTGCTGGCCCGCCGCTGCGCTGCCGAGGGCCGATCCGGTCTCGGCTTCTACGTCGGGATCCCCGGCTCGGTGGGCGGCGCGGTGCGGATGAACGCGGGCGGCCACGGCCGGGAGACGATCGAAGTCCTCACCGGCGCGACCGTCGCCGACCTCGACGCCGGGGGAGTGGCGCGGCCGTGGACGCCGGAGGACCTGGACCTCGGCTACCGCAGTTCCGCGCTCGGCCCGGCCCAGATCGTGCTGGACGCGACGTTCGCCGTGACCCCGACGCCGGACGCGGTCGAGGAACTCCGGGCCGAGTTGCGCGACATCGTGCAGTGGCGGTCGGTCCACCAGCCCGGTGGGGCCAACGCGGGTTCGGTCTTTCGCAACCCGCCCGGCGACGCGGCGGGCCGGCTCATCGACGAGGAATGCGGACTGCGGGGGGCGCGGGTGGGCGGTGCGGTCGTGTCGGAGAAGCACGCGAACTTCATCCAGGCCGACGACGGCGCGACGGCCGCCGACGTCCGGGCGCTCATCGAGCACGTCCGCGAGGCCGTCGCCGCCCGGACCGGTGTCGACCTCGAGGTCGAGGTGCACTGCGTGGGGTTCGCCGACTGATGGGCGCGTCGTTCGATGACGAACCGCCCGCGTCGCCGGAGTCGTCCGGGTCGTCCGAGGTGCCCATCGACGGTCCGGCAGTCGACGGTCCGACCGTCGACCCGCGCATGCGCGACCGCTGGGTCAGCGTGCGGCGGGAGGAGGGGAGAAAGCGGCTCCGGATCTTCGTCGCCGTCGTCTCGGTGTTGTCGGTGGTCGGACTCGGATACGTCGTCGCCAACTCGTCCCTCCTCGGCGTCGACCACATCCGCGTGCGGGGCACGGCAGAGGTGTCGGCGGCCACGGTGGAGCAGGCGGCCCGCATCGAGTCCGGGGAACCGTTGCTCTTCCTCGACACCGGCGCCGTCGAGGCGCGGATCGAGGCGATCCCCGGCATCGCGACCGCCACGGTCGACACCGAGCTGCCCACCACCGTCGTCATCACCGTCACCGAGCGGCGACCGCTCGGGTGGGCCCAGGCCGAGGGTGGCGGTCCCGTCGCCCTGCTCGACGGCACGGGCCGTGTCCTGCGCACGGTGCCCGAACCACCGCCGCTCACCCACGTGGTCGGCGCGGGCGCGTTGGCCGAGCCGGGCGCACAGATGGCCACCGGGCTCATGCGCGCGCTGGCGGCACTCCCGCCCGAACTCCAACTGCGCGCCGAGTCGATCCGGAACCTCGACGGCGTGGTCACGGTGGGGCTCCGCGGGGACCCGCCCGAGGCGGGGGAGGTGCGGTTCGGTCCCAACCGGGGGATGGCGGAGAAGGGCGGCGTCGCGGCGGCGATCCTCGAAGACCTGCGCACCCGTGGTCAGCGGGTGGGCGTCGTCGACGTGTCGGTTCCGGGCGCACCGGTGACGCGATGAGCCCGTCCACCGGGCGCGAAAGGTCGCGATGATGTACACCTCCGCGAACCGTTCGGCGATGGTGATTGCCGGAATAGGGCCAGTCGAGTAGGGTCTCGACCATTACCAGAGGTTGACATAACTCTGCACCTCCACTGGAGGTCAAGAGTTCAGGTCCGTGCACGGGCCTGCAGTCCCACCGTAGGGAGTCTCACCAGGATGTTGGGTGCACCGCAGAACTATCTCGCCGTGATCAAAGTCGTCGGCGTCGGCGGTGGCGGCGGCAACGCCGTGAACCGCATGATCGACGCGGGGCTCAAGGGCGTCGAGTTCATCGCGGTCAACACCGACGCGCAGGCGCTGATGATGACGGACGCCGACGTCAAGATCCACATCGGCTCGAAGGCCACGCGCGGCCTCGGCGCCGGCGCCGACCCGGCTGTCGGGCTCGCCGCTGCCCAGGAGACGCGCGACGAGCTGAAGGAGGCGCTCAAGGGAGCCGACATGATCTTCGTCACCGCGGGTGAGGGCGGTGGCACGGGAACCGGCGCGGCACCGATCGTCGCCGAGCTAGGCCGCGAGCTCGAGGCACTCACGGTCGGTGTCGTCACGCGTCCCTTCGGGTTCGAGGGGCGGCGCCGTGCCGAGCAGGCCGAGGTCGGCATCCAGAACCTGCGCGACCGCGTCGACACGCTGATCGTGATCGAGAACGATCGCCTGCTGCAGGTCGTGGAGAAGAAGACCCCGGTGACCGAAGCGTTCCGCATCGCGGACGACATCCTGCGCCAGGGCGTCCAGGGCATCACCGACCTGATCACCGTGCCCGGCCTCGTCAATCTCGACTTCGCCGACGTGCGCACGATCATGCGCGACGCGGGCTCGGCCCTCATGGGCATCGGCACCGCCTCGGGTGAGAACAGGGCCTCGGAGGCGGCGAACGCCGCAGTCTCGTCGCCGCTGCTCGAGACGACGCTGGACGGCGCCACCGGCGTGCTCCTCAACATCACGGGCGGCTCGAACGTGGGGCTCTTCGAGGTGAACGAGGCGGCCGAGGTCGTCACCGGCCACGCCGACCCGAATGCGAACGTGATCTTCGGCGCGGTGATCGACGAGTCGATGGGCGAGGAGGTGCGGGTCACCGTGATCGCCACCGGGTTCGGGGGCCGGCCGCGCCGCCGCCGCGTGGAGGCGCCCGCCGCAGTAGTGGCAGGCAGGTCCGAGCGCCGGCCGCAGCCGTCTGCGGTCGCGGACTCCGAGATCGAGATTCCCTCCTTCCTGCGCGACAGCTAGAAGCGACCCGCACCCCGGGGGCGCGGCGTGGCGCTAGAGTCGCGCCGTGAATGCGCTCGCCCGCACGCCCCTCTACGAGCGCCACGTGGCCCTCGGCGCGCGCATGGTTCCCTTCGCCGGCTGGGAGGTGCCGGTGCAGTACGAGGGAGTGATTCCCGAGCACCTGGCCGTCCGGGGCGACCGCGGCGTGTTCGACGTCTCCCACATGGGGCAGCTCCACGTCGAGGGGCCGAACGCCCACGAGCTCCTGCAGGCCCTGCTCTCCAACGATCTCGACCGCATCGGCGACGGAGAGGCCCAGTACACCCTGCTGACGAACGACACGGGCGGCATCGTCGACGACCTGATCGCCTACCGGATCGGGCCCTACCACTACCTGCTCGTCGTGAACGCGGGCAACCGGGGCACCGCGTACGGCTGGCTGAAGGAGCGCGAGATCCGCGGCTCGGAGGTTCGTGACGCGTCCGACGAGTACGCCCTGCTCGCCGTGCAGGGGCCGACGGCGATCGCGGCGCTCGGGCTCCCACAGGCGAAGGGCTTCACGCACGCCATGGGCGAGGTCGGCGGCGTCGAGGTGATGGTCTGCCGCACGGGCTACACCGGCGAGGCGGGTGTCGAGCTGATGTGCCCTGCCGAGGACGCCGTCAGGCTCTGGGACGCCGTAGTCGACGCGGGCACGCGCCCGTGTGGCCTGGGTGCGCGAGATACGCTGCGGCTCGAGGTCTGCTACCCCCTCCATGGAAACGACATCGGCCAGGACACGGATGCGCTCTCAGCCGGGCTCGGCTGGGCGTGCGCGCTCGACAAGGACTTCACCGGCGCCGACCGCCTGCGCGGTATCCGGGACAGCGGCGGCCCGGCACGACGACTGGTCGCGTTCGTGATGGAGGAGAAGGCCGTGCCCCGTCAGGGGATGCCGATCGAGGGCGGCGGGGAGGTCACGTCCGGCACCCACTCGCCGATGCTCGACGTCGGCATCGGCATGGGCTACGTGCCGGCGGAGCGGGCGACGCCCGGAGAGGCGCTCACGATCGACGTGCGCGGCAAGCCCCGGCGTGCCCGCATCGTCGGCAAACCGATCTACGTCAAGGAGGCGAGCTAGGTGGCAGCGGAGGAGAGCTATCCCGAGGGGCTGAAGTACCACCCCGAGCACGACTGGGCCCGGATCGAGGGCGACGAGGCGGTGCTCGGGATCACGTGGTGGGCGCAGGACGCGCTCGGCGAGCTCGTGCACTTCGAGGCGCCTGCCGCGGGAGGCACCACCGCGAAGGATGCCGCCTACGGCGAGGTCGAGTCCGTCAAGGCCGTGTCCGACGTGATCGCGCCGCTTTCCGGCGAGATCCTGGAGGTGAACCAGAAGGCGGTCGACGAGCCCGAGATCGTGAACGACGACCCGTACGGGGATGGCTGGCTCGTGCGCATCCGCCTGTCCGACCCGTCCGAGGTCGACGGGTTGCTCGACGTCGAGGCGTACCGTGCCGTGGTAGCCGAGCAATGACGGGCCCTCCCTCGCCCGCGTCGCGGCAGCGCGGCACGTGAGATGACCGCCGGCTACCTCTCCCTCACGGAGCGAGACCGCGACGAGATGCTCGCGGCGATCGGCGTCTCGTCGATGGAGGAGCTGTTCGCGCAGATTCCTGCCTCGGTGCGGCTCGACCGCGAGCTCGACGTGCCTCCGGCCCTCTCGGAGGCCGAGCTCGTGCGGCACCTCGAGGAGCTCGCCGCGAAGAACGCGCACACCGGCTCGGAGCTGTCGTTCCTCGGCGCAGGGATCTACGACCACTACGTGCCGGCGATCGTCGACTACGTCCTGCAGCGCGGCGAGTTCCTGACCGCCTACACGCCGTACCAGCCGGAGATGAGCCAGGGCGTCCTGCAGGCGATCTTCGAGTACCAGACGGTGATCTGCGAGCTGACCGGCATGGACGTCTCGAACGCGTCCGGGTACGACGGCTTCACCGTCGCCGCCGACGCCTGCCTGATCGCCAGGAACCACACGGGTCGCTCCCGCATCGTCCTCACGGAGACGCTCAACCCACAGCTGCGGCAGGTCGTGAAGACGTACGCGCCCGGCTTCGGCCTGGAGGTCGTCGAGGTGCCCCACGACGGCGGCACGACCGACCCCGAACGCCTCGCCGCCGCCGCCCGGGACGCAGCCGCCGTGATCTTCCCGCAGCCCAACTTCCTCGGCTGCCTGGAGCCGGCACCGGATCATGCAGCCGCCGCCAAGGCTGCGGGCGCCCTCGCCGTTGCGCACGTGGACCTCACCTCGCTCGGGGTGCTCGAGGCCCCCGGCGCCTACGGCTGCGACATGGCGATCGGCGAGGGCCAGTCCGTCGGCAACTACCAGAGCTACGGCGGGCCCCACTACGGATTCCTGGCAGCGCGCTCGGAGTTCATTCGCCGCATGCCGGGGAGAATCGTGGGTGAGACGGTCGACCTGAACGGCGAGCGGGGCTTCGTCCTCACGCTGCAGACGCGCGAGCAGCACATCCGTCGCGAGAAGGCCACGTCGAACATGACCACGAACCAGACGCTCCTCGCGCTCGGTGGGCTCGTCACGCTCTCCTGGCTCGGCCCCGAGGGGCTCCGCGAGCTCGGCGAGACGTGCATGTCGCTCGTCGGCTACGCGCGAGAGCGGCTCGGGCTGCCGGCCGCGTTCGACCGGCCCGCGTTCAAGGAGCTGGCCGTGCGCACGCCCATCCCGGCGCGCGAGGTCGTGCGGCGTGCCCGCGAGCACGGCGTGCACCCCGGCTACGCGCTCGGGCGCGACCTCGAGGGCCTGGACGACGTCCTGCTCGTGGCGCTCACCGAGAAGCGCACACCGGCCGAGATCGACCGCCTCGCCGACGTGCTCGCGGAGGTGTGCTGAGATGGAGCTGATCTTCGAGAAGAGCCAGGCGGGCCGGCGTGCGGGCCGCGTGGCGTCGCACGACCTGCCCGTGCCGGAGGTCCCGGCCGAGCTGCGCCGCGCACGGCCGCCGCGGCTGCCGGAGCTGGCGGAGAACGAGATCGTGCGCCACTTCACGAACCTGGCCGACCGCAAGATCTATCTCAACCGCCACGAAGGGACGGGCGGCATCCACTGCATCGCGACGGGGATGCACTACTCGGTGTTGCCTCCTTCCAACGTCTTGTACGCCCAGTGCCACCGCAACGAAGACGTCAAGGCACACGTCGACCAGTTCGCCTTCGGCCGCAAGGCGTTGCAAGTAAAGCGGCGCCCGGGCGCGGAGGCGGCGCCGACGTTGTTTGCATATCTACGGGACAATATCCAACCCGCTTGACGACGCCCAACGTGGGG
>CAZJBJ010000033.1:0-30137 GCA_964544295.1 uncultured Bifidobacteriaceae bacterium
TCGTCGCCGTCGTCGACGAGTTTCACGACCCCCAGGAGGATGCCGGCGGGTTCGAGGGACCGGTCGAGACCTTCGAACAGGCTGAGGCCGACTACCGCGAGATGATCGTCGCGGCCGAGGGTGGCCTTGCCCGCACCGCGCAGGCCTTCGGGCCGCACCCGGTCCACCAGGAGATCATCGAACGTCGCTCGGAATCGGTCGGGGCGCGCCTCTGCGAGAGGGCCGACGAGCTCGGCGCCGCGATGATCGTGGTCGGTTCCCACGGTCACCGAGCGATCGTCGACGTTCTGCTCGGTTCGGTGAGCAGCTACGTCGCCCACCACAGCCGGTGCCCGGTGCTCGTGATCCGAGGTCACCAGCCCGACCAATGACGGCGCCGGCGGGTGCGTGACCGCCAGTCGGTCGAGAAGGGTCCTAGTCCCCTGGCCGCGTCGACTCGGTCTCCCCATCATGGATGCCATGAAGACCATCCTGGTAGGAACCGACGGATCCTCGAGCGCTCAGGTCGCGGTGCGCTGGGCGGGGCGATTCGCAGCCGCGACGTCGAGCGACCTGCTGGTTGCGCACGGGTGGGGACCCGGCATCGTCGAACTTCCACCGGGCATGCACGATGAGCTGCGAGCCGAAGCCGAACGCGCCCTGGAAACCGAGTGGTCGGCCAACGTACGGCCGGACGGCGGACCTGTCCGCTCCGTGCTCGTCGACGGCGACGCTCGAAACGCGCTGCCCCAGCTCGCCGACGAGGAAGATGCGGACCTCGTCGTCGTCGGCGCACGCGGCGCCGGGCGCCAACCGCATGCCTTGCACATCGGCAGCGTCACCCACCACCTGGTCCATCACACGACGCGGCCACTCGCCGCCATTCCCGCCACGGCCCGGACGACGTTCCCGACCATCGTCGAGCTCGGCATCGACGGCTCGAATGCCAGCTTCCGTGCGCTCGAATGGCTGCGCGAGTGCGGCACCTCCGTCGCGGAGGAAGTGCTCGCGGTCTACGCGGAGTTCGTGATGGCCGAATGGGTCCCACGCTGGGATTCCCAGAGCTGGTACCGACAGGCAGAACTGGCGATACAGCAGTGGATCGAGCCACTTCGTACGGCGGGGATCCCGACGACACCGAGCGTGATCGTGAACGAACCCGTCGCCGCCATCACCGACGTCGGAACACGCGACCACGCCGGGATGATCGTCGTGGGATCACGGGGACGGGGCGGGATCACCGGACTTCGTCTCGGCTCGACCGCGCTCAAGGTCCTTCACCACAGCGGCCTGCCCGTGGTACTCGTTCCCTGACGTCCGAGGTTTTCCGGCCCGCGCCGGCGTCAGTGCTGGCCCTTGCCGCCCGGTGAGCGGCGACCGTGTCGGCGTGCGTTGAGACCGAGGGCGAGCACCGCACCGAGTGCCATCGAGATGAGGATCACGAGCCACAAGTGGACGCGAGCCTCGACGAAGAGGAACGCGACAGTGGTCGAATCCGAGTTCTGGACGACGAAGATCACCGCAAGAATCCCGACGAGGATCTCTGCGAACAGGCGCCACGGAACGGCCCGCCTTTCCCGGGATCGCGGCTGATCGGACACAGGGAAAGCCTACGCCCCGTCCGAGGAAGTGCCGCCGACCGGAGCGGCGACCGGCTCGATGTTCGCCCGCTCGAGCAGGTCCGCCACGGCCGAGTCGATGCCGTCGATGAGCACGCCCAGGTCCGCCGAGTGATCAGCGTCGCCGGTCACGCCGAAATACAACGACCCGCAGTACGAGTAGATGCCGATCGTGATCCGGACGTGCCCCGCGATGGGAACGAATGGATACGCGGCAGTCATCCGTCGCCCACACAGGTACAGCGGGAACTGCGGCCCCGGGACATTGGTCGTGACCGTCTGGAACCACTCCTGGGAGTGCACCAGGACCCGGGCGAGGACCGCCGCGGCCGCGGGTGGGACGACGTCACCCGCCGCGAGCACGGTGCTCGATGCGTCCACCTCGTGCGAACGCTTCAGGGAATCGACGTGACTGGATATCGCGGTCAACGTGTCGACCGGGTCCTCGATCGCGACGGGGAGCAGCGCATGCAGTGCCGCGACCCGGTTGTCGAGCACACCACGCGCATCCTCGCCACGCAGGGAGACCGGTACGAGCGACGAGACGTTCTGTCCCGACGGTTCGACACCACGAGCCAGCAGGAGCGATCGGAACCCCCGGGTGATGGCCGCGAGCACGACGTCGTTCACGGTGCCCCCGAACACCGATCGGATCGTGCGCACATCGGCGAGCGTGGCGGTCGTTCGGAACCAGCGCCGGTGCGGACCGATCGGCCCGGTCAGCGCGGGGCCGCGATGTTCGAGTGGACCGAGCAACTGCTCGGTGCCCACCACCACATCCCACAGGCGCCGGGCGGCCCGAGCCGGGTGCCGAACTGAATCGAGGATGCCTGCGCCGACATCGGCCACGACCGTTGCTGCATTGGCTCCGCTCATGCGCGCCAGGTCGAATCGTGTCGGCTCCGGAGCGGCAGCCCATGGTTCGGGTTCCCGAACCGGTTCATCGGGCGTTCGGTCCATGACGAGCGCCAGCAGGTCACTGCCCGCAACGCCGTCGACCATGCAGTGATGCACCTTGCTGATCACGGCCCACTGGTCGTCGGCGAGACCTTCGACCACCCACATCTCCCACAGCGGTCGGGCCCGATCGAGTGGCTGCGACATGACTCGTTCGATGAGCCGGTCGAGTCCCCCGGGCTCGCCCGGCGGAACCGCGGTGTGCCGGAGGTGGTGGTCGAGATCGAAGCGATCGTCGTCGATCCACAAGGGACGTCCGATGCTCAGCGGTGCTTCGCGCACCCGCTGGCGATAGCGCGGCACCAGACCGAGCTTGCCCTCGACGACCGCCCGCACGTCCCGAAATGGTGGAACGGGACCCGCGAACAACCCGATCGAACCGATGTGCATGTGATTGACGTGATCCTCGACCGCCACGAACATGGCATCGAGCGGCCCCATGCGATCCACCTTCAACTCCCACTCACTCTCCACACCGCTCATCAACCGGCAACCATTGGACAACGTGCACCACGCCCCGGGAAGGGTCGGTGGTCCCGACTTCCGTGACGAGCAGCGTCGCGTCGCACCACCGACCGGGACCTCCGCCCCTGGTCGATGCCGGACGCGGCCGGCCACACTCGCCTGATGAAGAAACTGGCGATCCTGCTCAGCGTGGCGGGGCTCGGTCTCATGGCGTGTGCCGGGAGCGACGGCGGATCGAGGGCGGGGACAACCTCGACCACCCGATCTCGCCCGCCGGGCACCCGGACCACGACGTCGACCACGGCGACACCTTCGACGACGACAACGGGATGTCCGAGCGGGGGAAGCACCGTCGATGTGCGCGACGGGTTCCCGAATCGCATGAGTGCGCTGGTGGGCAAGGACGTCCGCACGGGCGCGCACAAGTGCTTCGAGCGATTCGTCGTCGAACTCCAACCTGCCGACCCCGCATTGGAGTTCCCCGGCTACTGGGTCCGCTATGTGCCGAAGCCGATCTCGTTGTCGCCGAGCGGGATCGCCATCACGATGCGGGGCGACGCCGTGCTCATGGTGTCGCTGGGATCCTGGATGGCCGGCCCCGAGCCTGCCGGGTACACCGGCCCGAAGGACGTCTTCCCGACGAACGTGGTCTCGATTCGCGAGTATCGACTCGTCGAGGACTTCGAGGGGCAGAGCGCGTGGGCGCTCGGTCTCGACCGGCGACGCCCGTTCGCCGTGTCGACGCTCACCGCGCCACCTCGCCTGGTCGTCGACGTCGCTGCCGGCTGAGCCGGGACCCGACGAGCGCGCCGTTCGGCCTCGGACCGCGGGCCCTTCGGCCCTACGACCGGTCCCGGCCAGCCGCCACACTCGCCCCGTGAACCAACGACATTCAGAAATCGGCTCGGCATGACGTCGCGCGTCGTGATCCTCGGCGGCGGCACCGGAGGAACGCTCACGGCGAACCGCCTCCGGAAGGCGCTCCGCGGCGACGCCAGGATCACCGTCGTCGACCTCGACGGCGATCACGTCTACCAGCCCGGACTGCTGTTCGTGCCGTTCGGTCTCGCCGAAGCCGACGACATCATCCGGCCCCGCGAGCGGCAGCTGCATCGCGGGATCGAGTACCTCCAGCATGCCGTCGATCACGTCGACATCGAGACGGACTCCGTGCACCTGAGCGACGGCACCGTGCTCGACTACGACGTGTTGGTCGTCGCCACCGGTTCCCGCCTGGTGCCCGAGGAGACCGAAGGCCTCACCGGCGCGGGGTGGATGGAGAAGGTCTGCACGTTCTACGACCTGCCCGGCGCGAGCGCGCTCCACGACCAACTCGAGGCGTTCACCAGCGGGCGCATCGTCGTCAACGTGATCGACATGCCGATCAAGTGCCCGGTCGCGCCACTGGAGTTCTGTTTCCTGGCCGACTGGTACTTCCACGAACGCGGCATCCGCGACCAGGTGTCGATCACCTACGTCACGCCGCTCGACGGTGCCTTCACGAAACCAGTCGCGTCGCAGACACTGGGAAGCATGCTCGCCGACCGTGGGATCGACCTCGTCACCGAGTTCAACACGGGCGAGGTCGACGGCGCGGGTGGTCGCCTGATCAGCTACGACGAGCGCGAGGTCCCCTTCGATCTCGCCGTGGTGATCCCGGCGCACAGCGGCGCGGCGTTCGTCGGTGCATCTCCCGGGCTCGGCGACGATCTCGACTTCGTCGTGACCGATCCCCACACGCTCCAATCCCAGGTCAAGCCCAACATCTTCGCGATCGGTGACGCCGCCAACCTGCCGATCTCGAAGGCCGGCTCCGTGACCCACTTCGAGGGGGAGATCCTCGTCGAGAACATCCAGCGGTTCCTCCGCGGTGAGCCGCTCGACGCTTCCTACGACGGGCACGCCAACTGCTTCATCGAGACCGGGTTCCACCAGGCGATGCTCATCGACTTCAACTACGAGCAGGAACCGGTGCCCGGCCACTTCCCGACGCCGGTGGGTGCGCCGCTGCTCAAGGAGTCTCGCCTCAACCACCTGGGCAAGTTGATGTTCCAGTGGTTCTACTGGCACGCGCTCCTCCCCGGGCGCGACATCCCGGGCATCACGCCGGACATGCCCCTGGCGGGCAAACACGTCGAGGCGTCAGCCGCCGACTGAATCCCATCACCTGTCACCCGAGGAGGAATCCGTGACTGCTGCGACCATCGCCGGCGTCGAAGTCGACGTCAACGAGGAAGGCTTCTTCGAGCACCCCGACCAGTGGACCGAGGAGATCGCGGTCGAGCTCGCGAAGCGCGAGTCGATCGAGCCGTTGACCGACCGCCATTGGGAAGTCATCCGGTACATGCGCAAGGAGTACTTCGAGAAGGGCACCGGCCCGACCGTCCGTGCGCTCGGCAAGAGCTCCGGCGTTCCGGTGAAAGAGCTCTACCAGCTGTTCCCCAAAGGCCCGGCCAAGCTCGCCGCGAAGATCGCCGGGATTCCCAAGCCGCGCGGCTGTATCTGATGACTCGACCCGGCCACTCCCCGGCCGACGGAAGGACACCGCATGAGTGACACGATCGACAAGGTCTCGATCATCGTCTCCAAGGGCTCGCTCGAAGGGATCTACCCCGCACTGATCATGGCGAACGGCGCCCGCGCCGAAGGGATCGACGCGAACCTGTTCTTCACCTTCTTCGGGCTCGACGCGATCCATCGCAAGCGCATCGAGCACATCAAGGTGGCGACCGTCGGCAATCCCGGCATGCACATGGCCACCATGATCGGCGGCCTCCCCGGGATGTCGGCCTTGGCGACGCACATGATGGGCAAGAAGATGGAGGAACTCGACATCCCTCCGATTCCGGAGTTCATCGAGATGATCGGCGACACCGGTGCCGGCATGTATGCGTGCAAGGCATCGGTCGACATGTTCGGGCTCAGCGCCGACGACTTCATCGACTCGGTCCAGGACATCATCACGGTCGGCGAGTTCTACGAACAGGCCGCGGGCGGACAGATCATCTTCACCTGACCCGGATATTCCGGCACCTGACTACGGTGCTGGTGTGCGGATCGGAGCGGACAGCGGCGGCACCTTCACCGATGTGGTGAGCACCGACGGTCGGATCCGCAAGCTCCTGTCGACGCCCCAGGATCCCGGCCGCGCCGTGCGCGCCGGCGCGGCGGAGATCACGCCGGAGGCGATCGAGGTCCTCGCGCACGGCACGACCGTCGCGACCAATGCACTCCTCGAACGCCGGGTCGCCACGGTCACGCTCTACACGACCGACGGCTTCGCCGACGTCATCGAGATCGGCCGCCAGGACCGACCGAGCCTCTACGACCCGTTCGTCGATCGGCCGACACCGCTCGTCGCACGCGACCGTCGGCTCGAAGTCCGGGAACGGCTCGCCGCCGACGGAACCGTCCTTCTGCCGTACGAACCCGGTTCGGCACCGGTGGCACCGGCCGACACCGAGGCGGTCGCGGTGTGTCTGCTCCATGCGGATCTCGACGCGACCCACGAGGCCGTGCTCGCAGGTGAACTGCGCGATCGGGGCTACGACGTCTGCGCGTCGCACGAGGTCTCGCCCGAGATGCGCGAGTACGAGCGCACGGTGACCACGGTCGTCAATGCGGCCCTCCGGCCGGTGTGTCGGCCCTACCTCGCCGGGTTGGCCGACGCGGCCGACCAGGTCGTGGTGATGACGTCCGCCGGCGGGCTGCTCGACGTCGACCGCGCGGCCGAGCTCCCGGCCGCCTTGCTGCTCTCCGGTCCGGCCGCCGGCGCGCGCGCCGCGGCCGAGGTCGCGACCGCGTGCGGGTATCCGGATGCGATCAGCTTCGACATGGGCGGCACGAGCACCGACGTCTGTCTGATCCTCGACGGTGCACCGGCGGTGACTGCGCAACACGACGTGGCCGGCCTGCCGGTGCGGTTGCCTTCCGTCGGCATCCACACCATCGGCGCGGGCGGCGGCAGCATCGCCCATCTCGATCCCGGCGGCGCGCTCGTCGTCGGCCCGGCGTCGGCGGGCGCCGACCCCGGCCCCGCGTGTTACGGCCTCGGCGGCGATCGACCCACCGTGACCGATGCCAACCTGGCGCTCGGCCGAATTCCGTCGGCGACCCGGTTCGGCACGGGCGCGGGACACCGCCTGGATATCGACGCGGCCTACGCGGCCTTGGCCGGATCGAGCGCCGACGCGGAAGGCGTGATCGCCGTCGTGAACGCCGGCATGGAACAGGCACTGCGCCACGTGTCGGTCGCGCGTGGCGTCGACCCCGCCGGTCTCGCGCTGGTGGCCTTCGGCGGGGCGGGACCGTTGCACGCCTGCGAGCTCGCCGAGGCGATGGGTATGACCACCGTGATCGTCCCGGCGGCCGCCGGTGTCCTGTCCGCGGTCGGGTTGCTGATCTCCCCGCGCCATCGGGAACTGGTGCGCAGCTGGCCCTCGGGCGCCGACCTCGACGGACTCGACGCCGCCCTCACCGACCTCGCCGATCAGGCCCGGATCGCGTTGGGCGTCGAACCATGTTCGGTCCGCACCGCCGTCGACTGCCGGTACACCGGTCAGAGCCACGACATCCGCGTCGCCGCCGTCGCCGACTTCGCGGACGCCCATGAACGTCAGAACGGTTACCGGCGTGGGGATCCCGTCGAGGTCACCGTCCTGCGCGCGGTCGCCGAGGCGGCGGCACCGTCCACCGTGGGCGAGGTGCTCGCCGACTGGACCGGTCGATGGCCGGAGCCGGTCTCGGGTCCCCGGGTCGAAGTGCGCGAGGACTGCACGATCTGGATTCCCGCCGGATGGACTGGTCACGAGGGACCACTCGGCTCCCTGATCCTCCAACGGACCTCGCCATGAGCCTCGATCCCGCGGCACTGCAGGTCCTGATCGCGCGGCTGAGCGGCGTGGCCGACGAGATGGGCGCGGTCCTGCAGCGCGCCGCGTTCAGCCCGAACATCAAGGAGCGGGCGGACTGCTCGGCGGCGGTGTTCGATCCGGCCGGTCGGATGCTGGCCCAGGCCGAGCACATCCCCGTGCATCTCGGATCGATGCCCGCGTCGGTGGCCGCGGTGATCGCCCGCTTCGACGGCCGCGGAGATCCGCTCGGGACGGGCGAGCAGGCGGTGGTGAACGACCCGTACGCAGGCGGGACGCACCTGAACGACGTGACGGTCGTGGCCCCGTGCCACGTGGACGGCCGGCTGGTCGGATGGGTCGCGAACCGGGCCCACCACGCGGATCTCGGTGGTGCAGCGCCCGGGTCGCTCCCCGCCGACGCGACCGACATCGCACAGGAGGGGCTCCGGCTGCCCCCGGTGCGGCTGACCGTCGACGTGAGGGACGTGATCGTCGCTTCCTCGCGCACACCGACCGAGCGCGCCGGCGACCTCGACGCCCAGATCGGCGCGAACATCGTCGGCGCGGCCCGGCTCGCCACCCTCGCGGGCCAACCGTTCGCCGCCGTGCTCGACCACGGCGAACGACGCATGCGTGCAGCACTCGTAACCCTGGGTGATGGCGAGTGGGAGTCCGCCGACATCCTGGACTCCACCGGACCGCGGGCGGACCAGCAGCGACCGGCGACGATCCGCTGTCGCATCGTCGCGCGCGCCGGAACGTTGGTCGTCGACTTCACCGGGACCGACGACCAATCATCCGGCAACGTCAACGCGGTCGAAGCCGTGACTGTGTCGTGCGTCGAGTTCGCGTTGCGCAGCGCGCTCGATCCGGGGTTGCCGGCGAACGCGGGGGCGATGCGGCCGGTCACGGTGATCGCGCCAGAGGGGAGCCTGGTGGCCGCCCGCTTCCCGGCCGCGGTCGGCGCAGGCAACGTGGAGGTGAGTCAGCGCATCGCCGACGTGTGCCTGCGCGCACTGGCCGAGGCCCTCCCCCAGCGCGTCGGCGCAGCATCGCAAGGCACCATGAACAACGTGCTCATCGGTGGCCCCGGCCCCGTCGGCGACGACCGCGCCTGGGTGTACTACGAGACGGTCGCGGGCGGGCAGGGCGGGCGGCCGCCGGTGCAGGCCGGGATGAGCGGCGTGCACACGGGAATGACCAACACCCGCAACACCCCCGTCGAGGCGTTGGAGCGGGCGTTCCCGATGCGGGTGCTGCGCCAGCGGCTGCGACGGGACAGCGGGGGTACGGGCGCGGCACCCGGCGGCGACGGCATCGAGCGGGACCTCCAGGTGCTCGTCGACGCGACCGTCTCGTTGATCACCGAGCGGCGCCGCACGAATCCGTGGGGCCTCGCCGGCGGTGGGCCGGGGGCAGCCGGAGAGAACGTGCTCCTCCCCGGCGGCGATGAGTCCCGGGCCGAACGGCTGCCCGACAAGTGCACGATCCGATTGACGTCCGGCGACGTCCTGCGGATGTTGACGCCCGGTGGCGGCGGCTGGGGTGACGCCGAGCCCCTTGACACGACGTGACCTTCGACCCTGCAAACTCGGCTCGGCCCGGGGGAAGATCACGACTCGGGTCCGAGGAGGTGCTGAGGTGAGGCGTGCGCGTGTCATGAGCGTGATGCTCGGAGCCCTGGTGCTCGCCGGGTGCTGGACGGTTCCGGGCGCGGGACCCCAGCGCTCCGGTCACGCCGTGAGCGAGACCGATGTGAACCCCAAGAATGTCTCGAACCTCGTGCACGACTGGACCTGGCACGCCGAGTGGACCACACCCCGCGCCGTGCTGGAGCCGGTCACCTCAGCCGGTGGCGTCCACATCTCGGTGGGTCACAAGCTCGTCACCATCGACCCCGCGACGGGAACCGAACAGTGGCGAGCCGTCCTGTACGACGCCGGTATCGCGGCGCAGGTCCCCGTCAACGCGGGCAAGCCGGCGATCAGCGGCAGCCGGGTTCTCGTTCCGGTGAGCATCTATCGCGGTGTCGTGCCGGGCACCGGCACGCACAGCTACGACGCGACGACGGGCGCCGATCTGGGCATCGTCGCGCCGACCGCCTTCGAGGCCGCGATCCCGCGCGCCGGCCGGATCATCGGCACGACGGGACAGGTGATCGGTTCCGGGGTCGGCGTGGTGGGCTACTTCGTCACCGACGAACATGATCCCACCCGGAGCTGGAGTGCACACCTCTCGGTGTACGGCACCGAAGGCGCTCCGCCGCTGTCGAGCCCGGCGGTGACGAACACCGGCTTCTCCCTCTCGCTGGGCAACGAGCTCCGCGGATACCCACTCACCGAGCCGGTCGGATGTTTCCACCCCTTCCCCGGCTCGCCGTACCGGTTCTGTCCCGCGACATGGGCGAAGAGTTTCGGTGCCGGACTGACCCGACCGACGGTGAGCAACGATGACCGGGAGCTCGTCGTCGGCGATGCCGGGCACATCTGGGCGCTGGATCCGGGCACGGGCGGCGACCTCTGGATCGGCCCCCTGCCCACCGACGACGCGCCGAGTGCACCGGCGTCGATCGACGACGACCACGTCTTCGTGGTCACGGCCGGCAAACTCGTGGCGTTCGATCGGGGCGGCTGCGGTATCGCCGCCTGCAATCCGAGGTGGAGTGCCGACACCGGCGGGACGGTCGGCGCGCAGCCCGCAGTCGCCGGTGGCGTCGTCTACACCGCGACCACGACCGGTCGCCTCCGCGCCTTCCCGGCGGCCGGCTGCGGTGCGGCCACGTGCGCTCCACTGTGGGACCACGACCTCGGCACCACGATCACGGGCGGACCGATCGTCTCGCTCGGTCGCCTCTACGTCGGCACCGAGGACGGACGACTCATCGCGTTCCGCGCCGCGAACTGAGAACCCGAACCGGGCCGCGCGGCATCACTCCTCGGGGACCACGCCCAGGAAGTCGGCGACCCGCCCGAGGGTCTCGTCGTCGAGCACCATCTCCCGCAACAACATCTCCTGGGCGATGACCGCGCCCAAGACACCATCGACATTGCGAAGTGACCCCTCGTATACGCCGCGCGACGAGAGCGCCTTCCGCGGGGTGAGTTCGAGCAACATCCACTCGTCGGCCCGGATCGGCGCGTGGAACCACACCGCATGGTCGATGCTCGGTCCACCGGTCGCGAGCCCGGGGACCTCGGTCTGACCGAACCCGGTTCCGAGGTCCGATGCGTAGGCGACTGCACACGCGTGGGTCAGGGGATCATCGGACAACGGCGTCGTCGTCCGCACCCATACGCAGTCGGGATGACGCATCTGGCGGCGCACGATGCGGGTCGGCGTGACTTCGCGCACCTCGACGAGCGACGCGACCGAAGGTCGCGCCACCAAGGTCTCCGGCGCAGGGACCTCACGGGTCGGCACCGCGTCGAACGTCGGCGCATCCCGATGCTCGTGGAACGACGCGAGCATGGAGAAGATCACCTCACCCTCCTGCACCGCGCGCACGTGGCGGGCCGAGAACGAACCACCGTCCCGATCCCGATCGACCGCGAAGACGACCGGCCGGTCGACCCGACCGGGTCGGAGGAAGTAGCCGTGGAACGAGTGCGGCTGGCGCTCCTCCGGAACGGTTGCGCCGGCCGCGGCCAACGCCTGTGCTGCGACCTGGCCGCCGTAGAGCGCGAGTCGTTCCCGGGCCCCCGGTTCGTTCTGCCCGCGGAACAGGTCGCGATCGATGCGTTCGAGTTCGAGGAGCTCCCCCAGCGAAGCAGGCATCGTTGGAGACTAGGGCGGCATCCGACGTCAGCCGGGGCCGCGGCCAGAACCGGGTGGTCGACAGACGCGAACACACGCGACAGGATGCAGGCGCCCGCGAAGTTGAGCCGGGGAGGATTCCGATGGACGAATGGGCGGCGATCGAGACCGAGCGGCGCGCGCTGGCCGACGACCTGGCGGACCTCCCACCCGACGCGTGGGACACACCGTCGCTGTGCGAACGCTGGAAGGTCAGGGACGTGATCGGCCATCTGCTCTCGGCGACCGAGATGACCCCGGGGAAGGCGATGAAAGGGTTCGCGACCAACGGCCTGAACTTCAACACGTTCATGGCCCGGGATGCGGTCGCGCGCGCGGTCGGAGATCCGTCGCAACTGCTGGCCGCGTTCCGGGATGCTGCGGGATCGCGCCGAAGTCCGCCGATGACCAAACCCGCGGACGTCCTGCTCGACACCGTGTGCCACTCGCAGGACATCCGCCGACCTCTCGGCATCGAGCGTGACATCCCCGTCGGCACCTTGATCATCGCGGCCGACCGGATCAAGGGATACGGCTTTCCGTTCGGGACCAAGAAGCGCATCGCCGGGCTCCGCCTCGTCGCCACCGATGCCGAGTGGACCACGGGCGACGGACCTGAGGTGGACGGTCCGCTCGAGGCGCTCGTCATGACCATGGCTGGTCGTGCGTCGGCCGTTGATGATCTCTCGGGCCCCGGTCTCGAAACCCTTCGCACCCGGATCTGACCGGTATGCCATCGGACTCGGCGGAAGCGGCGGTGCTCCGGGCGCCCCGCACGCTCGAGCGGTCTCGGTTCGCGCTCCCCGCCGTCCGGGCGGACGACGGCCGGTTGCGAATCGAGGCGTGCGGACTCTGTGGCACCGACCATGAGCAGTTCACCGGCACCCTCAGCCCAGGGTTCGCGTTCATTCCCGGTCACGAGATCGTCGGGGTGGTCGAAGCGGCCGGCCCGATCGCGCTCGAGCGGTGGGGTGTCGAAATCGGCGACCGGGTCGCGGTCGAGGTCTTCATGTCCTGTCGTGAGTGTGCATCGTGTGCGGCCGGCTCCTATCGACGCTGTCGCCGCCACGGACTCCGGGACATGTACGGCTTCATCGATGTCGACAACCCACCCAGTCTGTGGGGCGGCTATTCGACCCACCTCCATCTGGCCCCCGACGCGATGCTCGTACCCGTCCCCGCGGGACTCGACCCGGTGCTCGCCACCGCGTTCAACCCCGTGGGTGCAGGTCTGCGCTGGGCCGTCGAGCTGCCCGGGACCGGGCCCGGCGATGTCGTCGTCGTGCTGGGACCGGGCATCCGTGGCCTGGCGGCCTGCGCGGCGGCCAAGCACGCCGGTGCGCAATTCGTCATGGTGACCGGAGTCGGTCCCGATGATCTCGACCGCCTCGACGCGGCCACCGCATTCGGCGCCGATCTCACCGTCGACATCACGCGTGACGATCCGATTCGGGCCCTACGGGCCGCGACCGGTGACCTGGCCGACGTGGTGGTCGACGTCACCGCGAAGGCTGCCACGGCTCCCGGACAGGCATTGCGACTCGTTCGGTCCGGCGGAACCGTCGTCCTGGCCGGGACCCGCGGCGATCCCACCGCGCCCGGCTTCGACCCCGACCTCATCGTGACCAAGGAGGTGCGCGTACTCGGCGCCCTCGGGGTGGACGCCAACGCCTACCGAGCGGCGCTCGACATGCTCACGACCGACGAGTATCCGTTCGCGGAGCTCGCGCGCTGCGTCGTCGCGTTCGACGAGCTGCCGGAGCTGCTCGGTCGCATGGCCGGCGACGTCCCCGGCGACCGCCCGATCCACGCGGTGTTCACACCGGACGCGACGCGAGTCCCGTCGATGTCCGGCCGCGGCGCCGACCTCACGCGACAGGAGTCCTGATGGCGGTCGCCTGCGTCGACGGTGTCGAGATCGCCTACGAACTCGTCGGCGAGGGTCGCCCCTGGGTGCTCACGCCGGGCGGCCGATTCACGAAGGACGTCGGCGGCCTCCACGAAATGGCCGAATCACTCGCCGCACACGGCAACCAGGTCCTGCTGTGGGACCGTCCGAACTGCGGTGCATCGTCGGTGGTGTTCGCGGGACCGTCCGAATCCGAAGTCCAGGCCGACGCACTGGCCGCGTTGCTGCGCCACCTCGACCTGGGACCCACGATCATCGCCGGTGGGTCAGGCGGCGCACGCGTATCGCTCCTGACCGCGGCCCGCCACCCGGACGTGGCCGCGGGGCTCGCGATGTGGTGGATCAGTGGTGGTGTGCCCGGACTCCTGCAACTCGCCAACTACTACTGCATGCCATCGGCCGACGCGGCCTGGCACGGCGGGATGGAAGCCGTTGCCGCGCTCGACCAGTGGCAGGAGACCCAGGCCCTCAACCCCACCAACCGCGATCGCATCCTGGCGATGGATCGGGCCGAGTTCCTCGCGGTCATGGACCGCTGGGCGCTCGCCTACTGCCCGTGTGACGATGCGCTCGTCCCGGGCCTCGCCGACACCGACATCCGGCGTCTCCGGATTCCGATCCTGGTGTTCCGCAGTGGTGCGTCGGACATGTCCCACACGCGCGCGACGTCGGAGGCGCTCGCGGCCGGCCTTCCCGGCGCCGAGTTGGTCGAGCCACCGTGGGGCGACGACGAGTGGAACGAGCGCCGGGCCGACGTCGAGGTCACCGGCTCTCTGTTCGTTCGTTGGCCATTGCTCGCGCCGCAGCTCCTGGAGTGGGCGGGCCGCGCGATCGGCAACGAACCCGAATGAATCAACCCGGCGACTGGAGCCACTCATGAGCCTGACCGTCACCCCGATTCGCGAGGACATCGGCTTCGGAGCCCGCGTCGGCGGCGTCACGCAGGCCCTCACCGGTGACGTCGGCACACGCGCCGCACTCAACGCGCTCTTCGAGACGTACGGCCTGCTCGTCTTCGAGGACGTCGAACCCGACCCGAAGATGCAGGTCGCGCTCAGCACCGTCTTCGGTCCGCTGAAAGACCACCCCAGCAAGGCGACCCCACGCGCGGGAGGCGAACTCGGCGTCATCGAGATCCGTCACGAACCCGACCAGCCCGGCAAGGTGCGACTGAACGGAGTCGAACTCTCCCAGTGGCTGCCCTGGCATTTCGACCACTGTTACAACGATCAGCTCAACCGGGCCGGCGTGTTGCGATCGGTGGAAGGACCGCCCGACGGCGGTCGTACCGGGTTCGTCGACGGCATCGCGCTCTACCGAGCCATCTCGCCGGAGGTGCGCGAGCGCATCGAAGGAGAGACCGTCCTGTACGCGATGGACGTGATCCTCGACAATCTCCGGTTCGGACGACCGGCGGATCTCGTCGAAGTCGAACCGAGCCGTGAGGCCGCGGCCGTCATGGCCGAGTTCGCCAATCGACCGCGGGCGCTCCACCCCGCCGTCTGGACCCGCCGCACCGGCGAGAAGGTGCTCCACGTCTCGCCCTGGATGGCCAAGGGTCTGGCCGGCCTCGACCCTGTTGTGGGCGACGCGCTCCTCAGCGACGTCTGCGACGAGATCGTCGCGACAGCGCCGGAGCTCAGCTACTTCCACACCTGGCGACCGACCGACATGGTCATCTGGGACAACTGGCGGGTGCTGCACTCCGTCTCGGGCATGGCCCCCGAGCACACCCGGTGCATGCATCGCACCACGATCGCCGGTGACTACGGCCTCGGCCGCTTCGAAACGGCCGACGCGACGGCTCCGTAGCGGGTCCGGTCACCAGTGCAGTCCACGACCGCGCAGACGGTCGTCGACCTGTTCACGGAAGCCGGTGACGCTCACGACTCGATCGACGAACTCCTCGACCGTCACCGCCATCGGTACTGCGACGTGTTCGAGGATCGTGTGCTGATCCCAGGCCGGGAACCTCCGTCCGTCGGCCGTCAGGGCGCGCAACGCGACCGGTCGACCGTCGACGGCCAGAGCTCCGGCGCGCGACCGGTAACACCACACCGTGTCTCCCACCGGCGCCGGTGACACGACCGAGCCGTCCGGCACCGAAACCAGGTCGTACGCGGATCCGACCGCCTCGGTCCGATTCATCCGCTCCAGCTGGTCGCGCGTGAGCAGGGTGACGTGGAGGCGCGCGGTGACTCCGGGGGCCGGGAACGGTGTCGCCGGGATCGAGCCGTACCGCGCGACCCGGGCCGCGTACACGGCGTCGAGCCCTGCGACCGCGACCCGAACGACCGGGATCGGATCGTGGAGCCCGAGCTCCGCGGGGAACTTCCGCCGGAGCTGACTCGGGGACGCGTTCGAGCCGACCGCCAACACCGCGACGCGGCCGTCCGCGTCGACGTCGGCGGCTTCGAAGGGCACGGCGGACCCGGTCCGCGGGTGGAACACGAACGACGATGTCGGGATGTCGAACGGATAGTCAACGGCTCGCACGCCTCGGCCTCCTCGTGGCCATCCGAAGCCGCGAACCGTAGACGGGGCGGGAATGCGGGCGACGAACCACCGGTTGGTTCGTCGCACACGGGGAAAGGACATCACCACCATGGCCGACGACGTGACCGACTTCAACACCGCGATCATCGAGGAGTTCCGAGCGAACGGTGGGCGCCTCGGTGGCCAGTTCGAGGGAGCACCGGTGTTGCTCCTCCACTCGACGGGGGCCAAGTCCGGCCAGGAGCGCGTCAACCCGATGATGTACCAAGCCGTCGGAGACGGCTGGGCGGTGTTCGCCTCGAAGGGCGGCGCGCCCACCAACCCCGCCTGGTACCACAACGTCGTGGCCAACCCGAACGTCACCATCGAGGTTGGAACCACGACGCGCGCCGCGACCGCTCGCGTCGCCATGTCGACCGAACGCGATCGGATCTGGAGCACGCAGAAGGAGCGCTACCCCGGCTTTGCCGAGTACGAGGCGCAGACCGACCGGGAGATCCCCGTCGTCATCCTCGAGCCACGCGAGCAGTAGCAGCCCACGACGGCGTGTTCGCCTCGCAGCTCACGCGACCCTGAGGCAGACTGACGGCGAATGGACATGACATCGGGAGGCTCACCGGCGCCACCGATCGATACACCGAGTTGGCGCCGGCGATACTTCCGACGGGCAGGAGAGGGCGGTCGGCGGCGGCGGACCTCGGATTGGATCGCGGTTTCCATCGCGCTGGCGCTGGTGATCGCGGCAACCCGCCACGTCGGCAACACCACGGCCACCGAAAAGGCCGTCTTCGAACTGTTCAACACCCTGCCCAACGGTCTCGCGCCGCTCTTCCGCACCCTGTATCGCCTGGGCGCGCTGTGGGCAGTCGGACTCGTCGTTGTCGCCGCGCTCGTGATCCGCCGACTCACCCTCGCGCGGGATCTCCTCCTGGCCGGCCTCCTGGCCTGGGCGATCTCACGCGCCGTCGGTCAGCTGGTCGTCGAACACGAGTCCCTGATTCGGAGTGTCCGCAGCGCCACCCGACTGGGAAGCTCGCCGTCGTTTCCCGCCGTGCGCATCGCGGTGATCGTCGCCATCATCACGGTCGCGTCGCCGTACGTGCGGCGGCCGACCCGCATCTTCGGTTGGCTGCTCGTCGGCGGGCTGGCGACCGCATCGCTCTACCTCGGCAACGCGGTACCCGTCGGACTCTTCGCCGGCGTCGCGCTCGGTTGGGGAGTCGGCTCCGGTGTCCACCTGATCTTCGGCTCGCCGGGTATGCGACCGACCATCCCCGAAGTGGTCGCGGCGCTCGCACAACTCGGCATCGTCGCCCGCAACGCCCGCCTGTCCGAACGGCAGCCGAGCGGTTCGACCGTCGTCCACGCCGAGGACGACCACGGCCCACTCCGGGTCAAGGTCGTCGGGCGCGACGAGGCGCAATCACGGTTGCTCACCAAACTGTGGAGCCTGCTCGTCTACCGCGACTCCGGCCCGCGCCTCTCCCTGACCCGCACGCAGCAGGTCGAACACGAGGCATTCCTGATGCTCGTCGCGAAACAGGCGGGGGTCACGGTGCCGGAGATCGTCGCCGCCGGACGCGCCGGACCGCGGGCTGCTGTCCTCGTCGAGCGGCCGGTCGTGGGCGAGGTTCTGGCCGACGCCGACCCCGCCACCGTCGACGACGCGGTCCTGAACCGCATTTGGGAAAACGTCGCGGCGCTGCAACGGGCCCGGATCGCCCACAACGACCTCGACACCGGTCACGTCATCATGGCGGGGCGGGAACCGCACATCGTCGGGTTCGACGAGGCCACATCCACCGGCAAGGCCGAAGCGCTGGCCAAGGACGTGGCCACCATGTTGGCGACGACGAGCGCCCTCGTCGGACCGGAGCGGGCGGTCCGGGCGGCGATCGGGGTCATGGGCTCTCCCTGCATCGAGGCGGCGCTGCCGCTCCTGCAACCCGCCGCCCTCGCCGCCGCTCCCCTCTCGGGCGCGCGACGGCGGGAGGTCGTCGCGGGTCTCGGGCGATTGCGGGAGGTCGGGGCAGCGGCCGTCGGCATCGGCACGCCCGAGCTCACCCGGATCTACCGGATCGGCCGCCGCAGCGCCGCCATGGCGCTCGGCGCGCTCGTCGCCATCGCGGTGTTGCTGTCGGAGCTGGGCGGCACCGGCGAGGTCTGGGCCACGCTGCGTTCGGCCCAGTGGGAGTGGCTGGCACTCGCGCTGGGCTACGCGTTCGTCTCCAACGTCGGGTATGCGATCGGCCTCCAGGGCACCGTCCCGATCCGACTCCCCCTCTGGCGCACGACGGAGGTGCAACTCGGGATGTCGTTCTCCAATCTCGCCATCCCGGCCATCGGCGGCCAGGCGATGCAGGTGCGCTACCTCCAGAAAGTCGGCGTGGACCTCAGCGCCGCGGTCGCGGCCAGCGGGGTGCTCGGCGCGGTCGGCGCGCTCATCGCATCCGCGATCCTGTTCGTCCTCGCGCTCGCACTCGATCCGCAGAGAGTCGACCTGTCACTCATCCCGACGGACGGCTTCCTCGCCACGCTCGTCCTGGTTGGCGTGGTCGCCGCGCTCGTCAGCGCGGTCCTCGCCGCGCTCCCCCGACTCCGGCGGATCGTCATACCGCCGATCACCCGCGCGGCCGGCACGATCTGGGACGCGCTGCGATCCCCGCAGCACCTCGGATTGCTGGTGCTCGGCAACGCGGCCGCTCTCCTCCTCGCCACGTGGTGCCTTCAGGCGTGCCTCGTGGCCGTGGGCGGCCACACGTCGTTCTGGGCGCTGCTCGCCGCCAACATCGCGGTCGTCGCCATCGCCAACTCCGTGCCGGTCCCGGGCGGATCCACCGCCGTGGGGACGGTCGGCCTCTCCGCCGCGCTGGTGTCCTTCGGTGTCGACCGTGACGTGGCGGTCGCCGCCGCCCTCGCCAACCAGCTCGCCTTCTACTACCTCCCCGCGATTCCCGGTTGGTTCGCCACCCGGGATCTCGCCCGGCACGACTACCTCTGAGCCGGGTCGCCCGTCCCCCGGCACGACCGCGGCAATCGGGACGGGGCATCCGCTCGCACGGTACGGTGAGAACCTGACACGCCCGTCAGGGAACCGAACGACCCCGGGGGAGCCAGTGGAACTGCCGAAGATCATCAGTGTCGACGATCACGTCGTCGAACCACCCCACGTCTGGCAGACCTGGCTGCCCGAGAAGTACCGCGAGAAGGGTCCGCGCGTCGAGCGCAAGCGGTGGGGCAAGTTCCGCCTGAAGAAGGGCGCCAAGTACGAGATGACCGAGGATCCCGACGGCGAGTGGGGCGACGCCTGGATCTACGAGGACAAGGTCATCTACGTCCAGAAGAAGTTCGTGGCGATCCCCAAGGCCGCGACCGAGGGTGACGACGTGTCCACCTTCGACAAGACCGTCATGACGATGACGGCGACGACCTACGACGACATGCGCCCCGGGTGTTGGGACGCGAAGGAACGCAAGAAGGACTTCGAGCTGAACTGGGTCGACGGGTCGCTTCCGTTCCCGACGTTTCCTCGATTCTGCGGGCAGACCTTCTACGAGGCCGAGGACCGCGAACTCGCGCTCGCGTGCGTCCGGGCGTACAACGACTGGATGGTCGAGGAGTGGTGCGACCCGGCGATCGGCATCAACATCCCGCTCGCCATCATGCCGTTGTGGGACCCCGAACTCGCGTCGCAGGAGATCCAGCGCAACGCGGACCGCGGCGTACGAGCGGTGTGCTTCTCCGAGTTGCCGACGCGCCTCGATCTCCCGAGCGTGCACAGTGGCCATTGGGATCCGATGCTCGCCGCGTGCAACGACACCGGCACGACCCTGTGCATGCACGTCGGATCGTCCTCCACCGATCCGTTCTCGTCCCGGGACGCGCCGCCGGGCGTGGGCAGCATGGTCGGGTTCAACAACTCGATGGCCTCACTCGGCGACTATCTCTTCGGCGGGATCATGCACCGATTCCCGAAGCTGAAGATCGCCTACTCGGAGGGCCAGATCGGCTGGCTTCCCTACGCGCTCGAACGGGCCGACACGGTGTGGGAAGAGCACAACGCGTGGCAGAACTCCAAGCGGCTCTGCCCCGAACCACCGTCGACCTACTACTACGACCGCGTGTTCGGTTGTTTCACCTGGGACCGCCACGGCGTGCGCTCCCTCGACGAGGTCGGCGAGAACAACATCTGTTTCGAGACCGACTACCCCCACACCGACACGACCTGGCCGAACTCCAAGGAGTACTGCGAGAAGATGCTCGAGGGCGTGGGCACCGACGAGCAGAAGTACAAGATCCTGCGCGGGAACGCGATCCGCATGCTCGAACTCGACCGCATCTGACATCGGTCGGCGACCCGGGCCCCCCGATCAGTCACCGTCGAGCGCGAACAACTCCTGTTCGCTCGTGAGGCCCTTGAGTTCGTGACGGCCACGCGAGGTGAACGAGAACTCGGAACCGGCGACGATCAGCGGGACGGCCGTGGAGACGAGGACCTCGCCGCCCCCGGCTCGGTCCATGATGCGAGCCGCGAGGTTCACGCCCACGCCGTTGACGTCCTGGCCGCGCCGCTCGACTTCGGCCGTGTGCAGACCGATGCGGACGTCCAGGTCCAACCGGGCGAGTTCCTCGCGCAACGCGCGAGCAGCCCGAAGCCCGCGAGTGGCCAGGTCGAAGGTCGCGAGCACGCCATCGCCGGTGTGCTTGACGAGTGTCCCTCCGTGGCGGGCCACGACCTTGCCGGCCACCTCGTCGTGGACGTCGAGCAGGCTGCGCCAGCGGGCGTTCCCGAGCTCCCCCGACCGCTCGGTACTCGCGACGATGTCCGAGAACAGCAGGGTCAGTAGCGCCGGTCCTCCGGATCTGACCGACGCGGCGCCCATCACGGTGCCGAGTGCGTGGACCAGTTCGTCGACGTCGCCGCCATTGGGATACAGATCGGCGCCCGAGACCTCGACCAGTTCAGCGTCGGGAATCACCGTCGCGAGTTCATGCGCCCCTTCGACGACCGGCGTCCACGCCAAGGCCGGCCGGATCATGATCGTGGTCGGCACGGTCAACGCGTCGAGACCAGTCGGGTCCTCGCTGGTCAGGATCGACTGCCACATCCGGCGAGCGTCGGCCGGGCTCGCACCGCGACGACCCACGCGGTCGATCCACCGGGCGTAGGCCGGATCACCGCTCCGGCTCGGCGAGACGACGCTCCCGAAATCGAACGTGCTCTCGCCGTCGACGTTGCGGACGAGCTGATCGGCGGGACCGGATTCGATACCGCGCCGCACGCTCATCGCGTTGAGCAGGATCAGGTGCTCGACGAGTTCCGGGGCGAGCTGGGCGGCCCGCAACGCCGTCATGCCACTCTGGACCGCGTTACCGAGGAGCGTCACCGGTCCGGTGGCGACGCCGCGGACGACCCGGATCACGTCCTGCGCCCAGGTGTCGAAGATCGGTCGGTCCCAGTCGTCGATGGGGTCGCTGAAGCCGACCCCGCGGCGGTCGAAGACGATCAGCGTCGAGAAGGACGCCAGCCCGTCGAGGAACTGGGCGTAGGGCGGATCCTCGTCGAGCGCGTCGATCGGCATGAACAGGTCGGGGACATAAACGAGCGGAGGACCGGACCCCATCACCGCGTACGCGAGCCCGCCGTACTCGTCGCGCAGATCCCGGATGCCATCCACTTCGGCAGTCTGGCACGGTGCGCACCCGGGCCGACCGGGCCCGGACGTGTCAGGCTCGGGGCCATGACTCGCATCCTCATCACTGGCAGCAACAGTGGCTTCGGCCGCCTCTCGACCCTGGCGCTGGCCCGCGAGGGCCACGACGTGATCGCAACCATGCGCACCGTCGCCAAAGGGGATGCGCTACTCGCGGACTGTGCGGCTGAAGGGCTGCCTGTCGAGGTCCGCCACCTCGACGTCTGCGACCCTGCGTCGATCGAGACTGCACTCGTCGATGCCGCCGATATCGACGTCATCGTGAACAACGCGGGGTTCGAAATCCAAGGCGCGCTGGAGATGATCAGCGACGACCTGATGCGGCGTCAGCTCGAGACGAACGTGCTCGGCCCGTTACGCACGATGCGCGCGGTGATACCGGCGTGGCGCACTCGCGGCAGCGGTGCGATCGTGAACCTCAGCAGCATCGCCGGACGGGTGGCGACCCCATGGGGTGGCGCGTACGCGGCGTCCAAACATGCGCTGGAGGCCATGACCGAAGCGCTGCACTACGAAGTCGCCCCGGCAGGCATTCGCGTGCATCTCATCGAGCCTGGTCGCTTCCCGACGGACTTCTTCGACAACATCGTCCGTCCGGCGGGCTGGGAAGGATCCGAGCATGAGGCGCGGGCGCTCGCCTTCCGGAAGGCGCTGACCGCACTCGACGCGGCCGGTCCACAGGATCCCCAACTCGTGGTCGACGCGATCGTGCGCGCCGCGCTCGATCCGTCGACACCGCTACGCACCTTGGTCGGTGCTGATGCCGAGCTCATCGACGGCGCCAAGACGGCCATGACGTTCGAGGAGTTCGAGGCGACGATGCGCGCCACGCTCAACTGGTACGAGTAGTCGGTCAGCCGTCGGTTCCAGGCGGATCCGAGTCGTCGACACCGATCTCGGGGACCAACGTCTCGAGATGCCGGTGGATGTCGCGCAGCAGGTCGGTGTTCAACTTCACCCGCTCGGTGAGTGCAGTGTTCTCGGCCACGAGCGCCTTGATCTCGTCGGTGTTCTTCTCGGTGTGCAGCGCGATCTCGGACGAGATGGCGTCCGAGCGCTTCGCCGCGATCAGCAGCGCTGCGGCCTGGACCCCCGCCAACATCGAGAGGAACAAGTTCAACAGGATGTAGGGATAGGGATCGAAGCCGTGTTTTCCGTTCGCGCCGCCAAGGCGGAACACCGAGTTCGCGACCGTCCACCCGATCATCAACGCGAAGAACCCGAACACAAAGGGCCAGGAACCCATCGTGTTGCGCATCCGGTCGGCGGCGCGCTCGCCGACGGACAGCTGGTCCCCGGAACGGACTCCGGGATGACGATGCCACAGGCTCTTCCATGCGCGTTGATTCATGGAGTCAGCCTCGCACCGACTCCACCCGATCGAAGGGACTCCTCACAAGTTTCCGTCGAGTTCCCCGTGGATCGCGTCGCCGGCGGCCGCGAGCCGGGGCATCAACTCGGGTTCGGTCGTCAGCGCCCGGAACATCAACGCCACCGTGACATCGTGCGTCGGCCGGTGGACCACACGGATCGCATCGCCGGCGGCGACCGAACCCGGCACCAGGACCCGGAGGTAGGCGCCCGGTCGCGCGGCGCGGCGGAACGTCTTCACCCACCCGTGGTCGTCGAGCCACACCGCGAACGTTCCGCACGGCACGCGCGGCGAGGTCACTTCGAGCACCAGCTCGTCACCGACCTGCCACCGCTCGCCCACCAGCGCGCCGTTGACGTCGAGACCTTCGGTCGTGAGGTTCTCGCCGAAGCACCCCGACGGGAGCGGCCGGCCGACCTGCGGTTCCCACCAGTCGAGGTCCTCGCGCGCGTAGGCGTAGACGGCCTGGTCGGTACCTCCGTGGTTGGCGGTGTCCACGATCGCGTCGCCGGCCAGCCCGCTGCCACCCACCCCCTTGGGACCGGGTGCGCTCACCGCGACGGACCCCGTCACCGGACGCTTGTCGATGCCCGAGGTGCCCGACTTCGACGCGATGGGTCGCGCCTGGCCGATGTTCACCGAAGCCACTCGGGCAGGTTCCATGGGGGGATCATCACACACCCCGGTCGCCCGCTCCGCCGGTATCGTGACCAGGGAACTCGGGAGGGACCATGACATCACTCGCGGCCGACGGCGACGAATTCCTCGAGGACGGTGCGAGCACCCGGACACCCACCGGGGACAACCTGGTGCTCGACTACGCCAGGGCCGAGGCCGCGGGGCACTCGGCGATCGCGGCGGCGCGCGGCGGGCGGATCCTCGATGATCCGGAACTCGGACTCCATCTGTGCGATCTCGGATTGCCGACCCCGTTCGGGAACATCGCATCGATCGTGCAAGCGGTCCGAGAGGCCGACGGCGGTGCGATCCTCGATCGGATGGCCCGGTTCTACGGCGAGGGTCCCGGCGGCCCGTTCCTCGTCTTCTCGCCGTGGACCACTCCCGACTGGCGGCCCGCGGGGTTGGCACCCGTGGGCCATCCACCCTTGATGCTGCGACCGGCCGGTGACGCGACGCAGACGGTGGCAGGGCTCGAGATCGTCCCGGTCCCCGACGCCGACACCCTCGCCGACTTCGAGCGCACACTGGTCGAGGCGTACCCGGTGCCCGAGCTGGAACCGTGGGAGCGGGAGCGGTACCTCCATCCGCAGGTGCTCGACACCACGTGGCGCTTCTTCGTCGGTTACGAGTCCGGCCGCCCGGTCGCGACCGCCGCCGCGTTCCTGACGCCGTCGCTCACCGTGATCGAGTTGGTCTCGACCCGGTCGGAGTGCCGGGGTCGGGGATACGGCGCGGCAGTCACGGCCGCCGCGAGTTCGGTTGCGCCGAGCCTGCCGTCGATGCTCATCGCGTCGGACGCCGGTCAGCGCGTCTACGAATCGCTCGGGTATCTCCGACTGCTCCGTTACACGCTGTGGATCGGATCTCGGTCCGGGTGATCCACCTCGGTGAGAGTGGTCACTACGATCGAGTCATGGAACGACATCGGATCCGCATCACCTACTGCGTGCCCTGAGACTATTCGGACCGCGCCGTGAGCGCGGCGAAGGATCTCCTCTACGACTATCAGCACGTCCCCGGGTACGAACGGGAGTAAGCCAGCAGGCCGAACCCGACGAATCGTGCATCCGACTCGACATCGCGTCGCTGGCCGACGCGAGAATGGGGGCACGTCCACTTCAGGCAGGGTGATTCGTGGAGTTCGTCGTCATCGTGATCGTCGCCGGTTACACGGTCGGGTTGCCCGCATACATGTGGACGCGCCACGACCTCCGCGCCATCCACCCCCACCTCTGGGACGCGGTCGGCACGCCCCATCCGTGGCGCCATGCCATCACCATCGGGTACCTGGCGGCCGGCTGGCCCGCGCTCGGTGTGGCCGCGGTGTGGCGGTACGGGCCCACCCGTCGACGGTTGTTGAGCTTCCGACGTCGCGCCCGGAAGTCATCGGAACTCGCACCGCGCCGTATGGACTGATTCAGCTCTCGCCGGCCGGTACCAGTCCGAGTTCGACGAAGATCGCGATGCGCTCCTGTTCGAAGGTCGCCTCGTCGATCTCGTTCGCCTCGCGCTGCTGGCTCAACTCCGTGTAGCGCGCCATCAGCGCCTCTTCGTCGACCTCGGGGGCTTCGGTCTCCTCACTCCCGCGCTCGATTCGGCGTTCGCGCTTCGCCGCCGCTCGGGCTTGGCGCTTCGCCGCCCGCGCGCGTTTCTCGAAACTCTCTCGTGCTTGGGCCATGTTCGGCTCACTTTGGCTCGGGGTGGGAGCGCCGCGCCCCGCGGGGGTGCGCTCACCGATTCATGGACCAGGGTAAACCACCGGTGCCCGGATTCCGGTATTCATGTCTCGATCCGGCGCGACGTGGGCGCGATCAGCACCGGGGTCGGGGCAGTATCGGCGGATGACACGCTACGAAATCGATGCCACGGCGTCGACCGTCGACATCGTCGGAAGCTCGTCGATCCACCCCATCACGGCCCGTGCGACCGGTCTCGTCGGTTGGATCGAGACGGATACACCGGAGGCCGGGAGTCTGCGAGCCGAGGTTCGGATCTCGGTGGACCGGCTCGGTTCGGGCAACCCACTCGTGGACCTGGAGACCCGACGCCGGATCGACGCCCGACGATTCCCCGAGATCGTCGGCATCGTGACCGCGGCCGCGCCACTCGCCGACGGCCGTATCGCCGTCACCGGTGACCTCACCTTCCGTGGCGAACGACGATCGGTCACCGGCGAGATCGATCTCGAGATCGACGATCAGGGTGTGGTGGTGCGCGGTGACCAGACGTTCGACGTGCGCGAATGGGGGCTGCGCCTCCCCCGCCTCGGACTCCTGCGCGTCCACCCCGACGTGCAGGTGCGCATCGAGGTGCACGCGCAGCCGGCGTCCTGAGTCCACCACCGCCGGACCGCTCGATACCATCCGGTCCTCCCGCCCCCGTTCCGAAGGCATCATGACCTCATTCCCCGTGAACTCCGTTCCGGCCGGCCGGCCGTCCGCTCGACGGGCGCTCGTGGTCGGAGCCGTCGCGCTGGCCCTCGTCGCGAGCGCCTGTGGCAGCTCCTCCGGCTCCGCCGGATCGACGACCTCGACCTCCCGCGAGACTCGGCCGTCGACCACGACCACCCAGGCGTCGACCCCGACGGCCGAGCAATCCGCGCTCGTGGCCGCGCGGCCCTACACCGTGCAGACGCCGAGCGGGTACGACCCGACGAAGCCAGCACCTCTGGTCATCCTGCTGCACGGGTATGGCGCGACCGGCGCGATCCAGGATGCGTACCTGAAGCTCGGGCCGGCGGCCGATCGAAACGGCATGCTCTCGGTCCACCTCGACGGCACCAAGAACGGCCAGGACAAGCAGTTCTGGAACGCCACCGACGCCTGCTGCGATTTCGAGACGCCGAAAGTCGACGACCGCGCCTACATCCGGGCTGTGATCGCCGACGTCGCAGCCACCCACGCCGTCGACCCCGAGCGGGTGTACCTCGTCGGACACAGCAACGGAGCGTTCATGTCGTTCGCCATGGCGTGTGACCACGCCGACACGATCGCTGCGATCGTGAGCCTCGAAGGCGCGACGTGGCTGGACCCGAGCCGTTGTCGACCGTCCGAGTCGGTCGCGGTGCTCGTCGTCCACGGGACCGCGGACAAGACCATCAAGTACGACGGCGGCTCCACCGGAATCGCCGAGTATCCCGGCGCGGTCACGACCGCGAAGACCTGGGCGAAATACGACGGGTGCGCAACGAAGCCCGATGCGCCCGCCCCCGAGTCCCGCGCGATCGTGAAGGAACTCGCCCCGGCCACCGTCACCGTGTATTCGGATGGATGCCGCGGGAACGGGCACGTCGAACTCTGGACCCAACCGGAGGGCGTGCACATCCCCCAGTGGACCGACGACTTCGCCGATCAGATGGTCGAGTTCCTGCTCGCGCACCCCAAGCGGTAGGAGCGAGACCCGGCTATCGCTTGGTGGGCTGGGAACCCGAGTCGATCGTGGATCGGTCCGTGGTCCGGAATTCCCATCGGTAGCCGTCCGCTCCCAGTTCCATCCACAGCACCCCGTGATGCTCGTTGTCACGGAACTGCTCGCCGGTGTGCAGGTCCTCGAACGGGTACAGCTCGTTGCCTCCCGTGCCGACCACGAACTGGCGCATGCCCGCGTCGGCGACGTCGCCGCCACCGGTCATGCGGTCGAACCGTTCGTAGACGTGGTTGTGACCGGCGAGCATGAACTCGCCCCCGGACGCCGCGAGCGTGTCCCAGATCTCGGTGAGGTCGTCATCGTCGCCGTGCTTCGAGGACGTGAACCGCGGCCGGTGCACGATCGCGAACCGGTGGCGGTCGGGGTTCGCCGCAATGTCGTCGGCGACGAACTTCGACTGCGCGGATCCCGCGCCACACGGCATTTCGCAGTTGAGCACGTACACACGCCACCGCGAGTCGCCGAGGTCGCGGGCGAGGTACTCCGCCTGCGGGAACGTGTCGTAGAAGCCGCGCGCGTCGGGGGTGTGGTAGTCGTGATTGCCCGGCGCCGCGATCACCCGATCGAGGAACGGCCCCCACGTCGAGCGGAAGAAGCCGGCGAAGCCCGACGGCTGGCCGTCCGGGTAGACGAGGTCACCCAGCGCCAAGACGTACTCGGGATCGAGTGACGTGATGAGTTTCGCGACCGGAGCCAACTCGGCGCGACTGCTTCCGAGATCACCCGTTGCCACCACCGTGATCGCGTCCTGAGATGTGGTCGGCGTCGAGGTCGGAGACGTGCGGGCCGGGTTCGTCGTCGGCGTCGGGCGCGCCGACCGTCCCGAGGTCGAGTCGTCGTCGATCAGCCGCCACGCGACCAGCACCGCGACGAGAACCATCGCGACCGCACCGATCGCGGCCACCAGCCTGCGCGACCGGCCGCGCCTGGTTGGTTCGGTCATCCGACTCCCTCTGCGATGCCCATCCGGGCGACGCGGCGGTCAGCCTACGAGCCCGATTCACTGGGGCCACGGGAACCGACGAAATGGGACAGAAGCCCTGAGCGGGCACAAGATTTCTGGCCGAACGCGCAAAAAAAGCGCGGAAGGACACCTTCGACCGGGCAGTTGACGACAGAATCGGCGACATATCCGTAACGGGCGGATATGGGCGGAGCAAACCATGCACACCAGAACTCCCCGGCGAGCCATGTGGCTGTCCGGCATCCTCGCGTTCGGCCTCCTCGTCGTCGCACTCGGCACCATCGGCGCGCGGTCGGCGCGCGCCGTCGGCGTCACCCCGTCGACCATCACCGTGACCACCAATGTCAATCCGGCGGTGTACGGCCAGCCCGTCACCCTGACGGCCACGGTGACCGCGGCGACCCCGGGCGGGCCGACACCGACCGGCAGCGTGACGTTCCTCAACGGCTCCACCGGCTTGGCGACCAAGAAGCTCGTCGGCGGGCAGGCCAGTTACACGACGACGTATTCCGTGGGCACGCGCGCCATCAGTGGGACGTACAACGGAGACACGACGTACGCGACCAGCGCGAGCACCCCCTTCGATCTGGTCGTGACCCCGACACCGACGACGACCGTCCTGGCCTCCAGCGCGAACCCCGCGACGTCGCCATCGTCGGTGACCCTCACCGCGACGGTGTCTGCGACGTCGCCCGGCAACGGGTCACCGTCGTCCGGTTCGGTGAAGTTCTACGACGGCACGACGCTGCTCGCGTCACGCACGCCGGCCGCAGGCGTCGCCTCGTATTCGTTCGTTCCCGCGATCGGCGCGCACTCCATCACCGCGACCTTCGGCGGAAGCGCCAGCTATCTGACCAGTACCAGCGCGCCGCTCGCGCAGATCGTGAACCCGGCGCTCAGCACGACCGAGCTCACGTCGAGTGCCAACCCGGTGACCGTGGACGCACCCGTCACGTTCACTGCGACCGTCACGAGTGCGAACACCGTCACCGGCTCGATGACCTTCACCGATGGCACGACCACGCTGGGCAGTGGTCCACTCGTCAACGGAACGGCGACGCTCACCACGAGCGCGCTCGCCGTCGGCACCCACACCGTGACCGCCACGTACTCGGGATCGAGCACCGTCGCGGCCAGCGCCGGAACCATCGACCAGACGATCACACCACTGGTCCCGGCCGCCACGACCACGACCATCGCGGCTGACAACAACGCGCCCACCTACTCCACGCCGGTGACCTTCACCGCAACCGTGACATCGGCGGGCGGAACCCCGACCGGCGACGTGACGTTCGCGGAGGGATCGACTCCGATCGGGGTCGCCACACTGACGAACGGCCAGGCGTCGATCGTGACCAGCGCGCTCGGGGTCGGCCCCCACACGGTTGTCGCGCACTTCGGCGGTGGGCCCGGCGTTGCCGCCAGTGACAGCTCCGAGCTCGTCGTCGTCGTCACCGAGCCCGCCAGTCCCACGACCACCGTGATCTCGTCGAGTCTCAATCCTGCGGTCGTCGGGACACCGATCACCTTCTCGGCCACGGTCACCGGTTCCGGTACCCCGACCGGGAACGTGACGTTCCTGGCGAACGGGACGACGCTGGGTACCGGCGCGCTCGTCGACGGTGTCGCGACGTTCACCACCACCGCGTTGGCGCCGGGCACGACCTCCATGTCGGCGACCTACGACGGCGGCACGCAGTTCGCGCCGTCCGGCAGCGCCGAACTCGTTCAGACCGTCAGCCGCATCTCCACGGCGACCCTGCTCACCACCACGCCCAACCCGGCCGGTATCGGTCAGCCCGTCAGGCTGAGCGCATCGGTCAGCTCGGCGGGCGGCGTGCCCTCCGGCACGGTGACCTTCACCGACGGTGCGACCGCCATGGCGACGGTGACCCTCTCCGACGGCACCG
>CAZJBJ010000034.1:0-29104 GCA_964544295.1 uncultured Bifidobacteriaceae bacterium
GTCGGCGCCGACGTCGGCCGCCTTGGTGAAGATGCCGCCACCGACGCGCAGGAACAGCGCGAGGAGCGAGCCACCGAAGCCGAACCCGATCAGGATCGCGGATGCGGTGTTCTGGAAGATCATGATGATCAGGGTCGCACCGAGCAGACCGAGGCCGACGGTGAACATCCCGGCGACACCACCGGTGCGGAAGGCGACCTTGAGCGCGGCGGGCAGTGACCCGGACTTGGCGGCGGCGGCGGTCCGCACGTTGCCGCGTACCGCGAGGCTCATGCCGATGAACCCGGTGAGGCCCGACATCAGGCACCCGGCGATGAACGCCAACGTCCGGAAGAGCCCTGAGGAGACGAACGAGAGCCCGTCCGACCCGATGTCCACCCCGGCGGGCTTCGCGACCTCGGTCGCGGTGGCGAACACGATGATGGCGAGCGGTACCAGGATGACGGCGATCGTCTTGAACTGGCGCTTGAGGTACGCCATGGCGCCCTCTTGAATCGCCAACGCGATCTCGATCATCGTCGGCGTACCCGCATCGGCGGCGACCACGCCCTTCATCAGGAAGAACCCGACGATGATCGCCAACACCGCGGTCGCCGCGGAGAACACGAGCCAGAACCACTCTGTCGAACCCAGTTCGAAGACCTGGTAACTGCCTTCGGCAATGACGGTGCTCATGTGCTGCGGTGCTCCTTGCTGGTTGAAACGGGCGCGCTCACGCCTGCGTGGTTTCCCAAAGCCCGGCGACGCTAAAGGGCCGTCGCGAAGGCCGTCAATCTAGCCAAGGCACCCGGGCCGCGATCGAAGCGGGCACGCGATGCGCATCTCGTGCGTCCCGGACCGGAAAAATCACACGTGATACGGGACCGAAGTGACGACGGTGCCCTTCCGGAACAGCAATCGGCCCTTCAGGAACAGGGCACTCTGGTTGTGGAGCAGCTGCCCCCACCAGGAACTCACGACGAACTCCGGGATCACGACGGTCACGATGTCGTTCGAGCGGGTCGCGTCGATCTCCTCGACGAACCGCAGGACCGGCCTGGCCAGTTCCCGGTAGGGCGAGAACACGATCTCCAGCGGCACGTCGATCCCGTAGTGCGCCCACTGCCGGGCGATCTTCTCCTGCTCGTCCTCGTCCGAGACGACCGTGACCGCGAGCAACCGGGACGGCCGAAGCGACTTGGCGTACGCGAGAGCCTCCAACGAACCCCGGTGCACGCTGCCGACCAGCACGACGACGGTGTGGTTCATGGGCCGGACCTTGAAGTCGGCGCCGGCCTCGAGTCCCTTCTCGATGTTCGTGTAGTGCGTGTGGATCGACTTGAACAGCCAGATGATCAGTGGGATCACCACGATAGGGACCCACGCCCCGCCGCTGAACTTGGTCACCGCGACCACCAGGAGAATGACCAACGTGGTGAACGAGCCGACGCCGTTGAGCCATGCGTTGAAACGCCAACGCGGCTCGCGCTCCTTGAGGTGATGACGGACCATGCCGGCCTGGGACAGGGTGAACGAGGTGAAGACGCCCACGGCGTACAGCGGGATCAACGCGTTCGTGATGCCGCCGAATGCGACGATCAGGATCCCCGCCATGATCGCGAGGACGAGAACGCCGTTGGAGAAGACGAGCCGGTCTCCTCGGTTCGCGAGTTGGCGGGGCAGGTATTTGTCCGACGCGATGATCGACGACACCCGGGGGAAGTCGGCGTAGGCGGTGTTCGCCGCCATGATGAGAATCGCCGCCGTGGCGATCTGCAAGAGCAGGTAGAGCGGTCCGTCACCGAAGACGAGCAGACCCATCTGCGAGAACACCGTCTGCTGCTCGCTCGGGTAGGGGTGCGCGTGGTGCGCGAGCACCGAGACACCGAAGAACAGCGAGCCGAGCACCAACCCCATCACCACCAGGGTCGTGGCCGCGTTCTTGGACTCCGGCCGGCGGAACGCCGGAACACCGTTCGAGATCGCTTCGACGCCGGTGAGGGCGACCGCGCCCGACGAGAAACCCTTGAGGATCAGGAACAGGCCGAGGCTCCCGCCGGTTTCACGCAGGCCGCCGGCTTCCTCGAACGCCACCCGATCGAACGGCACATGGCCGAGGTTGCCGAAGAACGCCTCCCAGAGACCCCAGCCGACCAGGAGTGTCAACACCAGCATGTAGAGGTAGGTCGGCACTGCGAACACCCGGCCGGATTCCTTGATCCCGCGCAGGTTCGCGATCGTGACGATTCCGATGAGTCCGAGCGCGAGGGCCACCCGGTGATCCGCGAGGTCCCGCAGCGCGGGAATGGACACGATGGCGGCAACACCGGCGGAGATGGACACGGCAACCGTGAGGATGTAGTCGACCAGCAGCGACGCACCCGCCACCAGCGACGGCATTTCGCCGAGGTTCTCCCGGCTGACCACGTACGACCCGCCGCCGCTCGGATAGGCGAAGATCGTCTGGCGATACGACGTGATGACGATCGCCAGGATGATCGCAACCGCGATCGAGATGGGAACCAACACGTTCAGTCCGAGGGCGAGACTCGACGTGCCCAGCGCCGTGACGAAGAGGATTTCCTCGCTCGCGTAGGCGGTGGAGGAGATCGCATCGGATGAGAAGACCGCGAGCCCGATGGTCTTGGGGATGCGTTGGTGTTCCTGCTCCGCGGTCGCCAGCGGCCGACCGACGAGGATGCGCTTGACGATCGACACCAGACCCCAATCCATGTGACCCGCAGAATTCGGTGCTGAGTCTGTCACGGCCGAGCCCACGACTCCGGGTTCCGGAGCACTAGGTTTCCTCCCGATGCGAGTCGCAATCGCCGGTGCCGGCAACGTCGGACAACACGTCGCCTCCTCCCTGTTCCACGCAGGTCACGAGGTGCTGCTCATCGAACAGCACCAGGCCGTCCTCGATCGCTCGTCGCTCGACGAGGGTGTCGAGTGGTACGTGGGCGACGCCTGCGAGGTGTCGTCGCTGCGCGAAGCCGGTCTCGACAAGTGCGAGGTCCTGGTCGCGGCGACCGGAGACGACGAGGACAACCTCGTCGTCTCGCTGCTCGCCAAGCAGGAGTTCGGCATTCCGAGGGTGATCGCCCGGGTGAACCACCCCAAGAACGAGTGGATGTTCACCGAGAACTGGGGCGTCGACCTCTTCGTCTCGACGCCGACGCTCATCACCGCCCTCGTCGAGGAAGCGGTGAGCGTCGGCAAGCTGGTCGAGATCCTTCGGTTCGAGGGTGGACTGGCCCGGTTGGTCGAGGTGACCCTCGCCGAGGGGGCCGAAGTCGTCGGGCAGTCGATCGCCACCATCGCACTGCCTCGCGAGGCGACGATCGTCGCGATCCTGCGGGACGAGCACCTGGTCGTACCCCGCGGCGAGACGACCTTCGAACCCGGCGACGAGGTCCTCGCGTTGGTGACCCCCGACTCGGAGGATCAGATTCGCCAGATCCTCACGGGTGAGAGCGCCGCGACCGGCTGACTCGCGGAAGCGCTACGGGCACAGCTCGTAGGTCGGGTTGTACACCAGTCGCTCGTTGCCTTCCTCGAGGACCACACCTTCGAGCAGGACCCGGCGTCCCGGGGTGAACCCCCGCACCCGCCCGCGGCCGAGGAAGACGGCTACGACGGCACCCTGACCGTCCTTGATGGTCGCCTCGACCGCCGGCGCGCCGGCACGCGGCACGATCCGGATCGAACTGACCTCGCCGGCCATCTTCACCGGCATCCGCAGCGGCAGCTCGTTGAGGCTCGGAACGTCGAGCCCCTGACAGAAGTTGATCAGCTTCTCGCGATCGGCGTCCTCGACCGACTGACCGACCCGCTTCACGAAGTTGCGCACACCCATCTGATTCCTCCACCGGACGCTTCGAGCCGAAGCCGACCTGCCCACGGTACCGCCGGTAGCATCGGCGTGGTTCGCACGAACCCTCGAATCGATCGCAGAAGGCGGGTCCCACGTGCACGTTGTCGTCATCGGATGTGGCCGCGTCGGCAGTGAGCTCGCCGGTGCGCTCGAGCGCCTGGACCACACCGTCGCCGTCATCGACAAGAAGAAGGATGCGTTCCGTCGACTCCCCAAGGGCTTCGGTGGCTACCGACTCGTCGGGTTCGGATTCGATCGTGACACGCTGGAGGCCGCCGGCGTCCGCGACGCCGGAGCGGTGGCCGCGGTCACGAGCGGTGACAACTCCAACATCATGGCGGCACGGGTCGCGCGCGAGACGTTCGAGGTCGAGCACGTGGTCGCACGCATCTACGACCCGCGGCGGGCCGTGATCTACCAACGGCTCGGCATCCCGACCGTGGCAACGGTCGCGTGGACCACGGACCAGGTGCTTCGTCGACTGCTCCCCACGTCGAGTGTCGCCGACTGGACGGACTCGGCCGGAGGCGTGGGCCTCGTCGAGCGGAACCTCCCGGCGGTGTGGGCCGGCAAGAAGCTGGCCGACCTCGACGAGCCGGGTGTGTTCTCCCTGGCTGCGATCACCCGGCTCGGCACTGCCCAGGTGATCAGGCCCGATCTCGTCGGCCAGGAGGGCGACATCCTGCACGTGATGACGAACCTGGCATCGCTGGACACGCTCGAGGCCCGGCTGGCCAAGGGTCCGGACCACTAGCCGAGATGCGGTGATCGACCTCCTCGAGCTGCGGCTCAGGATGTGGCGACGCCGCCTGAGCCGGAGCGGTTGGCTCGCACGGATTCACGATTCCGCGGGCGCGCCCACCGCACATTCCAACGACCCCGGCCTGCTGATCATCCAGATCGACGGGCTGTCGGCCGAGCGGTTCTCGGCGGCCCTCGACGCCGGCACCCTGCCGTTCGTCTCGCGGTTGCTGGCCGCGCGCGAGCTCCAGTTCGTCCCCTACTACTCCGGGCTGCCCTCGACGACGCCGGCCGTCCAAGCCGAACTGTTCTACGGGGTGGAGGGCGCCGTTCCCGCGTTCACCTTCGTCGACCACGTGACCGGGCAACTCATGCGGATGTACCAGAGCGACGCGGCGTCTTCGGTCGAGTCCCGAGTAGCCCGCGAATCGACCGGGTCGCTCCTGCGCGACGGCGCGTCCTACGCGAACGTCTACGCCGCCGACGCGTCCGACGGTCGGTTCTGCATGACGTCACTCGGCATCGGCGACGTGTTGCCTCGTCACCTCCGATGGATGACGCCGATCGTGGTGCTCGCCTACGCACCGGCGCTCGTTCGCGTCGCGCTCCAGGCCGGGCGCGAACTGATCGCGGGACCCGCCGATCTCCGCGCCGGGATCCAATCGGGTGAGGACCGAGCCTCGGAGATCAAGTTCCTCCTCTCCCGTACCGTCGTCGGCGTCGTCCTGCGCGAACTGTCGGTCCTGGGGATGTCGGTCGACCTCGCGCGCGGAAGAAGGGTCGTCCACGGCAACTTCCTCGGTTACGACGAGAACGCCCATCGGCGCGGCCCCGATTCGGATCTGGCCCGACACGCGTTGGGACCCATCGACGCGGCGATCAATCGACTCTGGCGAGCTGCGCACCGATCGGACGGCCGCGCCTACGACGTCTGGATCCTCTCGGACCACGGTCAAGAGGTGACCGATCCCTACCCGACGCAGCACGGCGAGACCGTGGCCTCCGCGATCGACCGCGTCGCCCGCGACCTCGGCCTCGTCTCCGCCGATGACCGCCCGCCGACCGACGCGTCGGTCGGCGGCGTCGGCCACCAGCGGTCACGTCTCCTCGGCGAGCGATTCATCGCTCGGATCGTTCCCGGTCTAGATGTCAGCGACATCCGGCACCAGCCGGGCGATCTGACCGTCACCGCCCAGGGCCCGCTCGGTCACGTCTACGCGCCCCGGCACCTCTCCGACACCGATCTCGACCGGTTCGCCCGGGCGATCGTCGACCGGGCCCGAGTACCACTCGTGCTCCGTCGCGGCCCACGCCCCGGGATCGCGATCGCAGACACCATCCACGGCCGGTTCCGACTCCCCGACGACGCCGCCTTCATCCTCGGCGACGGCCACCGCTATCAGGAGCCGGTTGCCGCCGACCTCGTGAAGCTCTGCGAGCACCCGGACGCCGGCGACCTGGTCATCAGCGGTTGGAACCCCGCCGGCCGACCGGTGAGCTTCCCGTTCGAGCACGGAGCCCACGCCGGTCCGGGCCCCAACGAGACGTCGGCCTTCGCGCTCGTACCCACCGACACTCCGTTGACTCCACCGGCGACGCCCGGCGCCATGCGCCCCCGTGACCTGCGCGACACCGCGTTCGCGGTCCTCGACGGGGCGCGTGATCGCTCACGAGGCGCCGGTGTCCGACGCGGCGTGCGCATCGTCACCTACAACGTGCACTCGTGCGTCGGACTGGACGGTCGCCTTTCGCCGGAACGGGTGGCGCGGGTGATCGCCCGGTACTCGCCGGACATCGTGGCGCTCCAAGAGCTCGACGTCGGGCGCTCACGCTCGGGCCATCTCGACCAGGCCCAGGCCGTCGCCGACGCACTCGAGATGACGCTCGAGTTCCACCCGACCGTGACCGTGGCCGGTGAGCAGTTCGGCGACGCCGTCCTCAGTCCGCATCCGTTGCGGCTCGTCCGGGCGGGCGCGCTCCCCGGTATCGGCCTCGAGCCACGCGGCGCGATCTGGGTCGAGGTCGAGGTTCCCGCCGCCGACACCGGCCCGCGTACCGTCCAACTGGTCAACACCCACTGGAGCCTGCATCCGCGCGAGCGCTCGATGGCCGCCACTGCCCTCCTCGGGCCGGAATGGCTCGGCCACCCGGCCGCGGCCCGGGACATGGTCCTGTGCGGTGACTTCAACGCGCTCTCCTGGTTCCCGTCGCTCCGCCAGTTCCGACCGCGCCTGCGCGACGCGCAACTCGGGCTGGATGGCCATCGACCGCAACGCACCTGGTTCGGCCGATATCCGATCGGGCGAATCGATCACGTCCTCGTCGACCCGGAATGGACGGTGCTCCATGTCGAGGTCGCCGACGACACGCAGGCCCGGGTCGCATCCGATCACCGTCCGCTCGTGGTCGACCTCGCCCCACCGCTCAGGAACCCATGATCCCCGTCAGTCGATCGCCTCGACGATGTCCGGCCCGAGTTGGTCCTCGACGACCTCGCGGACTTCGTCGACGGTGGGGACGTGCGCGTTCTCCATCTGGTGCGCACTCCAGATCGCCGAGAGAAATCGCGCCGCGGCCTCGACCGTGGCATTCGCTCTGATCGACGCGAAGGTCTCGAAGGCGTGCTGCGCCCCCCGGAGTTCGAGGAAGTAGACCGGCGCTCTCGACACGGCCCGGAGCCGGTCGACGAAATCCCGGGCGTCCTCGATCGGCGCGAGCACATCGAGCGAGCCGTGGATCACGAAGAACGGCGGCGCGTCGGCGTGCACCTGATCGATCGGTGACGCCGCGGCGAACGCCTCCGGCGCCTCGGCGAGGTCGGCCTTCATCACGATCGGCTCCAGGAACCACGGCAGCGTCTCGGCCGGCCAGACGCCGTTGCGATTCGTGAAGTCGTAGACCCCGTAGAACGGCACCGCGGCCTGGACCGACGTGTCAGAGGCCTCGAAACCCGGCTGATACTTCGGGTCGTTGGCGGTGAGTGCGGTCAGCGCCGTCAGATGACCCCCCGCCGACCCACCCGTCACCGCGACGAAGGCCGGGTCGATGCCGTACTCGTCGGCATGGTCGCGAACCCACGCGACCGCCTGCTTCACATCGACGAGGTGGTCGGGGAACGTGGCCGCCGGACTCAGCCGGTAGTCGACGTTGAAACAGACCCAGCCCTGCGCCGCGAGCCGGCGCATCAACAGCTGCCCCTGCCGGTCCTTGAAGCCGATCACCCAACCGCCGCCGTGCACCTGGACCAGCGCGGGCCTGCGAACCCCGGGCGCCGGTGGCGCCGCCGGGCCCACCACGTCGAGGCGGAGGGCGCGTCCTCCCGCCCGGGCGAACGTGATGTTGCGGCGCACCTCGATCGCCTCGGACGTCCGTTCGAGTTCGCCGTGCTGGAGATCGCGCAAGGCGGCGCGAATCTCGTGGCGCGCCGCCAGGCTCTGCCTGACCGACAGGGCCAACCCGGCCCACGATGCGATCGTGATCCCGAGTCCGATGCGTCCGGGGCGAGTCCGCAATGCGCCCCGCGACGCGAACACTCCGGTGGCGGCGACCTGCCAGAGGAGATGGAACGGAGCCAACTCGGTCGTGATCCATGCCGCGAAGAAGCTCCAGAAGAAGAGGAGCGGATTCTTCCGGTTCGGCCGGTAGGCGTTCAGCGTGTAGCCCAGGCCGTTGATCGAGACGGCGAGGTAGACCCATCCAGATTGCGTCGCGCGTCCGCGCCTCATGCGAGTCCGCCCGTCGCAGGTCGGGAACGGCCGAGCACGCCGGCCCGCTCGGCGGTGATGTGGCCCGCCGCGGCAAGCCAGCGAATCGAATCGGTGACGGTCGTATCAACCGGGCGCCACCGCAACCCCAGGGCCTCACAGGTGGCGGTGCTGTCGTAGGGGCAGGACCGGGTCGCCATCGTCATCGCCTCGTGGGTCAGCGGATACTCGAACGGCACGACCCGCTTGACGACGTCACCGATCCGACCGGCGACGCGCAGCGCCCGCGCCGGCATGGGGACCGCACGGATCCGCGTCTCGGTCACACGTTGGAGGAGTTCGTGGAGTTCTCCCCAGGTGAGGAATCGTCCACCGAGCATCCACCGCCCGGGCTGATCGAGTGCGCGCTCGATTCCCAGCGCGACGTCACGGACATCGACGATGGCCGTTCCCGACGTCGTGCGCGGCGGGGTCTTCAGCCACGCGACGAGGGCCTGGTGGTTCGCGCTGAGGTCGGGAGCATCCGGGCCGAGCACGCCGGACGGATACACCGTCCCTACCGGTGCGCCCCGATCGTGGAGTCCGCGGACGAACTGCTCCGCGTCGACCTTGGATCGGGTGTACGCACCGTGCGCGGTCGTGAGTGGCGTCGCGGTCGTGACGGATGCATGCCCCACCCCGAAGACGGACACGCTCGAGACGTAGACGCTGGCCACACCCCGCTCGGCCGCAGCCCCGACGACGGCGCGAGTGCCGCCGACGTTCACATCGTGGACGGCGCGTGCGTCTCGCTCGGCGAGCGAGACGTGCGCCGCCGCATGAACCACATGGGTACACCCGTCGAGGGCGTCCGCCACCGCAACGGGGTCCGTCACGTCGCCGACCCGGACCTCGTCCACGGTGACCCCGGACAACGCCGGAACGCGGGCGAGTTTCGCGGCATCGCGCACCAGGAGCCGGACGGCGTGGCCCTCGCCCACCAGTCGCGCGGCCGCGTGCGAACCGACGAAACCGGTTGCTCCCGTCACCAACACCTGCACGTCCGACACCTTCCCCGATCGCGCGCCGACGACACGAATCGTTGCCGCTGATCAACGATTCCAGGCGGTCACTGTGGCATCCTGGCCCGCTCATGCCTCTCCCCCCACGATCGATTCGCCGCACGTTCGGGCTCCTGATCACGGGCGCCGCGCTGGTCGGTTGCTCGGGCTCCAGTACCCCGGCGTCCTCGTCCGCGAAGCCGTCCGCACCCAGGATCGGGGGGATCCGGGCGACGACCGCGATCGTGAGCGTGCACAGCGCGGGCCCGGAGACACCCTTCCCCGAGGCGGACAAGGAATCGGTACTGCGCGCGGTCGAGACCTACGTGGCCGACACCACGCTCGCGCCGCTGCGCGGGGAGAAGACCGACCTGGCCGAGTTGTTCGCACCGGACGCGGCACCCCCCGCGACCGGGCTCGAGTACGACGCATTCACCGACGCGGCACTGCCGAAGGCGACGGGCCCGGTCACCACGAAACTCGCACCGGTCAGCCTCGTCGCACTCGCCGACACGACCGGCGCGATCGATCTCATCGGCGCCACGGTCGACCTCACGGTGTCCGCGACGACCAAACCCGGGCCGATCAACATCCATCGCACCGGCGAGCTGATGTTCACCCGCACCGACGGTGAGTGGCGCATCCTGAGCTTCAAGCTCGCGGTCACCCGCGACGGTGCCGGTCTCGGCACCACCTCGACCACCACCAGCGGGAGTACCGCGCCATGATCCGTCGTCACCCGATCCGCACGGTCCTCATCGCGATCCCGCTCCTGGTCTCGCTCACCAGCGCGGCCCTCGTCGCGCTGTGGCTCGGCGGCGTCGACGTCCCCGGCGCATCGGCGGCCCGCTGGTTCACGATCACCAAGACGGCCAACGCCGACTACGCCCCCACCCCGGACGGTCCGGTCTTCCTGCTCGCGATCGGCAACGACGGCCGCACCGGCGACACCGTCACCCGCGGCGACGCCATCCACCTCATCGGCGTCAACCCCACCACCCACCAGGCGACGATCCTCGACATTCCCCGCGACACCGGCATGAACATCCCCGGGCACGGCCTCGACAAGGTCAACGCCAGTCACGCCGAGGGGGGTCCCCGTCTGCAAGCCGACACGATCTCGGCCGCGGTCGGCGTTCCGATCCCGTACGTGATCGACACGGACTTCGACGGCTTCATCGGGATGGTCGACGAGATGGGCGGCCTCACGGTGAACGTCCCGTTCCCGATGAAGGACTCCTTCTCGGGTGCCGACTTCCCGGCCGGGGTTCAGAAGCTGGACGGGCACCAGGCGCTCGCGTACGCCCGGAACCGACACCAGTTCCCGGACAGCGACCTCACCCGCACCCAGAACCAGGGCTACCTGATCCTGCAGGCGCTCACCCAGTTCCGAGCGCAGAACACGGGCCCGATCGAGACGTTGACGCTGCTCGCGAACCTCGGACGCCACGCCAAGCTCGACGGCATCGGCCTGAAGGATCTCTACGATCTGGCCCGGCTCGGATTGTCGGTGGACCCGCTCCAGGTCAAGAACGTCCGCGTGCCCGTCGCGAGCGGGAGCGGATCGCGGTTGGTACTCACCGCCGACGCCGCCGGCCTGTTCCAGGACTTCGCCGACGACGCGGTGCTGCAGAACCACTGAACCGCCGCACGTGCTGTCACCGGCGCGTGCGATGCTCGGGGCATGGACGCGGTCGACACCCTGGACGCCATCGTCGGCGACCCCGAGTACTTCGAACGCGCCGTCTTCCGCACGAATCTTCCCGCTCGTCCCGCTCGCTTCGGTCAGCTGCGCACCGAATTGCACCCGGACGTGCGGGCCCGCATGGCCAGCCGGGACATCACCGACCTCTTCGTCCATCAGGCGGCCGCGATCGACGCGATCAGCGATCGCACCAACATCGTGGTCGCCACCGGCACGGCGTCCGGCAAGTCGCTCTGCTACCAGCTCCCGATCGTCGACGCCGCCGTACGGGGATCCACCGACACCGCGCTGCTGCTGTTTCCCACCAAGGCGCTCGCCCACGATCAACTCCGCTCGCTCCGCAGTTGGCTCGTCCCCGGCTTACGGGCGGTCACCTACGACGGCGACACGCCACCCGATGACCGCACGTGGGCGCGCAAGAACGCGACGGTCGCGTTGTCCAACCCCGAAATGCTGCATCAGGCGATCCTGCCGTATCACCAGCGCTGGTCGACCTTCCTCATGCGACTCCGCCTCGTCGTCATCGACGAACTCCACGCCACCCGCGGGATCTTCGGCAGCCACGTCGCCAACCTGCTGCGCCGACTCCGCCGGGTGTGCGCCCACTACGGGTCCGATCCGACGTTCTGTTTCGCGAGCGCGACGATCGGCAATCCCGCAGACCTCGCCAGCACGATGTTGGGGGCGCCGGTCTCCCTGATCGACGACGACGGTTCACCGCAGGCGGAACGAGGGTTCGCGCTCTGGCAGCGACCGTTGCTCGATGCGGTGACCGGCTCACGCGGTTCGGCGAACGTCGAGTCGGCCGAGCTCCTCAGCCGGTTCGTCGCGGCCGGTCATCCGACCTTGGCGTTCGGGCGGAGCCGGCGCGCGGCCGAGCTCGTCGCGACCCACGCCCGGCGCAAGGTGGCCGATCGGAACCCGGAGGCGGTCGACCGGATCGCGGCCTATCGAGGCGGGTACCTGCCGGAGGAACGACGGGCGTTGGAGCAACGGCTCGTGAGCGGCGACCTCCTCGGTGTCGCGGCCACCAATGCCCTCGAGCTGGGCATCGACGTCGGTGGACTCGACGCGATCGTGCTCAACGGGTTCCCGGGGACGCTCGCCTCGCTCCGCCAACAGTCCGGCCGCGCCGGTCGGGCCGGCCAGCGCGCCGCCGCGGTCTTGATCGCCGGCGACGACCAGCTCGACCAGTGGTACGCGACCCACCCCACCGAGCTCTTCACCCGCACCGCCGAGGCCGCCGTCGTCAACCCGCAGAACCCCTACGTGCTCGAGCCGCACGTCGCCTGCGCGGCGCACGAACTCCCGCTGGAGCCGACCGACGACCGATGGTTCGGTGACGGACTCGACGACGTCGTCCGGAACCTCGTGCAGACCGACCGCCTGAAGCCGCGCGCCGGCAAGATGTACTGGGCCGGGAGCACGCCGCCCGCACCGGGCATCGGCCTGCGAAGTGGAACGTCCTCCGAGTTCGCGTTGATCAGCACCGAAGGCGGCCGCCCCATGATCGGGACCGTCGACGGCGCGCGGATCTTCAGCGTGGCGCACCCGGGCGCGATCTACGTGCATCAGGGTCGGCAATGGCAGGTCGAACACCTCGACCTCGAAGCGCGCGAGGCGCACCTCGTCCCCGCCGACGACCAGGACGCCTACACCCAGGCGCGAGAGCAGACCGACATCGACGTCGCCGAGGTGCGCGACACCGCGCCCTGTGGCGCCGGAACGGTCCACGTCGGCATGGTCGACGTCACGAACCAGGTCGTCGCGTATCAACGCAAGCGAGCATCGACCAACGAAGTCGTCGAGACGGTCCCGCTCGATGTGCCGCCGCGCACGCTCTCCACCCTCGGGGTCTGGTACACGATCGCGCCCGAACGTCTGCTCGCCGCGGGCGTGGCACCGCCCCAGGTGCTCGGTGCGGTGCACGCGGCCGAACACGCGTTGATCGGCATGCTGCCGCTCTTCGCGATCTGCGATCGCTGGGATGTCGGTGGCGTGTCGATGGCCATCCATCCGGCCACCGGAACGCCGACGATCTTCATCTACGACGGTTACCCCGGGGGAGCCGGCATCGCGGCGTTGGCCTTCGCGGACGCCGCCGCGCACGTGCGTGCGACCGCGGATCTCGTCCGGGCCTGCCCGTGCCGCGCCGGTTGCCCGTCCTGCGTGCAGTCACCGAAGTGCGGCAACTGGAACGAATACCTCGACAAGGCCGCGGCCATCCGACTGCTCGAACTCCTGGCCACGTCGATCGACTAGATCCCCACCCGAGGCCGCGTCGGTCCCAACTTCAGGTCGAAGCTACGGGTCGCCTCCGGCGGCGTGTCGCCGCTGACCTTGATCGTGACGGTATGGGTGTGGTGATCGCACGGGAACGGCAGACGCTTGATGCCACCAGAACCCAACTGGGTGCTCGCCTCGATGTCGTCGACGAGGAACACGGCACTCTCGGCGTTGCGGACCTTCCAGTCGACTTCGATGCCTTCGCCGATGGCATCGACGATGCACCGCACGGGTTCGTGCGGCGCGAACGTGACGATGGCCGGGGGGCCTTTCGGTGGCAGTGGCTTGACGTTGTCGAGGTCCGGGCAGTCCGAGACGGTCCCATTCGGGAGCAACGTCTGGCACAGCTTGATCCCGGTCCGATTCGCGCCGGCCCAGCGCACGTTGTCCATCGTGGCCGAGAACAGTTCCGCGCCGGAGAGGTCGGCGCCCCGGAGATCGGCTCCGGTCAGGTCCGCCCCCAACATCTGGGTCCCGGAGAGGTTCGCATTCCGCAGAATCACGTTGCGCAGGTCCGCGTTCCGGAAGTTCGAGCCCGCGAAGTTCGCACCGGTCAGGTCGCTCGATTCGAGGTTGAGCGCCGTGAAATCCTGGTTCGTGCAGGTCGTGCCAGGCTCGAACACACAGTCCCCGAACCGGTTCGAGAACTCCGGTCCGCTACTGCCGCAGCCGGCGCCGAGGACTACAACGGCGGCCGCGAACACGAGAAGGGCCGACCGACGCATCCCGGGACGGTAGCAAGCAGATCGACGGATTCCGGGGCAGTCGAGGGGCGTCAGGACGCCGCGGCTCGTCGCGGTCACCCGCACCCGACCCCGGCGAACTGACACCGGCGGCGCACTTCGGCGCGCGCGACGCCGAGCGCGTCACCGACCTGCACGTCGACTTCGGCGTGGTCGTCGACACAATCGCATCGGCGCACGACGCCGCCGTTCTCGGCCGCGATCAGCGTCGCCTGGACCCGCGCCTGCGCTGCTCCGAGCCCGCGGGCGAGGGTTTCGGCCGCCGCCAGCGCGGCGGCATCGGCGGCGGTGTCGGCCCGGGCGGCGTCACCGGCGGCATGACCGGCACGCGCCACCCCCAGTGCGACCACCATGGCGACGACCACGATCGCGATCGCGACGATCGAGACCGAACCACGTTCGGACGGATTCACCGCTCGGCCCGCATCACCGCGGTCCCGTGGAGGACCGGATCGGGGAACAGCGCCCCGACGAGCGGGAGGTTGGTGTGGGAGACCACGGAAACCTCGACCCGCACCGCGCCGCCGACCGCAGGACGTGGGCCGACGTGCACACGCGCGTCACGGAGGACCCGGCGGGCGGCGGCGAGCGGCGCAGCCGGGTCGGGATCGACGCTGGCGGCGCGCGCCGCCTCGCGGGATGCATGGACGACGCCGACGTAGTCACGGACGACGAGCGCGGTTTGCAGGACCGCGAGGAGCAGGAACACCGCCAACGGCAGGATGAGTGCGAACTCGACCGTCGCCTGCCCCCGTTCCCGGGGGCAGGCGGACGACCGAACTCGTCGAGAGACTCGACCCATCAGCCCGGCAGGATCTTGCCGATGACCATGTCGAACAGCTTGCCGATGGTGTGGCTCTTGGTGGCCCACGTGATCACCAGCGTGCCGATCGCGGCGGCGCCGAGAATGACCAGGGCGTATTCGGCCGTGGTCTGGCCCACTTCCGTGGCGGTATCCCGAACGCGGCTCGCCATCGAGCACAGCGCAGAAAAGCATCGACGCAACATTGGTGGTTCCTCCTTGAACAACGAATGATCCAGACGGGGGAAGCGCAGTTGCGGGGGAAGTGGAACCTGGGCGCAGTCACAGCCGCGACAACGCCCCGAGCACGGCGGGTACCACGGTCAGGAGCCCGAAGGCCGGCAGCACCAGGAACACCAGCGGGAAGAGGAGCTTGATCGGAACGGTTCGGGCGTGCGCCTCCGCGGCACGACGCAGCGTCTGACGAGTGGCTTCGCCTACTCGCACGAGCGACGCCGCGGCCGGTGAACCCAACTGCGCACTCGCGATCAGCACATCGGTCACCGGCGCGAGGAGCGGAGTCGTCATCGCCAGGTCGTGCAATGCGTCGGCGAACGAGCCGCCGAGTTCGGTCGCCACGCTGACGGCGCCGAGCCGAGCGCCAATACCCGCCGGCCCCCACCGCGCGGCCAGCGCCACCGCTTCGCGTGGGGTCGCTCCGGCCCCGACCGCCACGACCAGCAGATCGATCACGGTCGGCAGCTCGCCCAACAGTGCCGCCGCCTCCCGACGGGTTCGCCGCTGCGCGCGAATCCCTGCGACGACCCGGCCCACCGGACCTCCGATCCGCCACCGGCGCGCCCGGCGAGGGGGTGGTGACGCCTTCGGCACACATCGCGTCACGACGCCGGCGCGGCGGGACGCGGCCAGGAACGGCGACGCGGCAACCAGGCCGCAGCCGAGCCCACATCCGAGGACCAGCGCGCCACTCACGACGGCCGTCCCAGCAGGGCTCGCATCCACAGTGCCGCGAGCGCCTCGAGGCCGAGCCCGACTACGAGACAGATGCGCCCGGCGGTGGACGAGATCAGCACGTCGGTGGACTCGGGGTCCGTCGCCGCCGCGAACACGAGATACGCGAGCGGCGCCGCACCCACGACCACCGCCGATATCCGAGCTTGTGCCGACAGGGCCCGGGCCTCGTCGGACGCGGCGTCGTCGTTTCGCAACGACCGCGACAAGCCTTCGAGCGCGGTGGCGGCCGACCCGCCAATGGTGGTCACCATCGCCAGGGCGCCGGCTGCCGACTGCACGCCGGCGATCGGCCGGTCACGCGCCCACTGCGCCAGGGCCGCATCGATTCCCGCACCGAGCTCACAGCGAGCGGACAGGCGGGCGAAGTCGCTGCGCAGTGGCCCCGGCCGGGCCGCGACGGCCCGGAGCGAGTCCGGGACGGTCCCGCCGGCGCGGAGCTGGGCGACGACGAGGTCCAGAACACCCGGGAGCGCGGCCCGAGCGGCGCGGCGGGCGGTCCCGGCCCGCAATCGCAACCCGAGCGGCGCGGCCGCCAGCGCCGCCGCCACCGCCGGCACCAACAATGCCGGGGCCACGACGGCCGAGCACCACGCGACACTCGCAACACCGAGCATCCACCATCGGACCGCCGCTTCCGGATCGAGGTCGATGTCGGCCTCGAACAGAGCCCGCTCCAACGGAGCTCGCAGACCTGACGGCAGCACCACCGACCGGGAGCGGAACTCGCGGGCGCGGCTGCGGGCCGAGGCCGCGACCGCCGCCCGCGCCAGCCATCCGGCCAGCCCGACCCCCACCAGCACCAATGCCACCGTCATCAGGTTCACGCTCGCACCCATCGACGCGGTGCCCGCTCCCGTCGGTTGCACGCCACGAGGTGGCCGTCGTCGCCGCGCGCCAACAACGGACTCACGACGAAGGCGTCGGCGTGTTCGCCGACCTCGACGACGGCGGAGATCTGTCGCGTCCCACTCCTCCCCCGTGCGACCTGCACGATCACATCGACGGACGCGCGCAGCTGCTCGCAGATCGCGGCATGCGGCAGGCCGGTACCGCCGAAGAGCGCGAGGGTGGACAGGCGCCGCAGGGCGTCGAGCGGGCTGTTCGCATGTACCGTCGACAGCGATCCGTCGTGGCCCGTGTTGAGGGCCTGCACGAGGTCCAGTGCCTCCGCGCCGCGCACTTCGCCGACGACGAGCCGATCGGGCCGCATGCGCAGCGACGCGCGGATCAGCTCGCGGACGCCGACCGCACCGGCCCCCTCAGCGTTGGCCGGGCGGGCTTCCAATCGGACGACGTGGGGCTGTCCCAGCCGGAGCTCAGCGGTCTCCTCGATGGTCACGATGCGTTCCCCCGGGTCGATCGCACCCGCCAGCGCGTTCAGGAGCGTCGTCTTCCCCGACCCGGTGCCGCCGGCGATCACGACGTTGGCACCGTCGGCGATCAGCTCCGCCAGCAGCGCCACACCCGAAGGAGGAACGTCGAAGTCTTGGACCTCCACCCGCCGGGCCCCGAACCGTCGGATCGTGACGCACGGTCCGTCGATCGCCAGCGGCGGGATCACGGCATGCAGACGGGATCCATCGGCCAGGCGGGCTTCGACGAGCGGCGACGATCGGTCGAGCCGCAACGACAACGGCGCCAGGATGCGATCCACGATGCGGAGGAGTTCGTCGTCACCGATCGGAAGGTCGACGGTCTCGAGCACCCCACGCCGTTCGACGTAGCACCGGCCGCCGCCGTTGATCATGATCTCGTCGAGGGTGACGTCCTCGAGCAGCGGTTGCAGCGGTCCGAGTCCGACCACGTCGTTGAGCACCTCTCCGACGAGCCGCTCCCGACGGTCGAGGGCGAGCAACGGATGCTCGGACGCGACGAGTTGCGCGATCCGGATGCGGACCTCGGGGGTCGGGACGTGCAGCAGCGCGGCCGCGCCGTCGGACTCGACCAGGCGGCGATGGACCGCGGCGCGGATCGCGACATCCGACTCGATGACCGCGGTCATGCGGCCGCCCCCTTGCGACTCGTCGCGTAGCCCAGCTCCCGCAGGATCTGGGCGGCGGCGCGCGCCATCGGATCGGGTAGCCGGGTCGGGAACGTTCCCGCGTCGACGGCCCGCGCCACCGAATCGCGGGTGGGGATGCGGGCCACGACCGGACGACCGAGCACCTGGCTCAGATCGGACGGCCCCAGCGACCGGCCGGGCTCTTGGAGCACGACGAGCCCGAAGGACCGCGCCGTTCCCGGATGACGCACGGCTCGTCGCAGCGAGACATAGCACTCGCGGGTGACGAGCATCGTCGCGTCGCTCACTTCGAGGACCGCCCTGGCGACCGCGTCATCGGGGACACCGGCGTCGACGATCGTCAACGGACCGTCCCGCAGCGCCACGGCAAGACCGGCGCCCGCCTCCGCCGAGGTCGCCGGGGCGAGGACGCTCGGCGTCGAGCCGCACGGGAGCAGGGACAGGCCGGGAATGATCTCCACGCCGAGCCGGTCGAGTGCGTCGGTGGGAGCGGTCGGCCCGGCGGCCAGCCAGTCGGCGACGCCGGTCTCGGGGTCGTTGCCGAGTCCGAGGATCGCCGGCTGGTCGCCGCGCAGATCCACGAGTCGAGCGGAATGCAGGATGCGGCTCGCGTGCACGGCACATGCCGCCGCGATCACCGAGGTACCGGAGCCACCTTTCGGTGACCAGAACGTGAGGAGCGCCAACTCCCCTCCCATCGGGTCGGCGCCGAAACGGCGCGCAGGAAGAACGAACCCGGGGAAGCGGGGAGGGGAAGGTGGGTACTTTCCCAGAACTGCCCAAACGTGTCAAGGAGGAAGTTTCGTACTTCCGTCCCGTGGTCGCGGGCACGCCGTAGTCTCGGCGTCATGGCCGGTGCCGCGTTCTTCGACCTCGACAAGACCATCGTGGCCAAGAGTTCGGTGTTGGCCTTCGGCAAGCCGCTCTATCGCGAGGGATTGCTCTCGAAACGGGTGATCGTCAAGAGCATGTATGCACAGATCGTGTACATGCTCGTCGGGGCCGACGAGTCGAAGATGGAAGAGGTCCGCGAGTCGATGCTCGCCCTCACCCGGGGCTGGAAGCAGGACCACGTGGCGTCGATCGTCGCCGAGACGATGGACGAAATGATCTCGCCGATCGTGTACGCCGAAGCCCTCGAACTCTTCGACGAACACCACGCCGCGGGGCGCAAGGTCGTCATCGTGTCATCGTCGCCGGAGGAAGTCGTACAGCCGATCGGCGCCTTCCTCGGCGTCGACGACGTGATCGCCACCCGCGCCAAGATTGACGACGAGGGCGCGTACACGGGCGAACTCGAGTTCTACGCGTACGGTCCGCACAAGGCCGAGGCGCTCCACACCTACGCCGCCGCGAACGACATCGACCTCGCCGAGTCCTTCGCCTACTCCGATTCGATCACCGACGTGCCGCTGCTCGAGACGGTCGGCCATCCCGTCGCCGTCAATCCGGACAAGGACCTCGCGCTCGCGGCAGCCGAGCGGGGCTGGGAGATTCGCCGCTTCGCCCGGCCGGTGAGCATGCGGGACCGGATGCCCGTCCCGCCCAAGGGTCCGGCGATCGCGGTCGGTACCGTCGTCGCGGTGACCGGCGCCGGTCTCGCGACCTACGCGTGGTGGCGACGTCACTCGGCTCGACTCGCTCGGTGAGCGGCCTCGCCGACATCGCGGTCCTGCCCACACCCGTCCAGCGGATGGACCGGTTGGCTCGATTCCTCGGGACCGACGCCACCCTGTTGGTGAAGCGGGACGACCTGACGGGCCTCGCACTGGGCGGCAACAAGGCCCGCAAGCTCGCGTTGCTCGCGCACGATGCCGTGGACGTCGGCGCGGACTGTCTGGTCACCGGCGGTGGCCCCCAGAGTAACCACGCCCGGATGACGGCGGCCGCCGCGAACAGGCTCGGCATCGAGTGCCACCTCGCGTTGGCCGGTCGGGCACCGCGCGTGCGGGACGGAAATCTGCTGCTCGACCACCTGCTGGGTGCGCATCTCCACTTCGACGGCGCCGGCGACTACTACGAGATCGAGACGGCGATCACTGCACTCGCCGATTCGCTGCGCGCCTCCGGTCGGCGTCCGTACGCGATCCCGGTAGGCGGCGCGTCGACCCTCGGCGTCGTCGCCTACGCCGAAGCCGTCGACGAACTGCGCGGCCAGGTCGCACGTGACCCCGAGTGGATGTTCGTCGCCGACGGTTCGGGCGGCACCCACGCCGGACTCCTCGCCGGGTTGGGCCAGGCTGCACCCACCACGGTCGTCGGGGTCGACGTCGGCACCCGGCCGGATCTCGACGACCGGGTCCCCGAACTCGCGCGTGACGCCGCCGACCGGATGGGTCGCGGCGCACCGTCGACGCGGGTGGTCGTGGACCACGATCACGTCGGTGGCGGCTACGGCGATCTGTCGCCCGCGTGTCTCGACGCGATCCGCACCGTGGCCCGGACCGAAGGGCTCGTCCTCGACCCCGTCTACTCGGGCAAGGCCGCGGCTGCGATGTTCAGTGCGGTGCGCGACGGCCGGATCGGACGACACGACACAGTCCTGTTCTGGGCGACCGGTGGTTCACCGGCGCTGTTCTGCGATCGCTATCAGGCGGCGTTGACCGGTCCGTGAAACGAGAACGAGCGGACCCCGAAAGGTCCGCTCGTTCGTTCAGATGTTCCCTGCCGGACTGACTCAGGCGTCGCCACGCACCTTGTACGCAACCGCGGCACCGAGCGCCAGCACGACAATGAGCAGGAGCAACTTCTTCATGGGGATCCCTTTCCGCCTGAGGGTGACGTCAGGACACTAGCCCTGTCAGGATGCGAGCGGAGGTGAACGGGGTCTGGTGGCCCCCCTCGTCTTCAAAACGAGTGGGACGAGTAACCCTCGTCCGGTGGGTTCGATTCCTGCCACCTCCGCCACTCACGAACCCCGACCAGGAGCACGTCAGCGATGGACTACCGCCAACTCGGCCGCACCGGCACGCGAGTCTCGGAACTGTGCCTCGGCACGATGACCTTCGGCAACGAGGCCGACGAACCCACGAGCCGAGCCATCGTGGACCGGTTCGTCGACGCCGGCGGCAATTTCATCGACACGGCCAACGTCTACTCCCAGGGCGTCTCGGAGGAGATCACCGGTCGGGCCATCGCCGGCAAGCGCGACCAGGTCGTGCTCGCGACCAAGGCTCGGTTCGCGATGGGCGGCGACACCAACGCGGTGGGCTCGTCCCGCCGGAACCTCCGGGCGGCGTGCGAGGCGTCCCTCCGCCGGCTCGGCACCGACTGGATCGACCTCTACCAGGTGCACATGTGGGACAAGCACACCCCCATCGAGGAGACCCTCTCCACGCTCGACGATCTCGTGCGCGAGGGGAAGGTCCGCTACATCGGCGCGTCGAACTTCGCCGGCTGGCACCTCGCGAAGGCCCTCGGAGTGAGCGCCCTGCACAACTGGGAACCGTTCGTCTGCCTCCAGCCCGAGTACTCGCTGATCACGCGCGACGTCGAGCGGGAACTCCTGCCGTTGTGCGAGAGCGAAGGGCTGGCGGTCATTCCGTGGAGCCCACTCGGTGGCGGGATCCTGACCGGCAAGTACTCGCGGGACGCCGAGTTCCCGGCGGGCACGCGGGGCGCTGACACCGAGAACCCGATCACGTTCACGTACCGCCTCGACGACCGCGCCTGGAACATCGTCGACGCGGTGAAGGACGCGGCGACCACGACCGGCAAGACCGCCGCGCAGATCGCCCTGAACTGGGTGCTGCACCGGCGTGGTGTGACCGCCCCCATCATCGGGGCGCGCAATCTGACCCAACTCGAGGACAACCTCGGCGCGACCGGCTGGCGGCTCGACGACGAGATCGGCAAGGCCCTGTCGTGGGCGAGTGCGTTCCGGTTGGGCTACCCCTACGAGTTCATCCAGTTCGCGGGCTGACCGTTCAGCCCGAACGTGCGTCGGAAACCCCGTCGATCGGCCGGGTTGTCGACGCAAGTTCGACACGGGAGAAGGAGACCCGAGCCATGGAAACCCGTCAGTTCGGCACCACCGGGATGCGCGTCACCGAGGCCTGCCTCGGGGCGATGACGTTCGGCCGGGAGACCCCCGAGGACGAGAGTCGCGAGATCCTCGCCCGCTACCTCGACGCGGGTGGCAACTTCATCGACACCGCGAACGTGTACGACCGTGGGGCCTCCGAGGAGATTCTGGGTCGCGCCCTCGCCGGCCGACGCGACGACATCGTGCTGGCCACCAAATGCCGGATGCCGATGGGCGCCGGACCCAACGAGCAGGGCGCGTCCCGCCGGGTGATCCGGGAACAGGTGGAGGCGTCCCTGCGCCGGCTCCAGACCGACTGGATCGATCTCTACCAGATCCACTGCTGGGACCGGGCCACCCCGCTCGAGGAGACGCTGTCGACGCTGAACGACCTCGTGCGGGAGGGCAAGGTCCGCTACATCGGTGCGAGCAACTACACCGGTTGGCAACTCGCCACGGCGCTCGGACTCGCACGCGAACACGGCTGGGAGCCCTACGTGTCGATCCAACCCCAGTACTCACTCGTGACCCGCGACATCGAGCGCGAGCTGTTCCCCCTCGCCGAGTACGCCGGGCTCGCGGTCCTCCCGTGGAGCCCACTCGGTGGCGGCCTGCTCTCCGGGAAATACCGCCCGGGTGAAGCGCCCGCGTCGGACACCCGCGCCGCGGACACCACGCCGTCCGCCGTGCTGATGCGTCTGCGCATCGAGGACGAACGCAACTTCGCGGTCGCCCAGGCCGTGTCGGACCTGGCGGCGAAGCTCGGGAAGACGATGGCGCAGGTGGCGCTCAACTGGGTACTCCACCGCCCCGGTGTCACCGCACCGATTCTCGGCGCGCGCACCGTCGCCCAGATCGAGGACAACTTGAGGGCGATCGGCTGGCGCCTCGATGACGAGTCGCTCGCCACGCTCGAGGACGCGAGCGCCATCGACCCGGGATACCCGTACAACTTCATCGACTGGATTCACACCCGATGAGATGAATCGCCGTCCCGGAGTGATACCGCCGCGCGCGGAGCACGCCAGGGCGTGCACGTTGTGTACGAGAACGCCGGTGGGGTGGGTCAGGCGGTCGGCCGGGCGTCGGTGAGCGTGACCTGGGCGCGGGCCCGATCGATCCAGGCGCCGGACACGCTCCGGATGCGCACGGTGAACGCTTCGGACCCCTCCGCGACCCCGTCACCCACGACGGGGATCACGGCATAGCCATTCCGCTGGCCGACGGGGATCACGACGGTGGTGGTGGTCGCGGCGTAGTCATCGGGAGCGACCGCCGAACCGTCGGACGTCTGGACCGTCACGCTGACCGGGACGCTCGTCGGCCGCGTCAACGCGACCTCGACGAAGGCCACACCGTCGCTCTCGTAGGCGACCGAGTCCCGCACCGAGACCCGCGCCGGTGGATCGGCGAACTCGATCGGCACTGACTCGCGACGGACGCCGTCGATCACGAGTCGGATTTCGCACTGCACCCGCAGGCAGTCCGTCGAGAATCCGGGTCCGACGTTCCGCGTGACGTTGACCGTACGATCGATGAACCCGGTGGAGGCGGAACCACGTGCCTTCAACGTGCACACATTCGCCGGACCGCATTGTTCGATGCGATAGCTGTCTCCGATCTGCGTCGATCGCACCCGCACCGGCTGATACCGCGCCAGACCGGTGCTCGGCACCACGTCGAACGGGATGTCGGTGAACCGGAGGCTGATGGTGCGTCGCTGGACGTGGACGCCGTCCACCCCTTCGGCGACGATCCGACAACCCAACCCTCGAAGTCGACACGAAACTCCCGCGATCGTCTCCCGCACCGTGAAGGGGATCGAGAATCGGCCGTCGGGACCGCGAACGATCGGCACCGGATCGCCGCACGTGTCGACGAAGAGGAGGCACTGACGGGCCGAATATTCGAGACCACGGACGAGCCCCTCTCCGGTGAGCGTCAGCGTCTGCCCGTCCTCGTAGGGCGCGGGGGGCGCCACCGCCACGTCGAACGGGCCGAAGGCACCGAACCGCAACGCCACGAACCGGTCGCCCTGGACGACACCACCAACGAGGGAGCGGGCCCGCACGGTGCAGGTCGTCTCGAACTTGCAGTCGAACGGCGGTCCGAAGGGGTTCGGCAGGATCTGCGAGACGACGACATCGACCGTCTCGTCGTCGCTCGGAGCGTCGATCGCAGCGAGCGCCACACACTGCCCCGACGCGGGACACTGTGTGATCTCGATGGCGTCCGACCCCGACCACCCGGTGAGGGTGACACCGACCGACTGGCCGTCGTCCAGGTCCAGCGTCGGATCGACGCTGAGCGAACCGATGGCCGGCACTCCGGCGAACGTGATCGGAGCGGTCGCCGAGACGAAATCCGGGACGAATTCCGTGACGGCCACCATGCAGGCGCTACTGACGCGACAGTCGTGATCGGTACCGTCGAGACCGCGGAAGGTCGCCGACACTTCGACAGTGGTCGTCCCCGAAGGAGCCGGCGTCAACGAGGCGAGCACTCGGCAGCTGAGGGCGGGAGGACCCGCCACGTCGCACTGGGAGACCGCCAGGAACGTCCCGCCACCGACGAACCCACTCCAGTCGATCCGTACCGTCGCACGGTCAGCGAGCTCGGTCGCGGGATCCACGGTGACCGTCGGCCCGGCCGCACCGGCCTCCGACACCGCGACGCCAGACCCGGCGATCGCCAACAGCACCACACCGATGATCCGTGCGGCGGTCCTGCCCAAACGATGCTTCATCGACGCCCCCCGACTACCGCGACGGGGCAAGTCTGACACCCGTGTCGGGAACCGACAACCGGCGCGCAACAATCGGCGCACACGCTGAAATTCCGACGCGCGCGGAGCACGCCAGGGCGTGCACGTTGTGTACGAGAACGTGGGGGTGGGTCAGACGGCGAGGAGGTCGCGGGCGCCGGTGTCGGCCGACGGGTGCCGCAGCTTGCTCATCGCCCGGGCCTCGATCTGACGGATCCGCTCTCGAGTCAGGTTGAAGTACTCGCCCACCTCTTCGAGGGTCCGCGGCTCGCCGCGGTCGAGTCCGAAGCGCAGCGCCAGGATCTGGCGCTCCCGCTCGTCGAGCGGCGACAACAGCTTCTCGATCTCGGCCGGCAACAACGCGGTTGCGGCGACCTCGAACGGCGATTCCGCCGAGCGGTCCTCGACGATGTCGCCGAGTTCGGCGTCGCCGTCCTCCCGGAGCGGCTCGGAGAGCGACAAGGGCTCGGCCGCGAAGCGCAGGGCCTCGGTGACCTTGTCCTCGGGCATCTCGACCTCGGCCGAGAGCTCTGCCAAGGTGGCGGGGCGACCGAGCTTGAGCTCCAGACGCGAGCGGGCCTTCTGCAGCCGGGCGAGCGTGTCGCCGGCGTGCACGGGAAGCCGGATCGTCCGGCCGGTGTTGGCGATACCGCGGGTGATGGCCTGACGGATCCACCACGTGGCGTAGGTCGAGAACTTGAAGCCCTTGCGCCAGTCGAACTTCTCGACCGCGTGCATGAGGCCGAGGTTGCCTTCCTGGATCAGGTCCAGCAGCGGCAGACCGGAGGCCTGGTACTTCTTGGCGATCGACACGACGAGCCGCAAGTTCGACTGCACGAAGGTGCGCTCGGCGTCGTCACCGACGCGCACGGCCTTGCGCAGCTCGCGCTTCTTGGTCGCGGTGACACCCTTGCCACCGGCTTCGAGTTCAGCGACGGCCTCCTTGCCCTGCTCGATCTGCTGGGCGAGGCGTACTTCGTCGTCCTTGGTCAGGAGCGGGTACTGCCCGATATCGGTCAGATACAGCCGAACCAGGTCTTCTTCATCCCGTTCCACGCGCTCTTTTGCCAAGAAAATCGGTCTCCGAAACTCGAACTTGTGGATAAGTGACAACGTCGGGAGTGGAAAATTCGTTCCCGGCCCGGCCGAAGTGGTCTCTGTACGATACAGAGTCCGTCAAGGCGCTTTTTCCACAAAGGGCTGTGGACAACGTCGGCCGAGGAGGCTCTGTGTCAGATGTGGAGATCAGCGTAGTCGCTGGCCTGTTCCAAGCTCGCAGCGGAAACGAGGCCGAACTGGCCGCAGTGCTCGCGCGCTACGTGGTGGTGAGCCGCTCGGTGACCGGCTGTCGCAACATCGATCTCGTCACTTCCACGTCGACGCCCGGCCGATTTCTCGTCGTGGAGAAGTGGGACGACGCCGACGCGCAGCGTGCCCATCTGGACAGCGAGGCCATGGTCACCATGGCGACCCAGGCGTCACCGCTGCTGGCCGCTCCCCCCGATCTCGAGCTCTACGACGTGATCTCTGCCCATGACCTGACCTGACCTGACCTGAACCGACCTGAACCGACCTGATCGAGGCACCCATGTTGACCGACGGTTTCAACCACGTCGCGGTGATCACCCGCGACCTCGACCGGTTCGTCGAGTTCTATCGAGAGGTCTTCGGCGCCGAGGTCCAGGCGGATTTCGTCGACGGCCCGCCCGACGCGCCGCCGGTCCGCATGTGCATCGTCGACGTCGGTCCGCACTCGGAGTTCAACGTGTTCGAGATGCCCGACAACCCGGAGTCGTCGCACCAGACCCCGATGTTCGGTCGCGGCCCGCTCGACCATCTTGCGCTGCAGGCGACGTCGATGGAAGCGTTCGTCGAAATCAGGAACCGACTCATCGCCCGGGGCGCGGCCGACGACTTCGTGACCGACTTCGGACCGGTGCTCAGCGTCTTCTTCCGGGACCCGGACGGCCTCGAGTGTGAGGTGTGCGTGGCCAACCCGGACGGCGTGCGCGGGCAGATCAATCCACCGGGCACACCCTCGGCCCGATTCGCGAGCTGAGGCTCAGCTCGTCGCGACCCGGCGCAGCGACTCCTTGCGGAGCGACTTCTTGCGTTCCGGGCGAGTGTCAGCCGCGGCCAACGCGTCGGACATCGTGACGAGCTCGTCCCACGTGAGCGTCGCGCCGGACCAGAGCCGCTCGAACTCGGCGTCGGCCAGATCGTTGAACCCACCGAACAACCGGAACGTGTACCGACGGCGCTGCACCCGCACGGGATACCCGAGGGCCGCGAGGCGAGCCTCGGCGTACGCATCCCAGATGGTCCGTTGCCGTTCGTCGAGTTCGTCGTCGGCGGGCGCGTTGGCGAAGCCGCCGACGAGCCGGTCCTTCGCGCGTAACAGGCCGGCACCGAGTTCGACGCGGGTGTTGTCGACCGACAGGCCGGTCTGGCGCTGCGGGCTCTCGAAGCATCCGCCGGTGAACCACAACTTCGCGGCGCCGTCGACGACATCGGCGGCCGATGCCGTCAGTGGGTGGGGCAGCACCTCGTCGACCTCGATGGTGACGTCCACGTCATCCGGGAAGGAGACCTCGGCCATCGTCCGGTCGATGAGTGCGCGCACTTCGTCGGCATCGAACTTCACCAGCGTGAACTCGGCCGGAATCAACGTGACGCTCACTGGAATCCCCTCTTGGCCCGCCGGGCCGAAACCGTTCCGGACCGATCAGGAAGACTGCGCGACCAACGCTTCCGCGTCACGCTTCGCCTGGGCGGCGAGCTCGGCGATCTCGTCGATCTCGTCGGTCGAGAAGCCGGCCATCGACCGGAAGTTGCGAGCCAGCTGGATCGGGTTCTCCTCGGTCTCACCGCGGAACCCGCCGAGGCTGAAGAGCTTGTCCACCGTGCGCTGGAAGTCGAGCGCCTTCTCGAGCCGCTCCGGGTCGTCCTTGGTCATGCGCCGCAGCCAGTCCGAGCCCATCTTCACGTGGGTGACCTCGTCGGCGAGCATCCAGTCCTCACAGAACTCGAGCACCGGGTCGCCCGAACTGTCGCCGAACTCCTTCATCGTGTTGAAGACGTCGATCGCCAGGCCTTCGAGGGCGCGGTTCACGCCACACAGCCGCAGGATCGGGTCGGGGGCGCAGGCGGCTTCGTAGAGGAAGACCGCCTCGGAGTACTCACCGATCTCGGTGCCCATCCAGTCGCCGAGCTTCACCGAGATCTCGACGTGGCGGGACTCGTCCCAGCACTGGCGGGCCATGTCGAGCTTGAGCGCGAAGGGCGCCTCGTCCTCGTCGAAGTCGAAGGTCGTCCGACCGGCGCCTTCGAGGGCCTGGATCTCACCAGTGAAGATCCCGTGCATGAGGTTCCGAGCCCGGTCGGCTGCCGCGGGGCGCTCGGGCTGGAGCCGAGCCGATCCGAGGTCGCGTTCGCCGATCTTCTGGTTCCGCGGGTCGGTGACCTGATCCATGATCGAGGTCCGCACGAAGCGCGAGTCACGCGCCAGCATGTCGGGGGGCAGTTGCTTCCTCATTGCGAGGCTCCTTCGGTTGCAACGACGGGACCCAGGCTACCTGGCCCCGCAATACCACCGGCCGCCAGGATGAGCTGCTCGAGCTCCGCCTGCCGCCGGGATGCCCGCTCTACTTCTTCGGGCGTTTCGATCAGGGACTGGAGCAGCATCTCGCCCTCGCGCCAGTCCTCGAACTCGTCCTGGAGCATGAACCCCAGCGAGCGTTGGGTGGGCGAGTCGGTGATCCGACTCGTGCCGTTGAGGTGGTACGTGTAGGCCGCGATCTTGCGGGGGAGCAGCACCCGGAACACGCCGACGAGCTTCTCGATCGTGTGCTCGGGGGCCTCGGGGTCCCGCAGCGCCTCGACGAACGCCTCCATCTGCGGGTTGGGGGCCTCGCACAGCCGGTCCGTGTCCATCTCCCGCAGCTCCGGCAGGCGCTTGTCCATCAGCTCGGCGTGCCAGGCGTGGTGATAGCAGTGGCGGCCGAGGACGAGCTTCACGTCGAGCTCGGGCACCGTGGCGACCCACCCGCCGAGCGACTCGAACAGGCGCATCTCGAGCCACTTGTAGTTGCCGACCCGGCGGGCCGATTCCTCGACCGAGAAGATCCCGGGGAGTTCCCGCCGGTCCCAGGGCGCGAACGCGGCGCGTGGCTTGTAGGGGTCGGCCATGAGCAGTGGCTCCGAACGTCGTTGTTGGGCCCGAAAATCAGGGATCTCGCGCATTCTTCGCTCCGAGGTCCCGAGGGTCAAGCCCACGTGACGGGAGTCACGTCACGATCGGTTCAGGCGCGGAGTCTCACGCCGCCGAGCGCTGGGCCGGAGCGACCGGGGCCGCGTGCTCCCGCGCGGCGGGGTGGGTGCCGCGCTCGGCCACCAGGATGCCCGCCACGATCCGCGCCGCGCCCAGGTAGCCGTCGAGGCCGAG
>CAZJBJ010000035.1:0-27614 GCA_964544295.1 uncultured Bifidobacteriaceae bacterium
TCGAGAAGGCGCACCCTGACGTGTTCAACGTGCTGCTCGCGCTGATGGACGACGGTCGGTTGACCGACGGCCAGGGTCGCACCGTCGACTTCACCAACACGGTGCTCATCATGACGAGCAACCTCGGCGCCGGCGGCGACGAGGAGGCGGTGATGCGGGCGGTGCACGCGCACTTCAAGCCCGAGTTCGTCAACCGCATCGACGACGTCGTCGTGTTCCACCGGCTCGACGAGCGGCACATCGCGCAGATCGTGGATCTGCAGGTGCAGTTCCTGCGGGCGCGACTCGATGCGCGCGGGCTCGGGCTCGAGCTCACCGACGCGGCGCGCGAGTACGTCGCCCGGGTCGGCTACGACCCCGACTTCGGAGCGCGGCCACTCAAGCGGGTGCTGCAGAAGGAGATCGCCGACCCGATCGCGTTGGAGTTGCTCCAGGGCAACTACACCGACGGCGACGTCATCCAGGTGGACGCCAGCCCCGACGGGCTGGTGTTCCACCGGGCGGAGCCGGTCCGGGTCGTGGCCGACCCAGGGTAGGTTGGTCTGCGAATCGTCGGTCTGTGCCGACGAGGTGGATCGCACCGGCCCTCGAAGGCGCCCATGGATGAGATCTCGTACGCGCGAGCCGGTGACACGCATGTGGCCTACTGGACGTTCGGCGCGGAGGGTGCGGTCGACGTCGTCGTGGTCACCGGTGTGCTGTTCCCAGTGGAGATGCTCCTGGAGGACCGCATCGCGACACGGTTTCTTGACGGCCTCGGTTCATTGGGTCGAGTCGTCGTCTTCGATCGGCGTGGCGTCGGCCTCTCGGATCCCCTCACGGATTGGTCCCGGAGCACTCGGGACCAATGGGCGGAGGACTTGTTCGCGGTGATCGATGCCGCCGGTCTGGATCGGCCGGTCGTGGTGTCGTGGGAGCCCTACGGGACGGCTCGTCGAGCTGCGTCACTCCGCCCCGACCGGATCGGCGGCCTCGTGCTCGTGAACCCGGTCGCGACGACGGAGGTGTGGCGGCAGCGGATGATCCGGACCGGCGGCTCGACGCTGCCGAGCCGTACCGTCGAGGAGCTCGCGTTTCCCAGTCGACGGGACGATCCTGCGTTCGTTGCCTGGCTCACGCGGGCCGGTCGGAGTGGGGCGAGCCCGACGGCCGCCGAGCGGGTGTGGGAGCTGATGCTCGGACACGAGGGATCCTTGACCCCCGAGAACTTGTCCGTGCCCTCGCTGGTGCTCCACAACCGTGATTGCCTCGTGACCCACGACGAAGTGCAGTCCGTCGCCGACGCGATCCCCGGTGCGAAGCTGGTCGAGGTTGCCGGGCCCGACATCTATCCGGTTGCCGGAGACGTCGACGCGTTGGTCGTGGAGACCGTGAGCTTCGTGACCGGCACCGCGCCCGACCTCGCCCCGGAACGCTCGATCGCCGTCGTGCTGTTCACCGACCTGGTCGACTCGACCCAGCGGGCGTCGCGCGAGGGCGATCGGCGCTGGCGCGATCTGCTGGACGTCCACGATCGCGTGGTCGAGCATCATGTGAGCCGCCATGGCGGTCGCGTCGTGAAGTACACCGGGGACGGCGTCCTCGCGCTCCTTCCATCGGCCACGATCGCTCTCGACACCGCCCGTGCGATCATCGACGAACTCAGATCTCAGGGACTCGAGCTACGGGCCGGAGCGCATGTGGGCGACGTCGACATCCGCGGTGACGACGTGTCGGGCATCGTGGTCAACGTCGCCGCCCGGATCATGGCCCAGGCCGGGGCGGGCGAGGTGCTGGTCTCGGAGTCCCTGCGACTCGCGACCCTGGGTTCGGGCTTCCGCTTCCGTGATGCGCGGGTCGCCGAACTCAAGGGCGTACCTGGCGAGTGGGTCCTGCACCGTTGGGAGCCGTGACACTCGCGACGATGCTCGCGATGTGACCGACGGCAACTGGTCGCGGGCGCGCGGACCTGTGAAGCTCGCTGCACCAGCAGGGGCGCACGAATCCGGGGGGAACCGATGCTCGACACTGCCATGCCGTCGTTACAGCAGATCGATCTGCTCGCCGCCTGTCCGACTGGCGAACTGGAACGGCTCGAATCGCTCCTCGGCCCGTCCGAAGCGATCATCGAGGGCACGATCCTCTGCCGGGAGGGGGACCCGTCCGACCGATTCTGGTTGGTGATCGACGGCGAGGCGGATGTGACCACGGAGGGCCGCTACGTCGGCTCGATCGGGCCGGGCGAGTCCGTCGGCGAGATGGGCATGCTCGACGGCGAGCCGCGGGTGGCGACCGTGACCGCGGTGACGGCGATGACGACCCGGTCCATCGCCCGGGCCGACTTCGAGCATGCGCTCGACGCCGCGCCGACGCTCGCGCGCGCGTTGCTGCGGCAGTTGAGTCGGCGCCTCCGTCGCCTCGACCACGATCACTCGGCGACGATCACGCGCCACGTGGAAGCTCCGGTGGTGGGCATCGTGCGACCGGTGCCGGACCTGCCGAGCCCCGACTACGAGATCAACGTCACCGAGCCGGGGTACTTCGACGACCCCTATTCGCGCTACGCGCTCGTGCGGGAGCACCGCCCGATCTACCTCAGCGCAGCCAGCTTCTCGTGGATGGTGTCGCGCTACGAGGACGTCGCGCCGCTCATGCGCGACCGGACCCTGAGCCACGACATCGAGAAGGCGGCGTCCAATCCCGTCGTCGACGACGAGCGGTCCCGGATGGTCGGTGGCCACTTCTCGCGCAGCATGTTGCGCCTCGACGCACCCGACCACACCCGGCTGCGCGGGTTCGTCTCCCGGGTGTTCACCCCGAAGGCCATCTCGCAGTGGCGCGAGCGCGCGACGACGATCGTCGACGGTCTGCTCGCCGAACTGGCAGCGGAGGACGAGTTCGACCTGATCAGTCGGTACGCGTTCCCGATCCCGGTGCAGATCATCTCCGAGCTCCTCGGGATGCCCATGGACTCCGTCGCGCAGCTGCGGGGGTGGTCGCACGCGATGACCAAGACGCTGGACCCGATCAACACCCCCGAGGAGGGTGCCGCGTCGGTGGAGGCCATGCTGGCGATGGAATCGTTCGTGCGCGAGGTGATCGCCCACAAGCGCGGACGGCCCGACGACGGTTTACTGTCCGCGCTGATCGAGGTCGAGGACGACGGCGAGCGCATGACCGAACGCGAGCTGCTCGACACGACGATGCTGCTCTACGTCGCCGGGCACGAAACGACGGTGAACCTGATCGGCAACGGGGTCGCCGCGCTCCTCGCCCACCCGGACCAGATGGACCTGCTGCGAGCCGACCCGTCGCTGGACGCGAACGCCGTCGAGGAACTGCTCCGCTACGACAGCCCCGTGCAGTTCGCCCGGCGGATCACCACCGCGCCGATCGCGGTGCGCGACGAGAAGCTGCCGGCGGGCTCGGTCATCACGCTCGCGACCGGTGCCGCCAACCGTGATCCGCGCCAGTGGGGACCGACAGCCGACACCGTCGACGTGCGTCGCGAGAACGCGAACCAGCACGCGAGCTTCGGCGGTGGTCCCCACCACTGTCTGGGTGCGGCGCTCGCCCGCCTCGAAGGCCAGATCGCGATCGGACGGCTGGTGCGCCGCTTCGGTCGGCTCGCCCCCGCGTACGACGAGCCGCGCTACGAGGCGCGGATGATCCTGCGCGGGATCGGAAATCTCCCCGTCCGACCGCGTGGATGACGCTGACACGTTCGACATGGCATCAGGAGCCCTGATCCACCGAGGGAGTCGGGACCCGTGTGTCCCTGCGTAGGATCCAGCGCTGTGGCAGTGACGGTTGAGATTCGCAGTTGGGGCAGGAGATGAACGACGACGGTCGCGGGACGGCGACGGTGCTCTTCACCGACATCGTCGGGAGTACCGAGCTGCGGGTGGCGGCGGGTGACCTCGCGGCGGACGAGTTGTTCCTGCGCTTCGAGCGGCTGCTCGGCGAGATCGTCACGGCGCACGACGGCCGCGTGATCAAGGGTCTCGGCGACGGGATCATGGCCACCTTCAGCCGTTCGGCCGACGGCGTGCTCGCGGCGGTCGACATGCAGCGCGCGACCCACCGGGAAGGTCGGCGCGCCACCGAGGCGCGTCGGGTGGAGATCCGGGTCGGCCTCAGTGCCGGCGATGTCACCTGGAAGGACGGCGACTGTCACGGCACGCCGGTGGTCACCTCCAGCCGCCTGTGTGCCGCCGCCGACGGCGGCCAGATCCTGTGTGACGACCTGGTGCGCGGGCTCGGTCGGGGCAACGCGGATCTGACCTTCCGGATCGTGGGTGAACTCGACCTCAAGGGGCTCCCCGAACCGGTGTTGACCTTCTCCGTGCCGTGGGAGCCGGTGGGCGGCGCGGGCAGCCAGCTGCCCAGCCCGCTGCGGGCGCTGGAGGACGAGCTGCCCTTCTCCGGTCGTGACGCGGAGCGGCTCCGACTGACCGACATCTGGAAGCTGGCCCAGGTCGAGGGCACCTCGGTGGCACTGTTGAGCGGGGAACCTGGAGTCGGCAAGACCCGGCTGGCGGCCGAGCTCGCGCGCGCTGCTCATCGCGATGGTGCGCTCGTCGTACTCGGTCGGTGCGACGAGCATGTGGCCGGCGCGCTCGCTCCCTGGATCGAGGCGCTCCGCTCGCTGGTCGCGGAAGCCGACGACCAGATGCTCGCCGAACACGTGGCGCGGCGCGGCGGTGAGTTGGCCCGCGTCGTCCCGGAGATCACGGCACGCGTTCCCAGTGCGACCCCGCCGCAGAAGACCGACGTCGAGACCGAGCGGTTCCTGCTCTTCGACGCGGTGGTCGATCTGCTCGCCGCGTCCGCAGCGCTGCAACCGGTGCTGTTCGTCTTCGACGACGCCCACTGGGCGGATGCCGCGAGCGTCAACCTCCTCCGCCACGTCGTCGCGCACCTTCCGGCCGGTGCGCCGGTGCTGGTCGCGGTCACCTACCGCGACACCGATATCGATCGCAGCCACGCGCTGGCGGGCGCGTTGGCCGACCTGCGGCGGACGCCACGGGTGGTCCGCGTCGACCTCCACGGACTCGACGAGGAAGGAATGCGCGCCCTGCTCGCGGCTGCCGGAGGACATGATCTGGACGACAACGGTGTCCTGTTCGCCCGCCGCCTGGTGGAGGAGACCGAGGGCAACCCCTTCTTCGTGCGGGAGGTCCTGCGTCATCTCATCGAGACCGGCACGCTGGTTCAGCAGGACGGGCTCTGGGTCGGCACGGTCCCAGCCGGCGAGGCCGGCCTGCCCGAAGGTGTACGTGACGTGGTGGGACGCCGCTTGTCACGGCTCTCCGAGGAGGCGAACGCAATCCTGCGGGTCGCGTCGGTGATCGGGCGCGAGTTCGACGCGGACGTCGTCGCCGCGGTGGTCGGGTGCTCGGAGGACGAGGCCGTCGACCGGCTCGACGAAGCCCTTGCCGCGCGGCTCGTCGACGAGGTCGAGGGCCGGTTCGGCCGGCTGACCTTCGCCCACGCCCTGGTGCGCTCGACGCTGCTCGAGGAACTGAGTACCAACCGCCGGATCCGGCTCCACCGCCAGATCGCGGACGCGCTCGTCGGCCGCACCGGATCATCGAACGCCGAGTTGGCCCACCACTACTGCGAGGCCGCCACCGCCGGCGTCGCCGAACAGGCGGTGCAGTATTCCCGCGCCGCAGGCGCCGAGGCCCGCGACCGCCTCGCCACTGACGACGCCGTCGCGATCTACGAGCGTGCGCTCGAGGCGATCGACGGGATGGTCGAGGAACCTTCTCCGTTGCGCGCCTGGGTGCTCGCCGACCTCGCGCTCGCCATCGGGACCCGCGGCGACATGGACACGGCGCGACGGCTAGCGCTCGAGGTTGCCGAGTTGGCGCGCGATCTCGACGACCCGGTGTTGTTGGCCGCGGCCGGCGACGCCTACCAGGGCAATCTCGGGATGTGGGCCGAACCGGGGAACCCGGTGGCGCTCGATCTGCTGCGGGAGGCGCTCGAGCACCTCGACGAGGACGACCTGGTCACCCGGGCGCGGGCGAGTGCGACCATCGCGCTCGGGGAACTGCTCGCTCCCGGGGACGCCGGCCTGCGCGCTGCGGACGCGGCCGTCGCACTGGCGCGCGCGTCCGGTGACCCGACGGCGCTCGGGTACGCGCTCGGGGCGCGGGCATGGTCGGTGCGGGGTTGGCTGCCGGTCGCGGACCGGCTGGTCGCGGTCGAGGAGTTCGCCGAGGTGGGCCGTCGCTTCCAGCTCCGATCCATCGATACCGGCGCCCAGTACCAGTTGGGCGGGGTGCTCCTCAACGCCGGTGACCTCGACGGTGCCGACGCCGCCTACCTCGCCGGGGATCAAATGGCGAGCGGGACGGCGCTCGAGGGCTGGGCTCCAGTGAACTTCCGGGCGGCGCGTGCCTACGCCGAAGGTCGCTACGCCGATGCGGACGCGCTCGGCGCCCAGGCGTTCCCGTTGGGCGTGGGCCTCGGCGACACCAACGAAGCCATCGACAGCGCTCGCGTCCTGTTCTCCCGACTGGAACGGGGCGAGTGGGCGGAGGCGGAAGCGGCCCTGGCCCGCAGTGACGCGACGGCTCTGAGCGTCACCGGTCCCTACGGCGCGCTGTTCGCGATCGAGCGCGGCGACCGCGATACCGCGGCCGCAAGCCTCGCAACCTGGGTGGACGACGTGTTCCCCCTCCTGCCGGGGATGTTGCGGTACCTCGGGGCCGCGAGCGCGATCGTGACGGCCGCGCAACTCGGAGACGCCGAGCGTTGCGCAGCGATCGCCGAGTACCTGGTGCCGTTCCGGGGTGAACTCGTCGGCTCCGACGCCTGGATCTTCCAGGCTGTCGATCATCTCCTCGGACTCTGTGCTGCGACCGACGGTCGATACGACGAGGCCGTCGAACTGATCACTTCGGGCCACGAGTTGTATCGACGACTCGGTCTGCGCGCCCGCGAGGTGCAGAGCGGGCTCGATCTCGGCCGCGTGCTCCTGGCGCGGGGAGGCGCGGACGTCGCCGCCGCGGCGCTGCTCCGAGGCACCGCCGCGCTCGCGGACGAGTTGGGCATGGGCCCGAGCGCAGCCGCCGCGGCATCGCTGCTGTGATCCGGGACCGGCGCGACGGGCAGGTCAGTGCTCGTCGAGGCGGACGTCGCCGCCTTCGAGGGTGATCGTCATGCGCTCGGACGCGAGCGTGACCCGGTCGGCGGCGCCCGACCAGTGGGAGCGGGCCTCGGTCAGGAGGTGCTCGAGGTCGTCGTCGTCGTGGTACGGGTCGTGGTGGAACAGCACGACCTGGTCGACCTCGGCCTTGGTGGCGAACTCCATGGTGTGGGCGATGCTCGAATGTCCCCAACCGACGTGCGCTTCGTACTCGTGGTCGCGGTACTGGGCGTCGTGGAGCAGCACGTCCGCATTACGGGCGATGTCGTAGCCGCTCATCCAGTCGGCCGGAACGTCACGCAGCGAGGTCCCGATCGACGGTTCGTGGTCCGGGAGATACACGAACGTCTGCCCGTTCTCCTCGATGCGGTACCCGACGGTGGGGCCCTGATGGGTGACCTTGGCGGCGCGCACGGTGGCCGAGCCGATCGTGACCGGCGTCTCCGGTGCGTCGTGGAACGTGATCGTGGACGGGACGTCGTCGAGGTGCACCGGGAACAACGGTGGCGACAGGTAGCGCGAGATGCGCTGCTCGAGCCGTTCGACGGGCGAGGTCGGCCCCCAGATCTGGATCGGGAGCGCGGGGGCGAAGAGGGGGCGGAAGAAGCCGAGCCCCTGGATGTGGTCCAGGTGCAGATGGGTCAGCAGGATGTGGAGTTCGACGGGAAGGTCGTCGTGCATCGCCACGCCGAGCGGCCGCATGCCCGTGCCCGCGTCGAGGATGAGCGCGTGTCCGCTCGCGAGGCGGACCTCGACGCAGGACGTGTTGCCGCCGTAGCGGACCGTGCTGGCCCCCGGTGCCGCCACCGAGCCGCGGCAGCCCCAGATCCGGACCCGCATCAGGCGTCGCTCGCGGGAGTTGCCTCCCAGAAGACGGAGATGACGCCGTGCATGTCACCGGCCGCCGCGAAGAGCGGATACGCGGTCGCCTCGAACATTCGTCGGGTGCCGTCGTACGCGGAGGCCCACACCGTCGCGTGCGACGGGCGGTGCTCGAAGAACGCGACGCCCGCCGGCGAGTCGCGCCGGCGAATGGTCGCGCCGTCCGGGGTCGTGAGCGCCAACGCGGCACCGAACTCGTCGGCCGGCGTCTCGCCGAGCTCGCCGAACGGCCTCCCGAGCAACTTCGCCGCCGCGTCGTTGTAGAAGACGAGCACACCGGCGGCATCGATGAGGAACATCGGCGTGGCCAGATTGGCGGCGAACTCACGGGCGAGAATCAGGGGCAGGCTCTTCGCCGGCCCGGGGTCCAGGGTGTCGCTCATAGCGGGGATCATCGTGGACGCACGACCAGTTGCCAAGTGCGGTGAGCGGTTATCAGGAGGTGCCCGACGGTGAGCTGCGCTCGGCACCGCCGTTCCGACCGGGGAGACCGACGGCTACGGTCTGGCCCATGGCGCCCGGTACCGAGCATCGCTCGATCCCGCCTCGCCGCTCCCGGTACCGCATCGTCGCCCGCGACCGAGCAACCGGGCCCGGTCGTGGGTGACTGGATCATCGGGCGGGATGCCGAACTCGAAATCGCCGCCGCGGCGGTGCGCGAGCTGCGCGACGGACGGCCGACTGCCCTCACGATCGAAGGCGAGGCGGGGATCGGCAAGTCGTGTTTGGTCGACCACATCGTCGCCGACGCGCAGCCTCGCGACGTCGCCGTGCTGCGAGGTCAGGCGCATCCGTTCGAGCGCAGCCGCCCATTCGGTGTGATCGCCGCCGCCCTCGGCATCACGCGCCGATCGACCGACCCGCGCACCGTCCGCATCGACGCGCTGCTGCGCCGTGAAGCTGCTGCGCCCGACGCCGGTGACGTGCGGTACCAGGTCGTCGAGGAGATGGTGGACCTCGTCGAGTCGTCGTGTGCGGTGCGGCCCGTGCTGCTGGTGGTCGAGGATCTCCACTGGGCGGACACCGGGAGCCTCTTGGCGATCTCGTCGATGGTGCGCCAACTGACCCTCTCTCCTTTGATGGTCCTCGCGACCACCCGGCCTGCGCCGCTGCCGGCCGAGACGGCCTTGCTCCTGGACGACCTGACCGCCGCCGGCGCCCGGGTGATGTTGCTGCCACCGCTCACGCCCGACCAGGTGGCGGTGCTCGCCGGTCACGAACTCGACGGCGACCCGGGCCCGACGTTGACGGAGCTGTTGGCCCGAGCCGGCGGGAACCCGATGTGGGTCTCGTCCATCGTGGCGGCGCTGGCCGAAGAAGGGCTGCTCGCACGTCGGGGACTGGTCGTCGACGCCACGACCATGGAGCTCCCGGAGTCGCTGCACGATCTCGTCGTCCGCCGGCTCCGTCATCTGTCGAAGCCCACCCGGGATCTCTTGCAGGTCGCGGCGGTGCTCGGGGACTCGGTCTCGCTGCGGGACGTCGCCGCGGTCGCGCACCGGTCGCCCGCTGAGGTCGTCGGCCAACTCGCCGACGCGTTCGAAGCCCAACTGCTCGATGAATCCGACGGTCGGGTGGTGTTCCGGCATCAGTTGGTGCACGACGCCATCTATCACCACGTGCCCGAGCCGGCTCGCCGCGTGCTGCACCGGGAGGCGGCCGTCGCCCTGACCGACGCCGGGGTGGATCGGATCGCCGTCGCCGACCATCTGATGCTCGGCGCCGAACCCGGCGACGAAATGGCGATTGCCGCGTTGCGTGCCGCGGCCCACGACGCATCGGCATCGTCGCCGTCGGTGGCGGTCGAACTCGTTCGTCGGGCGGAGGCGCTGTTGCCCGCCGGACATCCCGAGACCGACCAGGTGGCGTTGGAGGTGGTGGCCGCACTCTTGCGCGTCGGGAACGTGGCCGAGGCGTCGGCGCGGGCGGAATCGGTGCTCGCGCGGCCCCATGCGGTCGCTGTCGGCGTGCCCATCCGGCTTGCCTTGTTGGGCGCGCTCGCGCTGCAGAACCGCGCTGCCGAGGTGATCGCCGTCGCCGACGCGGGCCTTGCTGGTCCCGTCTCGCTCGGTGCGGCGGAGCGGGTGTCGATGCTGGCGCAACAGAGCTGGGCGCTCACCTACACCGGGGATCACCGGGCCGGGGAGGCGGTGGCCCGCCGCGCCTTGGACATGGCCGAGGCGGCCGACGATGCCGCCGGTACCGGGTTGGCCCTCACCGCGTTGATGGTGGCGGAGGGGCGACACGGCCGGTTCGGCGATGCACTGGCCCACGCCCGCCGGGCCGACGATCTGGCCGCGCGGTCATCCGGGGGGTCGCTCGTTCCCCTGCGGTCCAAGCTCTTCCTCGGGCTGTCGCTGTTCGACTGCGATCTCGTGGCCGACGCCCGGATGGCCTACCGGGCCGCGCTCGACGACGAAGCCGGACCCGGATGGTGGCTGTCGGACACGTTGATGGCTGACGCGCTGGTGTCGTTCGCGCTCGGGGACTGGGATGACGCCGTCCCCCGGTTGCTCGCGGGTGGTGAGGCTGCCGAGCAGAAGGACCATCCGCTGTTGCTCTCGCAGTCGCGTGCGTACCGGGCGGTCATCGCGACCGCCGTAGGCGATCACCACACGGCGCTCGAGTGCACGGCCGGATTCGCCGAGGCGTTGGCGATCGACGCACCGATCTACAACGCCGGCGTGCTCGCCTTCGCACTTGCCGAGTACCTCGTTGCCACGGACGATCCGCGCGGCGCGTACGCAGTGTTGCTCGCATGTTGGCGACGCGACGCCCGCACCGAGAACCGCTACTCCCACCGCAGCCTGGCCCCGGACCTGGTTCGTCTCGCCCTCGCGCTCGACGAACGGGCCGTCGCGGACGAAGTGGTCGACGCGGTCGCGGTCGATGCGCAGCTCGCGCCGGAGGTCGCGACCGTCCGCAGCGTCGCACTGCGATGCCAGGGGTTGGTCGCGGGCGACCCCGAGCCGCTCATCGAGGCGGTCGCGCTGGCGCGGACCGTGCCGCTGCTGATGGAGCACGCCGGTGCCTGCGAGGACGCGGCGACCGTCCTGCGGGTCACCACCCATCGTTCGACCGCGCGGGCGATGCTCACGGAGGCGCTCGAGCGCTACGAACACGCCGGCGCGGATGCCTGGGCGGGACGGGTACGGGCGAGATTGCGCGATCTGGGGTTCCGGCCCGCACCCCGGGGCCGCCGTCGGCGTCCGACCCATGGTTGGGAGAGCCTGACCGAGACCGAGCGGGCGGTGTCGAGGCTCGTTGCGGAAGGTCTGACCAACGGCGCGGTGGCGCGGCGGTTGTACATCTCGCCCCACACGGTGAACACCCACCTGCGTCACGTGTTCGCGAAGTTGGACATTTCGAACCGGGTCGAGCTCGCGGGAGTCGTACATAGCTCGATCGAGTGATGTCTTCCGAGCCCGTCCGACCGACACTGTCCGAACCGGACAGCCGAGCAGGTTCTCGAGGAGGACAGCGCGATGTGGGCCCAACTGATCGAGATGCAACTGAAGCCGGGCGAGGACGTCATGGACGTCATGGCCCAGATCCGCGATGCCGAGCAGTCCGGATCGGGCCTGATCCGCAGCATCGTGCTGCGCGACCAGGCGAACGCCGACCGGGTGCTGACGTTGGTGGTCTTCGAGAGCGAGGAACACGCCCGGGCTCGTGAGGCGGACCCGCGCCGCCAGGAACAACTCGCGCCGGTGCGGGCCGCGATGGACGCGGTCATGGCCGGGCCACCGAGTTTCACCGATCTCGACGTCGTGGCCGAGTGGACCGGTACCACCGAATGACGGGAGGGGTCCGATGAGTGAGCACCCGAATGTGGCCATGGTGCGATCGACGTACGAAGCCGTCGAACAGGGGGACCTCGAGGCCTTCGCCGCGGTCCTCGATCCCGACGTCGTGTGGCACGAGTCGATGCCGGGATTCGAGGGCACCTACCAGGGGCGGGACGAGGCACTCGCGCTCCTCGGCCGGGTCTTCGCGGAGACGGGCATGGAGCTGATCAGCCTGACGATCCATCGGGTCTTCGCCGACGACGGCCGTGCCGTGGTCCTGCTCGACACCACGTTCAAGCTCGACGGCCAGGTCCACACCACCCAGTACGTCGACGTCTACCGCGTGCGAGACGGGAAGGCGACCGAACACTGGCACCTGGCCCTCGACCCGCAGGCCGAAGCCGAGATCTTCGCCGGCACCAGCTGAACGAACAGGCCGATCAACACCATCGAAAGGATCACCATCATGGACCACGCGGCAACGATGCGGCAGACCTACGAGCTGCTCAGCAACGGTGACGTCGACGGATTCGGCGCACTGCTCGCCGACGGTTTCGTCGAGCACGAGGAGATGCCCGGTCTCGCCCCGTCCAAGGAGGGCGTCCTCGAGCTCTTCCGGATGTACCTGGCGGCGTTCCCCGACCTGCGCATGGAGGTGTCGGACCTACTCACCGACGGCGACAAGACGGTCGCCCGGGTCACCGCGACGGGTACCCACCAGGGCGAGTTCATGGGCATCCCGGCGTCGGGCGCGTCGATCAAGGTGCAACTGATCGACATCATGCGCTTCGACGCCGACGGTCTCGTCTGCGAGCACTGGGGCGTGATGGACATGTTGTCCATGCTCCAGCAGCTCGGGTCGGTACCCGACGGCATGGCGGGATGACCGAACTCCGCGACCACGGCCCGCACGAACCGAGGAGCAACCCATGCAGGGACTGATCATCGTGGCCACGTTCACCGGCATCAAGGAGTCGGACCGTGACGCGTTCAAGGACGTGGTACGCGAGCTGGTCGCAATGACGAAGGGGGAAGCGGGCGTCGGTCAGTACGACTGGTTCTTCTCCGAGGACGAGACCGAGTGTGTGCTCCACGAGTGCTACGACAGCTCCGAGACCGTCATCGCCCGGATGCCTCGGACGGGACCGACGGTCGGTCGACTCACCGAGTTGTCCGGCGGACTCGACGTGCGGGTGTTCGGTGACGTGTCCGCGGAACTCCGCGCCGGTCTCGCGCCCATGGCCGCGGAAATCTACGCCTTCTTCGCCGGCACCTAACCTTCGCGATCAGCCGGTTCAGAACTGGCCTTCGCACCAGACGCGGCCGGTGGTGTCGGTGACCGCGACCGCGCGGATGCGGTCCGCCGCGACCGACGTCGTCGTGCCCCATGCGCCGGAGCGATCGGCGAAGCGGAGTGCACCGAGGTCCACGGTGGACCCGTCGTCGAGGGTCGCGCGCAACCGGTACCGGAGCGGCGTCGCGCCAGGCTGCTCCCACACGCGCCACCGGGGTACCGAGACCAGGACCCACGACGGGTCCGCGTCGTAGCGCCACGCGCGGCCGACGTCGCGGCCCGACGGCGTGATCATCGCGGTCTCCGCGAACTCGGACGTCGAATCACGGGTGAGCCGCGCGCCGATGAACAGGCCGACGGCCATGACCAGCGCGACGGCGGCCGCGATGGCGACGGTTCGCCAGCGCCGCGCCGGTCGACGTCGCGGGAGAGCGGCTGGTTGCGTGAGCCGGCCGAGCACGGCGGACTCGAAGCCGGCGGGGGGCTCGGCTTCGGGCGCCGCCAGGAGCACCAGGTCGGCGGTCTCGACGAGCCGCTGCACCTGATCGCGACAGGTGCGGCACCCGGCGACGTGCGCCAGGGCGTCGCTGCGGGCCCGCCCGGTGAGCTCGCCGAGGGCGAGGTCCGTGAGCGTGTCGGCATTCGGACAGGCGGCAGTCGGGTCAGTCACGGTGCACCTCCTCCGACGCGAGCCGGGCGCGCACGCGGATCAGACCGTCGCGCAGGCGGGTCTTCGCGGTGCCGAGCGGGATCCCCTCGAGTTCCGAGATCTCGCGCGTCGTGCGGCCGCCGATCGTGGCGAGCACGACACAACGGCGTTGCGGTTCGGTGAGTGACTGCAGCGCCGCGCTCACGCGATCGGTGTCGTCCCGGGTGATGGCCGCGTCGTCGGGTGTGGGTCCGGGCGCGACGACGGTCACGTCGGTGAGGTCGATCGGGATCGCGCCGCGCACCGCCTCGGTGCGACGACGGTCGATCGCGATGTTGCGGGCGATCGCGAGGAGCCACGTCGTCACCGAGCCGCGGCGAGGGTCGAACGACGCGGCGTGGTGCCAGGCGCGGACGAACGCGTCCTGCGCCGCGTCGGCGGCCCGGCCCTCGTCGTGGAGGACCGCGAGCGTGAGGCCGTAGACGCGACGCTGGAATCGGCGTACGAACACCGCGGCCGCGGTCTCGTCACCGCTGCCGAAACCGGCGAGGAGCGCTTCGTCCGACGGGTCCCACACGCCCTGAATCTACGGATTCCGGGGCGGGATGGATTGGCGCAATCCTTTTCGGCGCCGAATCCGTAGTTCCCCTCGACGCCGACCCGAGGGAGTTCTCATGCGATGGACAGCACGACTGGCAGTGATCACGACCGGACTTCTCGTCCTGGCTGCGTGCGGGAGCAGCAGCGGGTCATCGGGGAACGGCAGGTCCAACTACGGCGGCTCGTCGTCCACCACCAAGACCACCAAGGCGGCGCCCGCGGCGAAGGGTGACGCGACCGTCTCGTTGGCATCGGGTGGGACCGTAGGTGAGCACCTCGTCGGGCCGGACCAGCACACGCTGTACCTGTTCGAGAAGGACCAGGGCACGACGACCGCGTGCACCGGAGGGTGCGTGGCGGCCTGGCCGGCCCTCGTCGCCGACGGGACCCCGACCGCGGGTGCCGGCGTGCACGAGTCCCAGCTGGGTACCGCGACCGGCGCCGCACCGAACCAGGTCACCTACCACGGGCACCTGCTCTACTACTTCGCCGGCGACACCGCGCCCGGCCAGACCAACGGCACGAGCGTCCCCTCCTGGTACGCCGTCGACGTCAACGGCCAAGCCATCGAGGGGTAGGACGGGACGGTCGCGAGTGGCGCCGACACCGCACTTCGACCTGCGTGGATCAGGTGACTATGAGGCAGCTGCAGAGGTCAGCCGAACCGCCTGCGATGCCGGCGAGAACCACCCAGAAGGTCGTCGCACCCGGTGGCGCGGCGAAGTCCGCAGTCACGCGAACGGTGAGTTCGGTCTCGCTGACGACGGTCAACCGGTCCACGGTTATCCCGGTTGCAGGTACCCACACGATGGTGCCGGGAAGGAAACCCGTGCCGCGTACCGTGATCGTCGCGCTCGTGCCACGAGCGATGCTCGTTGGTGTGAGCCCCGTGATCTTCGGAGCCGTCACCGAGCGCGTCAAGATGTCGTCGGCGAGGTTCGTGTCGCCGTCGGTCAGGTTGGGCGCACCGGACTGGAACGCGACCGATCGCCCGTCGCCACTGAGCGCGGGTGTGCCGCCGCTCGGTCCTTGTCCTTGGAAGCCCCAGAGTGAGGTGCTGACCCGAGACGTGGTGGTGAGCACCCGATCGCGGACGAAGACATCCAAGGTGTTGTTGGTGTCCGCCGCCACCAGATCCGGCGCCCGCGACTCGAATGCGACGTATCGGCCGTCGGCGCTCACCGCCGGCTGTCCGCTGGCGCCGCCACCTTGAGCGCCGCCTGTCGTGATGCTGACGCGCTCGGTGGTACCGGCGGTCAAGTCACGGAGGAAGACGTCCGTGGTTGAGTTCGTGTCCCCGGCAGTCAGGTTGGTCGCCACGGACTCGAACGCCACGAGCCGACCGTTCGCGCTCACGCTCGGTGCACCGCTTGCGCCTCCGGCCTGCGCTCCGCCGTTGGTCACACTGACCCGAACGGTGGTCCCTGCGGTGCGGTCCCGCACGAAGATGTCGGCGACTCCGTTCGTGTCGTTGGCGACCATATTGCTCGCCGTCGATCGGTACGCCACGTATCGCCCGTCACGACTGATCGAAGGGAACCCGCTGTCTCCGTTGGCGAATCCCCCGGCGGCTCGTCGGCTGACGAGTGTGGTCGTTCCGAGTGTCAGGTCTCGCACGAAGACATCCCAACGGTTGTTCGTGTCATTGGCGACGAGATTGTTCGCGGCAGATGCGAACGTCACGAACCGACCGTCACCACTGATGCGAGGTGTGTCGCTGGTGTCGGACCCTTCGATCCCGGTGCTGCTGATGCTGATTCTCGAGACGGTCGATGTCGCCCGGTCCCCTACGAAGATGTCCGCAACGCCGTTCGTATCACCGGGCACGAGGTTCGAGGCGAGCGAACGAAAAGTGATCCGGGTCCCGTCGTCGCTGATGGACGGCCGGTCACTCGCCGAGTTCGCGGAGTGACCGTTGTCGGTTCGACTGATCAGTTCGACGTCCTTGGTCTGCTGATCGCGCACGAAGACGTCATGAGCCGTGTTCTCGTCGGCCCCGGCCAGGTTCGAAGCGGTAGAGCTGAATACGATCCATCTGCCGTCAGTGCTGAGTCCCGGTTCGTAACTGCTCGAAGTGGCGGGCGCCCCGTTAGACGTCTCGCTCACCCGCGCGATCGCCGCGCAGCCCAAGAGTGTGAACACCAGCACCGGGATGGCGAGCCGTCGCGGCATCACGGGACCAACTTCCCGGGCAGGGGTGCCAGTGGTGAAGTGGCGCCCCGCGCTGACCAGTTGAGCACGGTGTTGCCTCGCGCGCCGAGAAATCCGTCGACCGCGATCCAATATGACTGGCCAGCCAAGACCCGGAACGGTCCGACGCGACTCTGAGTTGTGCTGCCGTCATCATCGTTCGCGACGATCGGGGTCAGCAGAGAAACCGACGTGCCGGTGTAGGCCGCGAGCAGCGTGTCGAAGTCGCTACCGAAGGTGTCGACCGTGAGCGTGCCGTCGGTCGACGCCGTCCATCGGTACCAGATGCTTGCACCGCCGGTGTTCATCGCGTGATTGGGCTCTCCGGGTTCGAGCGTGGCAGCAAGGTTCGATCCCGCCATCGTGCCGCCCACCCCGGTCAGTGGTTGAGCGTCCGCAAACGCGTCGTTGGAACCGACGATCGTCCATTGACGGGTCTCGGTGAGCAGCCCCTGTGGATCGTTGCGCACCATGGGCGTCGGGTCCGAGACTCGCACCTTCAACGTGTGGGCACCGCCGCCGAAGTTCACCGCCGATGCGGTGTACGACGCAGCGGTGCTGACCAGCGAACCGTCGAGCCGCCATTCGATCGCAAGGGCGTGGCTTCGTGGTTGGAGCGTGGTGACCCGGAACGCCTGTGACGTGTCCACAGTGACCGTGCCGGGTGCCGGATCGATCCCGTCGATCGGCGAGACGAAGTTGTAGATGCGCTTGACGAGTTGTTCGGAGTTGATCTGGTCGAACGGTCGGTACAGGGTACGCATCTTGCTGTCGTAGGTGGGCCGGTAGACGCCGGTAGTGCAGTAGTTGCCGCCTTCGTAGACGCCTGGGACCGCCGGGTCGGATGTCGTCGTCGGCACCGGGGTGGAGCCGTCGATCCATGCATTCCATTTCACGTTGGCACGAACGGTCGCGTCGGTGACATTGGGATATGGGTCGACGAAAAGATTGCAGGTGCCGTAGTCGTACTCGTCCGCCAGGAGTCCGAAGCTGTGGCCGATCTCGTGGCGAACGAGTTCGAGTGCGTCGGCGGATGCCGATGCGACCGCGATGAGTCCGCCGGAACCGCCGTAGGTCGGGTCGTTGACGAGCACGAGCACGATGTCGCGCTCGGTCGCACTCAGACCCGTGAGTGCCGCTTCGACCTTGGTGGTGTCGACGCAGAGCAGCCGGTCGATACCGGCGCAACCAAACTGAGCATCGAACGCCGTGTCGACGAAGGTCGCCGGCTGGGCCTCTGGGTGGTCCGCACCCGATTGCGCGCTCACGGCGGGAACGGTGCGGAGCGAGAAATACGTGCTGTACTCGCTGAACGGCGGTTCGTTGAGCAGCCCGTTGAACGCGGCCCCAGCGTCCGATGCGAGTTTCAACTGTTCGGACGCGGTGTAGCCGTCACCGAGAATCGCAATGTCGACGCGGTTGTCGGCCACGGAGCCGGCCGCGTTCGTCGGCGCCGCGGCCGGGTCCGACGGTGGAACCGCGACGGTCGCGAGTGGCGACAGCCCGTCCGGATCTGAATGAGCGGTAGCGAACACGCGGAGCGCTCGGATCGCAGGATCATCGGGAATTGTGAGGTTGATCGTTGCCGAGGCTCGCTGCACGGTCCGGCCGTGCAGGGTGCCGTCGGGGTCGGCGTACTCCAGGCGCTCGACGGTCGGGTCAGCGACCGTTGCTGGCCACACGAGCTTGTCCGATTCGTCGACGGCGGCGATGACGAACGCGCCGGGAACGATCTCCGCCGACCGCTGACGGGTGACGCGGCGATTCGACTTGTAAGAACCCAAGATCGAAAAAGCATTCTCGGCACCACCGTTCGTGTCGTGCCTGACCTGCAGTTGCAGGGTCTTGGTTCCGCTCCCTGCCGGCACTCCGTGATTCGAAGGCTGGATGCCGGCGCGTTGGAGTCGGTGCGCAAGGCGGCGCTCCGCAGGCGTCGGGGTAAGAGTGGGTTCGTCCGAACGCCGGGTCTTCGAGGCGGGGGCACCCGTCGATGGAGCAGCGATCGCGAGGAGCGACACGGTGACGACTGCCAGCGTAAGTCGCGTGCTTCGTCTGTGCCCCGTCACGCGATCATCCCCGCCACCTGACCTGCCCAATCCATCTCGGTCAGCATTTCAGCGCGTGTGGGCGAACACCGCAAGAGCGAGTCGGTGTGTTGACGACCCAGATCGGACGGGCGGTCAGCCCCGGTCGGATGGCAGAGCCAGGATCCGCTCCGTCTCAGCGAGCGTGGCAACTGGACGACCGACGTCGGCGCAGAGGGCCGCAGCGGCCGCGACGATCTCGGCGTTGCGAGGTCCGTCGGGTTGGTCCTCCAGCCCCACGCGCAAGTGCGCACCCCGCGCCAGTGCGGTGCGCACCAGCGGGTGGCCGACGGCATCGCCGTCGATGATCGCGATCGCCCACGGGATACCGGTGTCCCCGAGCATCGCGAGGTAGAGGTCGAGCCCCTCGGGGATCGGCGGCACACCCCAGAGTGCCCGACCCCGCGTCAGGTAACCACCGGCCGCGAAGTACAGCTTCACCAACGTGCCGGGCGGGAGCGCACCGGCCTCGTGGTAGGCGAGCACCACCTGAAGGAAGCCCGGCTCGAACACGGCGATGCTCGCGCCGAGCCCGTGCTGCGCGCAGAGGTCGAAGCCGTAGCGGATGTCGACGAAGCTGTTCGTGTACACGTAGTCGATCGTCGGTGGCAGACCGTCGGCACCGGCGCCGCCGAGGTTCACCGATCCGGGGTCGACGAAGGTCTGGCGGATCAGGCCGCTACTCGCGAGTTCGATGGCGTGATGGTTGCGGGCGGCAGGCGTCGAGCCGAGCCCGATCGTCGGATACAGGATCGTGCCGGGTCGGGCATCGAGGACCTTCTCGTAACACTGTGCGTACGCGGCGACGAGATCGTCGACCGGCGCGCCGAGGTTGTGCGCGTGGGTGTGCACGATCGTCGCCCCGGCGTCGACGCACTCGATTGCGTCACGTGCCAGTTCGGCGGGTTGCGCCGGCACGGCAGGGTTGCGGCTGCGCGACGTGATGCCGTTGAGCGCGACTTCGATGACGACGGGATCGGCCACGGCCGCAATGTAGGTCGCGGCGGAGCTTGCGGGTGGCCCGTTGTCCGCCTCGCCTTCGACCGACGCGCGTCGCCTACCGGTGGGCCCGCACTTTGACGCCGGGCAGGCCACGGAAGGCGGTGTTGTCGGCGCTGACGATGGTCCGGTCCGAGGTCTTGGCCGTGGCCGCGATGATCAGGTCGTGCGCGCCCCGGGGGCTGCCCTGGGCGCGCACTTCGGCAAGCAATTCGGCGTGAGCCTCTGCGACGTCGATGTCATAGTGGATGACAGGGATCGTGGTGAGGATGTCGTCGACGTACGCGCGTCTCGATGTCTTCCGACGGCCGTGAGCAAGGAGCGCTCCGACGCGGAGCTCCGCGATGGTGACCGCAGCAATCGCGATGTCGTCGTCGTCGTCGATCACCTCGTCGAGGTCGTCTCCGGTCCGTTCCGAGTCGATGAGGAAGGTCGTGTCGAGCAGGAGCCGCGTCATGATCGGCTGTCGATCTCCAGCAATGCGCGGACCTCGTCGATCTCGCCCGCCCAGAGCGCATCGGGTCGGTGGCGGCACAGGAGGGACTTGACGTCCGCGCCGTGACCGTCGTGCAGTGGTTCAAGGTGCGCGATGGCCTTGCCTCGGCGGACGATGGTGAAACGCTCACCGCGGTGTTCGATCGCGTCGAGGAGATCAGCGAAGTTGCGGGCAGCGTCGGTCGCCGTCACGTCGGGCATACGAATCAGATTATCAGATTCAGCCGCGGTGGAGCAGGACGCCCGCGGCCGACACCCAGACCGCGGCCATCGACACCATCACGCCGATCGCCCACCGGTTGGTCGTGACTCGCAGCTGCGCGATCTCGGTGCGGATCTCGGCGGAGCTGGCCCGCATCTCCGCCCGGATGGCCGACGCGATCGCGTCGGTGCGGGTGTCGGCGGCATCGAAGCGCACTTCCATGGCGTCGAACCGGGCGTCGTACTTGGTGTCCATCGCGTCGAATCGACGGTGGAGTGCATGTTCGAGCGCATCGACCCGTTGACGGGTGGCCACGTCACCCCAGCCCGACGGCGGCAACATCTCCATCAACGTGATCGTCACCTCCCGGCCCAGATGTTGCTGAGCGGCTTCGAGGAGCGCAATCCTACGCGCTTCGGTCACGGGCATCGTCCGGCCGTCCGCGGCGTCACGACGCCACCTCTTCGCTGATGCCGTTGAGTTCGTCGAACCGGTCCCAACGGTGGTCCCAGTCCGCACCGCGCTGATGATCAGTGAGTTCGGCCCGCATCCACGGCAGCTCCCAGAGCCCGAGGTCGAGCAGCGCGTCGCGCAACGACCGGTGCCGCACGTACCGGCCGGGCCCGTCGTCCGCGCCATCCGGGGGCAGGTAGCGATACGCGTGGCCGGCCTGATCGAGGTTCAGGTAGTGGCGGGTGTCGACGTGTTTGAACAGCGAGATATCCGCGGGGCGGTCGTCGCGGCACCAGTTCATGAACATGAAGTCGTCCAGGTCGAAGAACGAGTCGGCCGGTACGGGTGAGTGCCGGAGCCGGTCGGCGACGAGGCGCAGAGGCGCGAACCGTCGGGCGAGCAAGTCGGGGCGGGGGTGATCGTCAGGCATGGAGGCCTCCGAGATCGTTGGGACCAAGAGGCGCGCCTGAGCGTGCGGATCACCGAGAGTTCGGCTCGCCGGGGAGTGTGCCACGGGGGTGTGACAACGCTCGGGAGGCGAGCCCCGGGCGCCCGGACGGCTCCGGCGCGAGACTCGCGGCATGATGATCGACGTGGCCCCGTTGACCAACGCCCTCGGCGCCGAAGTGCGAGGCGTCGACCTGCGGGAGGAGCTCGACTCCGCCACGGTCGCCGAGCTGACCCAGACCTGGCATCGATACAAGGTGCTCTTCTTCCCCGAGCAGCCGGTCGACCGAGCCCAGCACAAGCGCTTCGCCCGCTACTTCGGTGAGATGTGGCAGCACCCGTTCCTGAAGGACGTGCACGACGACGGGGATTTCGTCGAGCTCTACAGCGGTGGCGACACCGGCCGGTCGTTCCTTGCCGAGAACTGGCACACCGACGTGACCTTCGCCGAGTGTCCGCCGATGGGTTCGGTCCTGCACGCGATGGTCGTGCCCGAGTTCGGGGGCGACACGATGTGGCTCGATCTCGAAGCCGCGTTCGACGCGCTCTCATCGACGATGCAGGAGATCGCGTCCGGGCTCGTCGCGGTGCACAGCGCACCGCGAAAGTTCTTCGTGCCGAGTGACACGAGTGGTGAGGAGATCACGAACAAGCATCCCGTCGTGCGCACCCACCCGGACACCGGTCGCCGCTGCCTGTTCGTGAACCCCGGCTTCACCAAGCGGATCGACGGGATGAAGCCCGCCGAGTCGGACGCGTTGCTCACCTTCTTCCACCGCCACTGTCAGCAGCCGGAGTTCCAGGTCCGCTACCACTGGCGGGCCGACACCGTCGGCATGTGGGACAACCGTTGCACCCAGCACAAGGTCGTCGCCGACAACCGCGCGGCGCTGCGGAAGATGGAGCGCCTCACCTTGGCCGGGGAACGCCCCGCGTGACCCGCGCAACGCGCACGATCGACGCGCCGGCGGAGGTTGTCTGGCGGGTCGTGATCGATGTCGACGCATACCCGGAGTGGAACACCTTCACGATCACGTGCAGGACCACATGGGAAGTCGGGACGCCCATCGTGATGAAGGTGCGCCTGTTCTCGCGGCTCACGATTCGCCAACGCGAGACGATCCGGGTGAACGAGGACGGCCGGCTCATCGAGTACGGCATCGACCTGCCGATGGGCCTGCTCCGCAGCTCGCGGCGACATGTGCTCACCGCGGTCGGACCGGGGGCGACCCGTTACGACTCCGAGTTCGTCCTCGAGGGCAGGCTGGCACCGTTGGTCGAACGGCTGCTCGGCACCCGGCTCCGGAAGGGCTTCGACGACATGACGTCGGGGCTCGCACGTCGAGCGCACGCGATCCACGCCGCACCCGACTGATCCGTCGCCCAGGTTGCGCGCCCTTCGGGGGCGGTCGAGCGAACTGGTCCTTGAACTCCGACGACGGCGGCACCTCCACCGCCCAGAACCCGACACACAACCGCACCACCGCCCTCACGGACGCTCCTCGTGGTGCTGCGCGCCGGAAGCGCATCGAACGCGAAACTGTTCCGGCGGCTGACTCGACGTCGCGGCCGTGGTGGAATCGGCCACGGGGCCCGGGCGTGCATCGAGTTCACAACCCGATGGCCGTGATTTCTCACTCAGCCTGGGAGCTGCCCGATCGATCTCAACAGAGTGGGGAGATCGTCGGTGACTCTCGGCCGCGTCACGAATGTGGAGGAGCCGTACTTCGTCAGGCTGCAGCGTCAAAGACTGGCCTCGCCGTCGAGCGGACGTCGTCACGGAAGTAGCGACTGAGGTCTCCGTAGGTTCGAAGATCGACCCGGCGACGGCCACCAAGGAGCGCTTCCAACTCGCGTTGCATCCGTGCGAGCCCCATCATCCCGGGTGTGTGACCGGGCTCGAAGTCGACCAGCAGGTCCACGTCGCTGTCGACGCGGAAGTCGTTCCGGAGCGCTGAACCGAACACGGCGAGCCGGCGGATGCCGTTGCCACGACAGAACGCTGCAACGGCCTCGGGGTCGAGGTCGATACCGGGGGCAATCAGCATGCAGTCAGTTTCTCACGTGCTCCAAGGGCACGCGTGCGTTGATGCCACGCCGAGGGGGTGCCTCCGTGGGTGGGCCGGGCCGTGCGGCCAGCCGTATCCGTTCATTGCTGCGCTCTTGGGTCGCCTGACCTGGTCGATCTGTGGACCGAAACCCACCGCTGCGTGAACGACTGTCCGTCATACTCAGGAGCATGAAGTCAATCTCTGTCCGACTTGATGCCGACGCAGCGCAAGCGCTCCAGGCGCTCGAAGACTCGGGGATGAGCCGGTCCGACGCGATCCGCACGTCACTCCTCGCTTCGGCTCGCCGCCTCCGCCACGGCACGGAACTCGCCGCAGAGGGTGCCGTGCTCGACGAGGACGAGAGCAACCGTGCCGAGATGCAGTCGGTGGTGCGCCTCATGGAGGCGCTCAGCAATCCGATCGACACCGGGGACGCGGCTACCCCCCGACGGCGACTGTCGGATCTCGGCGTTCCGTCTCGTCGCAGGCGAGGAACGTGGCAGTTGTCGAAGCTCGTCGAGGAATCGCGTTCCGACGAGCGCTGGTAGGGGCGCGATACCGGCCGACGTGCCCGTCCCTCGCTGCTGAGCCCATGGGGCCGGGCGCCGGATAGCGCTGTGGTTGATGCTGCGGCGTGATCGTGGTCGACCTTCTGGCCCCCGGATTTGATCGTGCATCGCCAGTACGCTCAGCGGAATGAGCGTCCAGCCACGCGACACCACGGACGAAGCGCGTGAGGTACAGATCGCGGCGTACCGCGCCATGACGCCATCACAACGTGTGGAAATCGCGCTGCAACTCTCCGATGACGTGCGGGAGCTCTCTCGGAGCGGAATCCGGACGCGACACCCGGAGCTCGATGAGCGGGGCGTTCAAAACGAATTCCTGCGCATCCTCTACGGCTCCGAACTCGCAGCCGAACTCATCGCGGTATCCGCGCATGACCACCGCTGAGTTCCTCGCCGCAATCGTGGCGCGGCTCGACTCCGCTGAGATCCCGCACATGATCGCCGGATCGGTTGCATCGTCGCATCACGGCGAGCCCCGATCGACCCAGGACATCGACCTGGTCGTCGACCCGACCCGCGAGCAACTCACGCGGTTCCTCGACGGTCTCGAGCCGAGCCGCTTCTACGTCGATGACGCTCTCGCCGCGCTGGCGAATCGCTCCATGTCCAACGTGATCGAGCCCGCTACCGGATTCAAGGCCGACTTCGTGATCCGGAAGGACCGGCCGTTCAGTGTGTCGGAATTCGGGCGCCGAGAGCCGGTGGAACTCCTGGGAGTGGTGACCGCGGTGGCGACGGTTGAGGACACGATCCTGGCGAAGCTGGAGTGGGCACGGGACAGCGAATCCGAACGCCAACTCCGAGACGTCGCCACGATGATCCGGGTCCACGGTGCCGCGTTGGACGTGCCCTACCTCCGTCGCTGGGCTGAGGAACTCGGTGTCAGGGCGACACTCGAATCCGAGTTGGTTGCATCGGGCATCACTGACCAGGAGTGACTTTCGGCAACCGCCTTGATCGATACGGTCATCGGGTTCAGGCACCGATGGTCTCTTGCTCCCCGCGCGTGCTGTGCAGGAGCAGCACGGCTGGTGAAAAACCGCAGGGGTCAACCCTCGGAACGCCTAGCGATCTCGGCGAAGTAAGTGTCAAGGTGAGGGTCGTCCGGAGCATGAGGGTATGCCTGAGCGAATCGTCGTGCTGCCGCGGCTGGCGTTGTGAACGAACACGATGGCCAAAGACGAGCCATGTCCGCGATGTCACTTTCACGGCCGGCGTATGCCTTCATCATCAGCACGTCGTCAGGTGGAGGGCCAAGAACGATCAGCCTCGGATGCTCTGCGAGTACCGAACACGTCGAACGTTCGAAGTCGGCTGGGAGGAAGGGCCGCGCGTGATCGTTGAGCCAATCCGCGCGTAGTCCGTGGTGTTCAGCAACGACGGCTGCAGCAGCGCGCAGCAGTTCGTCGAGAGCGGTCGCGCTGTCGACGTCTCGCGTCGACTCACGGAGATCCCGCAACGCCAGGTATGAACCACCCACCACAATGATCTCGACCCGCGGTGCCTCCCGCTTCTCCAACTCACTGGCGAGGTCGCCGAGACATCGGCGAATCTCCTCCTTACTGAGCAGCGGGCCCGCTAGGAAGCTCGAGTCAGAGTCGCGTGGTCGCGCCATAGCTCACCTCCGGACAGCAGGATGCCGCGACTTCGGAACTGCCCGGGTGCGGATGCTTCCGCGGACTTAGCCATCAGCGGTGTTCCCGACGAGCGCCAAGGTTCGTCGAGGACGGGGACCGTCGCGCACCAACGTGGCCGCGCGACGCCCGCGTCGTCAGCCAACTTTTCCGCGACCGCCGCGAGGAGGTTGTCGAGCCGTGCGCTCCCAGAGCGTGGGGGAGGATCAGCGATCCCTGCTTCAAGTTCGCCTGGGTGTTCCAGGAGGTAGTCGACGGTCGCGCGCAACCGAGTCCAAGCGATGTCGTCGCCCCACGAAGAGCGTGACCACGCGTTGGAGAGACTCGCTAACGCGATTCGCTTGGTGCTCTCGGATCGCAAGACGAGCCGTCGGCCACTCGCCGTCAACAGCCGCTCGAGCATCGTGATGGTCGGATCGACCTGGCCGGACTCGATACGAGAAACCGTGGAAGTCGGAACCCCAGCGCGTCGGGCCAGCGCCGTGCGCGAGAGGCCCGACCGCTTTCGTGCTTCGAGGAGTAGTTCGGCCGCGGTCATAGGTCATAGCATATATGCAACAGCAAGTCCCCCGGATCCACGTGATCGCGAGGCCTGTCGTCCTCGACGCCGGACGAAACGGGCTCAGTGCCGGGCCTGCCACGGGCCCATCACATCATGACATGGTGATATCATCATCGCATGGCAAAGCAGACAACGGTTCGACTCCCTGACGAGCTGGCCGCGGCCGCCGAGACCGTGGCGCGCGTCGAAGGCACCAGCGTGAATCGCCTCATCGTCGATTCACTCGCGGCCGAGATCGAGCGGGTCCGACAGAACAAGGACTTCACCGCCCGCGCCGCCAAGCTCCTCGAGCGCGACAAGGAGTTGCTCGACCGGCTTGCGAAGTGACCCGTTACATCACGCTGGCCGAGTACTTCTGGCTCGCAGAGCAGGTGACCCGGGTCGACGGAGCGGTCCTTGCCAAGGCGGCCCGATCAGATCTCGCGGACTCCGCGCTTCACGCGCCGCAAGCGGGCATCGGAGATCAGGACTTCTACCCCGAGGTTCTGATGAAGGCAGCGGTCCTCACGTGCCGGCTTGCGTGGAACCACCCACTACCAGACGGGAACAAGCGCGCGGCGTGGGCGGCCCTCACCCTCTTCCTCGATCTCAACGGATGCACCTGGGCACCCGATCCACCGGATGTCGACCAGGCCGAGTCCGCGATGTTGGCAGTCGCTGCTCACTCGGTCGACGAGCGATGGTTCGCGGCGTGGCTGAGTGAGCGCGTGGTCGTCGCCACGAAGTGAATGCCCTCGGCGATCCCGACTGAACGCCGTCGGGTCCAGGACCCGATGGGCTTTGTGACTTCCGAGCCCAGCAATCAACTGAACCCCTGGCCGAAATCGTCCCGGCCCACCCACTGGGTCCGCCGCTCGGGCCGCCTCACCCGACCCGGCCGAGCCCCGGGTCCGGCATTCGCGTAGCGTCCGAGTTCCGGCACTTCGAGGGAGACCCATGGAAGCGAACACCCACCCCGGCATCCTGCTCAACCCCCACGCCTACGCGCCGAGCGAGCTCGACTCGACCTCGCGCGACCTCATGCTCGCGACGATCACCTACTTCGAGTCGCTCGGTAAGGACCGCATCACCAGCGAGGACAACGCAGGTGTCTGGTACGCCGACTTCTGCCGGTTCCTCGGCGAGTCGCAAGCGTTCGCCACCCTGATGACTCCCGCCGCCTACGGATCGGACGACGCACGGTGGGACACGTGGCGCAACTGTCACTTCAGTGAGATCACCGCGTTCTACAGCCTGGGATATTGGTACGCCTGGCAGGTCTCGATGCTCGGACTCGGGCCGATCTGGATGGGCGAAAACGAGGCAGTCAAGGAGCGGACCGCCGAGCTGTTGCGCGCGGGTGGGATCTTCGCCTTCGGCCTCTCCGAGAAGGAGCACGGCGCGGACATCTACTCCAGCGAGATGACCCTCACTCCGACGGGCGACGGTACCTACGTCGCGAACGGCAGCAAGTACTACATCGGGAACGGGAACGAAGCCGCGCTCGTCTCGGTGTTCGGACGGATCGCACACGACGACCCCGCGGCCGAGACCGAGTACGTGTTCTTCGTGGTCGAGAGCACGCACGAGGCCTACGA
>CAZJBJ010000036.1:0-27571 GCA_964544295.1 uncultured Bifidobacteriaceae bacterium
TCCAGGCCGTGGTCGGCACCCTGAGTCTTGCTCGCCGGCTTGTTCACCCCGATGCGCACCCGCAGGAACGCGTCGCTGTGCAGGTGGGACTTGATCGACCGCAGCCCGTTGTGACCCGCGAGGCCGCCACCGGCCTTGAGCTTCAGCGCGGCCACGGGGAGGTCGAGTTCGTCCTGCACGATCACGATCTGCTCGGGCTCGACGCCATAGCGGTGGGCGAGAAGACGCACCGCGTCGCCCGAATCGTTCATGTAGGTGAGGGGGATCGCCAGCGCGACCCGCGCCCCTTCGACGCGCACCTCGTCGACGAGCGCGCGCTCCTTGCCCTTCTTGAGCTTGGCGCCATGACGCTTGGCGAGCAGTTCGACGACCTCCGCGCCGACGTTGTGGCGCGTCTTCGCGTATTCCGGGCCCGGGTTGCCGAGCCCGACGACGAGCAGATCGGCCGGTGTCCCCCGGCGTTCACCGGACCGGCGCACCGGGGACTATTCCCCGCTGCCGCCGTCGCCGGAGTCGCCACCGTCGGACGCACCGTCGGACGACTCGCCGCCCTCGCCCTCTTCGCCTTCTTCGCCTTCGGTCTCCTCGTCCTCGAGGCCACGCGGAATCGAGACCTGCACGACAAGTTCCTCGGGCTCGTGCTGGAGCGCGACGCCGGCCGGGACGGAGAGGTCCGAGATGTGGAGCTGGTCGCCCATCTCCAACGACGACACGTCGACGTCGATCGAGTTCGGGATCGCACCCGGGACGGCTTCGACCGTGACCGAGAAGAGCAGCTGCTCGAGCAGACCACCGGCACGCGCACCCGGCGCTTCACCTTCGAGGTTGAGCGGAACTTCCGCGGTCACCGCGACGTCGCGGCGGATCCGCACGAAGTCGACGTGCACGAGGTCGCCGCGGGTGGGGTGACGCTGGATCTGCCGGGCGAGCGCCAGCGCGTCACCGTCGGCGAGGTTCAGGGTGATCAGCGTGTTCGCACCGCTCTCGCCGTGCAGAATGCGCTCGAGTTCGAGGGCGCCCACGAGGATCGACGCGGGGTCCGACTCGAGGCCGTACACCGTCGCCGGCACCTTCCCCGCGCGGCGGTACCGACCCGCAGGTCCGGAGCCCATTTCCAGGCGGGGCTCGACGTTGAGCTTGACATCAGACATGGCGCGCGAAGTCCTTCACGAGGTGCACAAGAGACCGGCCATTCTGACCGAGCCGGACCCCCCAGACCAAACCACGCCCGACGGTGCGCGCCCGATCCGCCCCTTTGTGCGTACGAGAGGGGCCCGAACACCCCGATCACGTCCGAACTTGGTGCCATTCAGCACCGAAACGGTGAGAATTCGCACCAAGTTCGGCGTGCGACGCTTCCCCACAACCGCGAGTGACCCGGCCCGAGTCTGCCGGTCGTGACGCCGGGGTGTCGTCACCAAGCGAGTTCGCGAGCGCCGCGAGCGCATGTCCGAGCGACTGACGATGCCCCGACGTCACGACGCACCCAAGGCCCCGAGGAGCAGGGACGCGAGTCCTACACGTTGTCGCCGCTGAACAGTTCCGAGACGCTGCGTTCCTCGAACACGGCGGCGAGCGCGTCGGCGACGATCGGTGCGATGGAGAGCACGGTGAGCGAGTCGAAGTGCTTCTCGGACGGCACCGGCAGCGAGTTGGTGACGACGACGTCCCGGATCGGGCCGTTCTTCAACCGGTCGACGGCCGGGCCGGAGAGCAGACCGTGGGTCGCGAGGATCGACACCGACTTCGCCCCGCGGGCCATGAGCAGCTCGGCCGCGCTGACGACCGTGCCGGCGGTGTCGATCATGTCGTCGATCAGGATGCACTGGCGACCTTCGACCAGACCGACGACCTCGGTCGCGACGGCGACGTTGTGGGTGCCCTTCGGTCGCCGCTTGTCGATGAACGCGAGGTCGGCGTGGACGCCGTGCCCGTCGAGACAGTTCGCGAACCGCCGGGCGAGTTTGCCGCCGCCCGCGTCGGGCGACACGACGGTGACCTCGGTCTCACGGTCGAGCACGCCGACGAGGTGGTCGGCCAACAGCGGCACCGCGGTGAGGTGGTCGACGGGGAAGTCGAAGAAGCCCTGGATCTGGCCGGTGTGGAGGTCGACCACGACGACCCGGTCCGCGCCCGCGACGGTGAAGAGATCCGCCAACAACCGCGCGGTGATCGGCTCACGGCCTTCGGCCTTCCGGTCCTGGCGCGCGTAGCCGTAGAACGGACACACCGCGGTGATGCGGCGCGCCGACGCCCGCTTGAGTGCGTCGATCATGATCAGCTGTTCCATGATGTGGTCGTTGATCGGTTCGCAGTGACCCTGCAGGACGAACACGTCGGCGCCGCGCACGTTCTCCCCGAGCCGGCAGTACAGCTCACCGTTGGCGAAGCGCGAGAGCGTGACGTCGCCCAACGGGACCCCGAGGCTGGCTGCGATCTCCTGCGAGAGCTCGGGGTTGCCCGAGCCGGCGAGAAGCTGCAGCGTCTTCTTCGGTACGAGTTCCATCAGTCCGCGCCCTCCGCGCCTTCGCGCTCCGAATCGGTGTCATCTCGCCGTTGCGTCCAGGTCTCGTCTACCTGAGCCGGGACCCCTTTCACCAACGCGCCGGGCGCCACGTCGTGGGTGACGACCGAACCGGCGCCCGTGTACGCACCGTCGCCCACCGTGACCGGCGCGACCAGCACGGAGTTGGAACCGATGCGCGCGTCGGCCCCGATGGCGGACGCGTGCTTGTGCTTGCCGTCGTAGTTGGCCGTGATGGTGCCGGCCCCGACGTTCGCCCGCGGTCCGATCTCGACGTCGCCCATGTACGCGAGGTGCGGAACCTTGGCCCCTTCGCCGATCTCGGCGTTCTTGGTCTCGACGAAGGTCCCGACGTGCGCGCCGGGGCCCACGTGGGTACCCGCTCGGAGCGACACGTACGGACCGACCGTCGCGTCCTCGCCGATCACCGCGTCACGCGCCACCGTGTTCTGCACCATCGCGCGTTCACCGACCGCGGTGTCGACCAACCGCGTGTCGGGCCCGATCACGGCACCGGTCGCAACCGTCGTGTGACCTTCGAGCATCGTGCCGGGGAGCAGTCGGACGTCCGCCGCGAGTTGCACCTGCGCGTCGATGTAGGTGGCGGTCGGGTCCACGATCGTGACCCCGTCGACCATCCACCGTTCGTTGATCCGGCTCCGCAACATCGCCTCGGCGACGGCGAGCTGCGCGCGGTCGTTGACGTGGCGGGAGGCGGCGGGGTCGTCGGCGGCGACCGCGATCACCTGGTGCCCGGCGCCCCGCAACACGGCGATCGCGTCGGTCAGGTAGTACTCGCCCTGCGCGTTCTCGGGACTCAACCGCCGCAGTGCCGGCGCCAACAGGTTCCGCCGGAAGCAGTAGATCGACGTGTTGACCTCGGGGAGTTCGAGCTCCTCGGCGTTGGCGTCGGTCCGCTCCACGATGCGATCGACCCGGCCCTGGGAATCGCGCACGATGCGCCCGAAGCTCCACGTCCACGGTTCGAGCTCGGCGGTGACGAGGCTGACGGCGGCGTCCGCTTCACGATGCGCGGTGGCCAGCCGGGTCAGCAGCTCGGGCCGGACGAGCGGTGCGTCGCCCGGCATGATGATGACGTCATCCTCGAGGTCGTCGTCGGTGAAGGCCGTCAGCGCGACGCTGGCTGCGTCGCCGGTGCCGCGCTGGACCTTCTGGTCGACGAACACGACGGGAACGTCGGTCGTGACCTGCTCCTGGAGCGTCTTGGTGACCCGTTCGGCGCCGTGGCCGACGACGACGACGATGCGCTCGAGCGGCAGGGCGCCGAGGGCGTCGACCACGTGGAGCAGCATCGGACGACCGCACAGGGGGTGGAGCACCTTGGGCATCGCCGAGCGCATGCGGGTGCCTTCGCCGGCGGCCAGCACGACGGCCGAGAGCGGCCGGTAGCCACTCACGCGCCCTCCTCGGAGGTCTTCACCTGGGGCACTCGCCGCTCCCCGTTCGTCGGATCACACTGTTTCGGGTCTTCCACCACAGCTCGGGGGCGAGGTTTCGAACCTCGACTTGGGACTCCAAAGGACCCCGTGCTGCCGTTACACCACCCCCGAAGGACCGCGTCTGACCTTACCCGGTGGGTTCCCCGGCCCCGACCCGGAAACGCCGACCCGGGCACACGTGAGCGACACTCGAGCGACACTCGAGCGACGTGTGAGACGGGCTCGAATGGGCCCGGTCACGCGATCCCCGCTATCCTCCGCCACGCCATGGGATCCCTGATCAAGAAGCGCCGTAAGCGCATGCGGAAGAAGAAGCACAAGAAGCTGCTGAAGAAGACGCGCTGGCAGCGTCGGCAGCAGGGTCGCTAGCCGACCCCTGTGCACGCGGCCCCCGGGCCGTGATCATCGATCAGGTGACGTTCACGCAACCGGGCTTCGGAGTGCGTGCCCGGCCACCGTCTCGATCTGCAACTCCTGGTTGAGTCGCGCCGCCACGTAGGCCGCGGTCTGGGCATCCGAGACCGGCACCCAGTACGACGATCCGCTCCCGGCCAGGAGCGCGGCCATGCCGGTGACGGCTTCGATCCGCTCCCGCACCTCGCGCAACTCCGGGGCGACCTGTTCGGCCGCCGGTTCGAGGTCATTGACCAGGCCGTCGACGAGATGGGCGACGCCCGGAGGCGGCTCGACGACCCGGTCGCTCTGCGGTTCCCCCATCGCATCCCAGGCCCGGAAGACCGCCGGCGTCGACACGTGGATGGCCGGGCTGGCGATCACGAGGTGGAGGTCGTCCACCAGTTCGACGGGGTCGAGCACCTCCCCGCGTCCCCGCATCATCACCGGGCGCCCCGCCACGCAGACCGGCACGTCCGAACCGAGCATCTCGGCGGCGGCCATCACCGTCGCGTCCGCGATCCCGTGCCGATCGCGCAGCACCCGGAGCACCGCGGCCGCGTCGGCCGAACCGCCGCCGAGCCCGGCGCCCGACGGGATGCGCTTGCGGAGCGCGATCGCGGCGCCGCCGTCGGCCGGGAGCACGGCCCGCGCCGCGCGTACGACGAGGTTCGTCTCGTCGTGGGGGACGTCGTCGGCGCCTCCGGCGACGGTGAGTGTCACGACTCCGGCGTCGGCCGGACCGATCTCGAGGGTGTCGTGCGGTTCGGACACCATCACGGTGAGCGCTTCCAGCGCATGGAACCCGTCCGGGCGGGTGCCGAGCACGCGGAGGGTGAGGGTCAACTTCGCGTGGGCGGCCACGGTGACGGCGTCGTGCGGGGGAACAGTCATGAGGTCACCCATTGTGCTCGGCGTCGGCCCGCGCGATGGCTGCCCACTGGTCGAGCGTCAACGTCTCGGCCCGGGCCCGGCCGTCGATACCCGCCGCCCCGAGCACCGACTCGACCTCGGCACCGAGTTCGGCCTTCAACGCGCCGCGCAGCATCTTGCGCCGCTGCCCGAACCCCGCCCGCACCAGTGCGAACAGTCGGTCCGCCGACGGCACCGAGACCGGCGGGTTCGGCGCACGGCGGATGCGCACCAGTGCGGACTCGACCTTCGGCGCGGGCACGAACACCGACGGCGGCACGAACCCGACGAGTTCCGCCCGGCCGAAGTAGGCGATCTTGACCGAGACCGCGCCATAGATCTTCGACCCCGGACCGGCCGCCATGCGCTCCCCCACCTCGCGTTGCACCATCACCGTCATCGACGTGATCGATGGGGCGGTTTCGAGGAGGCGCATCACGATGGGGGTCGCGACGTTGTACGGCAGGTTCGACACCAGATGCCACGGCGAGGCATCCGGCTGGTTGTCGCCCAACACCTCCGCGAGGTCGACGCGCAACGCATCACCGACCACCACGCGCACGGCGTCGGCACCGACCGTCTCCTCCAACGCGGGGATCACGTGCTGATCGAGTTCGAGCGCGGTGACCCGCGCGCCGGCGGCCAGCAACGCGACCGTGAGCGAGCCGACCCCCGGCCCGATCTCGAGCACTCGATCACCGGGTCCGATCTCCGCGAGACGCGCGATACGAAGCGCGGTGTTCGGATCGGCCAGGAAGTTCTGACCCAACGCGCGACTCGGTGTGAGGCCGTGCCGAGCGAGCAGCGCGGGGATGGTCGCCGGGGTCAGCGCCACGGGCGCGTGCTCACATGATGTAGAGCTTGACCGAGATCACCCCGGTGCTGAGCGGCGCCAGCGCCTGGAACACGTCGGGGTTCAGGTCGATGATGTGACCCGTCCACGCTTCCGGACCCCGATCTCCAACTCGGCACTGGGCCGTCCGGCCGTTGGACGCGACGATCTTCACGATGGTGCCCATCGGCAGGGTCAGGTGCGCACACGCACCGGCACCCGCGTGGCTCCGGTAATAGGTGGCGGTGCCGGACTGGAAGAACCGTCCGCCACCGTTGCTCACCGGTGCGGACACCGGCTTCTGGGTCCCCGACAGCTTCGTGCCGCGGCGTTGGATGAGCGGCACCGGCGCCGACAGCACCTCGCGCCGGACCTCGGTCCACTGCACGGCGACGCCGTCCTTCTTCAGGACCTTCGACACGACGCGCGCCACGCCGTTCTTGCCCGCCTGGATCGTGGCCAGATGACCGGCGGCGAGCGTGGGATCGTCGCGGTACTGCGTGGTGAAGGGGATCGGTTGATCGCTGAACACCTCGTCCTCGTTCAACCGTGACACGCGGATCGGCAACCCGGCACTGAGCCGGGTCTCGAGTGCGGGCTCCACCTGGTCGAGCGGGCCGAGCGTGACCTCACGTGCGCCGAGGAGTTCTGCGACCGTCAGCGAAGTGCTCTCGGAGATCGGGGTCGTCGTCCCGTCGACGGTCAGGGTGACGTCGTTCGGCGTCCGCCATACGAGGTGATCGCCGCGTCGGATCCGGTCCTTGGAGCCCACCGCCACCAGTGCGGGCGCGAGTCGCAGTTCCTTGCGCAGTGCGGCCGGCGTGCGGCGCGTCGTCCGCCGCTTCGTCACGACACCGTCGACATCCACGGTGACCGGGAAAGCCCGGTAGATCCGGATGCGGGTGCCCTGGCTGAGCTGTGAGGCCGGGTCCGGCACCACTCGGTCGCCGGGCCCGAGATCGACGCCCTGGGCCGCCAGCAGCGCACCGACCGTGCCGGCTCGGGTCACCAGCGTGTTGGCCTGGCCGTCGATCGAGACCGTGACGTCCCGCCGGGGACTGGTTCCGCCGAGGACCTTGCCGGTCACCGCGACACAGGCGGCGACGAGGACGACGACGAGCGCGGTGGCGACCACCCGGCGACGCATCCGCAGGGCCCGGCGGCGGGCCGCGATGGCGGGCCGGTTCGGGCGGACGGCGGCGTAGGCCTCGGGCAACATCCCCGGATCCGGGACGACCGCATCCGGGACGACCGGCTCCGGCACGACGGCCGCGGGTACGACGGCCGCGGGGATCGCCGGTCCGGGCTGGATCGCGGCGGGCTCGGGGGTGGGCGCCGGCACCGCAGGGATCGCCCGCGCGGTTGGCGCCTCGACCGCAGGCCGGGCCAGAGGCTCGCTCGCCGGGTCGACCGTGACCACGGGGAACTCGCCGGTCAGGAACGGGTGGTCGGACTCCGCGCTCTTCCAGAAGTCGGACTCGAGTGCCTCGAGTTCGCGTTCGAGGTCGACGCGACCTTCCTCGAGCGCGATCAGCTCGAGCTCACCCGTGATGTCGATCGTCTCCAGCTCCTGGGTCAGATCGAGCATCGGCAACCACACGTCGGGCTCCGGCGCGGCGCGGCGCGCCGGCGACAACGGAATCGCGCGGTTCGCGTAACGCCGAGCGCGCGCGTCCGCACTCGGTGTCCGCGCGTTGCGACGCGTCAGGTGATCGCTGATCGGGTCCGCCTCCCGGCTGGTCGACCGCACTCCGAGGCGGTCGTGACGACCCGGCGAAGCTAACGATGGTCCCTCAGTCGGTCAATCCAGATTCCAGTATCTGACAGGTGCAGCGACGTCCGGGAGCCGTCATCCGGAGCGAAAGACCAGGTCAGCGTTGTGCCGGGTGACCTCCGCCACGATTGCGAACTCTTGGTTTCGAGCCTCGGCCACCCCGGCTCCGACCGCCGCGACCCACGCGGGTTCGTTGGTCCGGCCCCGGAAGGGAACCGGCGCGAGATACGGGCTGTCGGTCTCGACCAGGATCCGATCGAGTGGTGCCAGCGCGGCCGCGGCGCGCACGTCGTCCGCGTTCTTGAACGTCACGATCCCACTGAACGAGAGGTACGCGCCCCGCGCGAGACACGCGGTCGCCTCCTCGGGACCACCGGTGAAGCAATGGAACACGGTCCGGCGCGGCAGGCCTTCCTCGTCGAGGATGGCGAACGTCTCGGCCCACGCCTCGCGGGTGTGGATCACCAGCGCCCGGTCCAACTCGTGAGCCAACCGGATCTGCGCCCGGAAGGCGGCGGCCTGGTCCGGCCCGGGCGAGTGCTCGTAGTGGTGGTCGAGCCCGGCCTCGCCGACCGCGACGACCTCGGGCGCACCGGCGAGATCCACCAGGTCGGCCCATTGGTCCGCGAGCTCGACCGCATCGTGGGGATGGAGCCCCACGGTCGCGACCACGTCCGGCCGATGCCGCGCCAGCTCCACCGCGGCGCGGGACGTGGCCAGATCCGTGCCGACGCACACGAGCCACTCGACGCCGGCGGTCCGGGCCCGGTCGCAGATCTCGTCCGCCTCGGCCGGCGCGGCCGGGAGGTGGCAGTGACTGTCGACCCAGCGGGTATCGATGTCGCCGGTCGGGTCGGCGCGGTTCACGGCGTCGGGTCGAGGCGAGGGAAGAGCGCGGCCCCCTTCACCAAGGCGTTCCCGGCGGTGGGCACGGCCCCCCACGCCGCCGCGCCCGGGAGGCGTTGATCCTCGGGAGTCCCGTCGAGCCCGAGCCGGCTCCAGAGTTCGGCGGCCGCCCGGGGGATCACGGGCGACGCCAGCAGCGCGACGATCCGCAGCACCTCGAGACAGTCGCCGAGCACGGCCGCGGTCGCCGCGGCGTCGCCGGCTTTGTGTGACTTCCAGGGCTCGGAGTCCTCGATGAATGAGTTGGCGTCGCGAATGAGCTGCCAGACCGCGCCGAACCCGTCGGCGTAGTTGAGCTCGGCGAGCGCGGCTTCCATCGCGTCGACCGCGGCAGCGGACTGCGCGACGAGGGGACCGTCGGCGCGGGTCTCGGGCACGCGGCCGTCGCAGTAGGACACCGCCATGTTGAGGACGCGACTCGCGAGGTTGCCGAAGTTGTTCGCCAGATCCGCGTTGTAGCGGGCGACCATGCCCTCGTAGCTGAAGTCGCCGTCCTGACCGAACCGCACATCGGTCACGAAGTGGTAGCGGAATCCGTCACTGCCGAACTCGGGGACCAGATCGGCGGGCGCGATGTTGTTGAGACTGGTCTTGCTCATCTTCTCGCCGCCGACGAGGAGGTAGCCGTGGGCGAAGACGCATTCGGGCAGCGGGAGCCCGGCGGCCATCAGCATCGCCGGCCAGTACACGGCGTGGAACCGCAGGATGTCCTTGGCCAGGAGGTGGTACTGCGCCGGCCACCGGCGGGCGAACTGCTCGGGATCGGCACCGAATCCCACCGCCGTGGCGTAGTTGATCAGCGCGTCGTACCAGACGTAGGTGACGTGCTCCGGGTCCCACGGCAGGGGGATGCCCCACGAAATCGAGGTGCGGCTCATCGAGAAATCGCGCAGGCCCTGCTTGATGAAGCCGAGCACCTCGTTGCGCTTTCCCTCGGGTCGGACGGCCTCCGGGTGGGCCTCGTAGTAGTCGAGGAGCGGTTGCTGGAACCGCGACAACTGGAAGAAGTAGTTCTCCTCGGTCACCGTCTCGACCGGGCGGTGATGGATCGGGCAGAGCCACTCTTCCGCTCGTGCGCCTTCGGCGCCGGCCGCTCGGGCCCCGCTCCGCCCGGAGTCGGCCGAGTCCGAGTCCAGTGGGGCGTCGCTGCGGCGAACCAGCTCGTCCTCGACGTAATAGGCCTCGCAGGCCACGCAGTAGAGACCCTCGTAGGTGGCGAGCTCGATGAACCCGTTGTCGTAGACCTGCTGGAGGAACGCCTGCACCGAGACGCGGTGCCGGTCCTCGGTGGTGCGGATGAAGTCGTCGTTGCTGATGTCGAGGAGCTCCCAGGCGGCGCGGAACCGGGCGCTGGTCGTGTCCGCCCACTCCAGGGGCGTGACGCCCCGTTCCTCGGCGGCGCGTTGGATCTTCAGGCCGTGCTCGTCGGTGCCGGTGAGGAACAGCACGTCGTCACCGTGCAGGCGACGCCACCGGGCGAGCACGTCGGCGTGGATCGTCGTGTAGGCGTGGCCGATGTGGGGCGCGTCGTTCACGTAGTAGATCGGCGTCGTCACGTAGAAGGAGTCGGACACGCGCTCTACAGTACCGACGGTCCGGGCGGATCCGAGCTTCTTGGGATCGGCGCAACTGCGAGGGGGGTCAGCACATGGCGAACGGTGTCGCTCGCAAGGTCGACCAACTCGGGCGCGTCGTCCTCCCGGTCGAGATGCGCAAGGCCCTGCGTATCGACGTCGGCGACCTGGTGATGATGTCGGCGGAGACCGACCGCATCGTGCTCGAGAAGGTGGAGCAGCGCTGCGTGTTCTGCGGCGGGACCGACAACATCCGCGACTTTTCGCGGCGGGTCGTGTGCGCAGCCTGCGTCGAGAAACTCACGGCTCCCGAGACTTGAGCCGCACCGCGCGGGCGTAGACCTCCCGGCGCCCCATCCCGAATCGGGCGCTGACGATCGCCGCCGCGTCACGGGTCGACGTCCCGTTCGCGAGTTCGGCGGCCAGCGCCGCGTCGACGTCGGCATCGGTCACGTCGGCTCGGACCGACTCCGCGCCACCGAGCACGAGCACGCATTCCCCACGCGGCGGGTCGGCCTCGGCGGCCTCGGCCAGCGCCTCCAACGATCCGCGGCGGACCTCCTCGTGCACCTTCGTGAGTTCGCGGGCCAGCGCCGCCGGGCGGGTCGCGCCACAGTGTTCGGCCAGGTCTCGCAACGTCGCGGCGACGCGGCGGGGCGACTCGAAGACCACCGTCGTGCGCGGTTCTCGCGCCAGGGCCTGGAGCCGTTCCGAGCGCGTCGCGCCCTTGCGGGGCAGGAACCCTTCGAAGACGAACCGGTCAGTGGGCAGGCCCGAGAGCACCAATGCCGTCGTCACCGCCGACGGCCCGGGCACCACCTCGACGGCCAGATCGGCGTCGAGACAGGCGCGCACGAGCCGCGATCCCGGATCGCTGATACCGGGCATCCCCGCGTCGGTGACGACCGCCACCCGCTCGCCGTCGGCGACCGCCTGCACGACCCACTCGACGCTCGCGAGTTCGTCGTGCGCGGGCACGGCCCGCAAGCGGCCCGCGGCGGGAATGCCCGCGTGCGACAACAACGAGCGGGTCCGCCGGGTGTCCTCGGCCGCGATCACGTCGGCGTCGCGCAGCGCGTCGAGCACCCGATCGCTCAGGTCACCGAGGTTGCCGATGGGGGTGCCGACCAGCACCAGCGCGCCGCGCGGCGCGGTCGGGTCGTCAGTCACGGTCGCAGTTCCACGACGTCGCCGGCGCGCAGGTTCCAGCGGGCGAACGCGCCGGCCTCGGCTTCGAGCGCGAACGCGGCGCGGAGCACGATCGGCGAGACGCGCCGCGGGCGGAGCGTGACCGTCTTCACGACGACCCCGGACCGATCGCAGAACGCCACGTCGATCGCGAACCGCATGCCGATCGTGTGCACGTTGCGACACGGACGCAGGACCAGGACGCCGTCGATCCCGTCGCGGCCGAGCAGTCCCCGGGCTCGACCCCGGGCGCCGGCCGGGACCTCGGCGGCCGCGAGGACCTCACCGTCACGCACCAGCCACATCGCCGATGTCCCCACGGGTCGCCGTCATGGGCCGACCGTACCGCCCACCGACCCCGAGTTCGGCGTCCACGCCGGTACGATCCGCGCGTGACGTCGACCCCCGCCGCCGACGCGCCCGATCGCTTCTCCTATCGCCCCGCACTCGACGGCCTGCGGGCGCTCGCGGTGATCGCGGTCGTCGTCTTCCACCTGGACGAGACGGGCCTGACCGGCGGATTCCTCGGCGTCGACGCGTTCTTCGTCCTGTCGGGGTTCCTGATCACCACGCTGCTGGTGCTCGAATGGCGCCGACACGAGACCATCGGGGTCATTGCGTTCTGGGCGCGCCGCGCCCGGCGGCTGCTGCCGGCCCTGATCCTGCTGGTCCTGGCGGTGGCGCTGTTCGCGTGGATCGCGGTGCCGACGACCGAACTCGCCCGGCTCCGGGGTGACGGGATCGCGGGCCTCTTCTATGTGGCGAACTGGCGGTTCGTCCTGTCCGGCCAGTCGTACTTCGACCTGTTCAGCGCGCCGTCGCCGTTCCGGCATCTCTGGTCGTTGGCGATCGAGGAGCAGTTCTACCTGGTGTGGCCGCTCGTCACCCTCGGGTGTCTGCGGTGGGGTCGGGGCCGACTCGGGAAGCTCGCGACGGTCACCGCGGTCGCCACGATCGCGTCGGTCGGTCTCATGGCCGCACTGTTCGAGGCCGACGACCCGAGCCGCTCGTACTACGGCACCGACACCCACGCCCACGTCATCCTGATCGGTGCCTTGCTCGCGTTGTTCCTGATCGGTCGACCGCAACCGTCGGCCCGAGCCACCCGCGGACTCGCGATCGTGGGTGTCCCGGCGCTCCTCGCCACGCTCGCCGCGTTCGTGTGGGCCCACGACGCGAGCCGTTCGTTGTACTTCGGTGGTTCGCTGGCGTTCGCGCTCGTGGTCGCCGCACTGATCGCATCGCTGGTACTCGCGCCCGCGGGCCCGGTCGCGCGCCTGTTCGCGGTCCGACCGTTCGTCGCCATCGGCGTCATCTCGTACGGGATCTACCTCTGGCACTGGCCGGTGATCGTCTACGCGACCGAGACGCGGGTGGGCCTCTCCGGTCTGGCCCTCGACGCGTTCCGGATCGCGCTCACGCTGACGTGCGCGGTGGCGTCCTACTTCCTCGTCGAGCGGCCGATCCGTCGCGGGTTCCGGACCCGTCGGTCCTGGATCGCGGTGCCGGCCGGTCTCGCCGCGGGCACCCTCGCCCTCGTGCTCGCCACGCTGGGCGCCACCGCGGCGCCGACGTTCTTCGGACCGTCGGATGGGACCGCCACACCGCCGACGACCCTCGGCCCGCGCGAGCCGGACACCCCGATGCACGTGGTGCTGGTCGGCGACTCACTGGCCGCGTCACTGGGCCCCGGTCTCGACGACGCGATGAGCGCGCGCGGCATCCGGTTCGAAGCGGCGGCAACCCCCGGGTGCTCCATCCTGCGCGGCGTCACCGTGCGCCCCGACGGGCGGCCCTACCCGTGGTCACGCGACTGCGACCGGGCGATCACGCCCGCGCTCCGGACCGTGGTGAGCACGGCGCCGGAACCGGATCTCGTCGTGTGGCTCTCGACGTGGGACGCGGTCGACCGGATCCTCGGCGGTCGGCGAGTCGCGCTGGGCACGCTCGCCGGCGACGCCCGGCTCCGGAGCGAAGTCGAGCGGGCGGCCGAACTGTTGCGCAGCCACGGCGCCCGCCTGGTCATCCTCACCGTGCCCGACCCGGTGCCCGGCACCCAGTCCGTCCTGCCCGGACTCGACGAGGCCGACCGGGTCACCAACCTGAACGCGCTCTATCGAGCGGCGGCCGCCACCGACGGCACGATCGAGATCGTCGACCTCGCGGCGATGGTGTGCCCGGACGGGAAGTGTCCGGCGACCGTCGGTGGGGTGGAACTCCGGCCCGACGGCTCGCACTTCTCGCCCCGCGGGGCGGAAGTGGTCGGTCGCCAACTCACCGACGATCTGCTCGCGTGCTGGCGTGACCCGACCCGCTGCCGCGCGGGTGATGACCCGGGTTCATGACGTCGGGCCCGGCGCCGCGTGCCGCGGGAGGGTGACCACGAACGCACCACCGGCGGCATTCGTGTCGACCGCGGCGCGACCACCCATCGCAGCACTCAGCTCACCCACGATCGCGAGCCCGAGCCCGGTCCCGACGCTGCGCCCCGGGACCGACCGCGACACGAAGAGCCGCTCGAACACCCGGGTCGTCTCCGCCGGACCGATCCCGGGACCGTCGTCGGCGACGCGCAACGCGACCTCACCCGCCGCGCCGGCCGTGACCGAGACCTCGATCCGGCTGCGAGCGAACTTCAGCGCGTTCTCCACCAGATTGGCGACGATCTGGGCGACCCGCTCGGGGTCGGCGACGACGTCGACGGGGGCGGACTCCTCCATGTGCATCTCGATGTCGAGTTCGGTCGCGGCCGGGACGAAGGCCGCGACTGCGGTCCGCACGGTCGCGACGAGTTCGATGCCCCGCGGCGTGAGCGAGAACTGGTGGGCGTCGAGCCGGGCCAGGTCGAGCAGGTCGGCGACGAGTCGCTCCAACCGGTTGGCCTCGGCCGCGATCACCGACGCGGCGCGTTGCTGCTCGGGCGAGGCCGGGATGGTGCCGTCGGTGAGTGCTTCGGCGTACCCCCGGATCGAGGTGAGCGGCGTGCGCAGGTCGTGCGACACCGAGAGGAGGAACCCGCGCTCGGCCTGACGGGCACCGTCGAGCTGGAGCGCCATGTCGTTGAGGGTCCGGGCGAGGTCCGCGAGCTCGTCGTCGGGATGGTCGCCGAGATCGACGCGTGCGGTCAGGTCACCCGAGGCGATCGCCGACGCGGTCGAGCCCATCGCCGCCAACGGGCGCGTGAGCCGGCGGGCCAGAACGTACGAGACGACGAACGCCGCGATCAGGGCCAGGGCGCCGCCGACGAGGAAGAACCCGCGCGCCCGGTTCACCGCGGCCGAGTCGATGCGTTCGGTCAGCACGAGCACCGGCGTCGCCCCGCCCCGAGCCGTGAGGGGCTGCGCGACGAACACCCGGCCCGACGCGGTCCCGGTCTGGGCCTGTCCGGCCCGCAGGAGCTCGGCGTCGAAGTCCTCGACCGTCAGCCCCGCAGGGAGCGGCGCCGCCGCCGGACTCAGCGCGCCACCCCGCCGGAGGGCCCGGCGCGACGGAATCGGCGCCTCGGTACCGACCGCGTCGCCACCGATCAGGCCGGTGACTCCCTCGGTGATGGTGCCGTCGGGCTCGACCGTGATCATCGTCCCGCCCGTCACGCGCAACACCGACGTGATCAGCCGACCGACCGGGACCGTCGAACGACCCTCGGCGGTGCGGGTGCGCAGGACCGCGCCCAGATTCCGCACCTGCGCCACGACCTCCGGGGCTTGGTCCTCCAGGTGCGAGATCGCGGTGCGCTCCGCACTGCGCCGAGCGAGCGCGACGGTGGTGATCCCCGTCACCAGCAACACGCCGACCGCGATACCCGCCATGGCGATCAGCAGCCGGCCGCGCAGGCTGCGTCGGGTACGCGTCACCGGCTGGACGATTCCAGTCGGTACCCCACGCCGCGCACCGTCGAGATCGCACACGCACCGCCGAGCTTCTTCCGCACCTGCGCGATGTGAACGTCGACCGTCCGCTCGTCGCCGTACCAGTCGGGGCCCCAGACGGAGTCGAGGATCTGCTGTCGACTCATCGCCCGGCCCGGCCGTTCGGCGAGATAGCGCAGCAACTCGAACTCACGAGTCGTGAAGTCGACCACGGTCTCGTCGACGCGAATCTCCCGGCGGCCGACGTCGACCGCGACCGTGCCGACCTGCACGATCTCCTGCGCCTGGGCCCCGTCGGTGCGGCGCAGCACCGCCTTGACCCGGGCGACGAGTTCCGCCGGCGAGAACGGCTTGGTGAGGTAGTCGTCGGCGCCGAGTTCGAGGCCGAGGACCCGGTCGATCTCATCGGCCCGGGCGGTCAGGAAGATCACCGGGACCGCGCTCGTCGACCGGATCCGGCGACACACCTCGAGGCCGTCGATGTCGGGCAGGCCGACGTCGAGCACGACCAACCGCGGTCGCTGGTCCCGCACCGTCGCCAACCCGGCCTCACCCGTCGGCTGCTTGAGGACCCGAAATCCGTCACGACTCAGGTAGAGGTCGACGAGGTCGGCGATGTTGGGTTCGTCCTCCACGACCAGGATCGTGCCCTTGTCCATCCCCCGATGCTCCCATGGCGACGATGGGAATCGTGCGATCTCCGTGTGAGGGTCCTGTGAAGTGGCGGTCACGCCCAGTCGTTCAGCCGTGCGCCAGGCGATCGCCGCACCGGCGGGCCCGATCCCTCGCGTCGGTGATCGCCGCTCGCGACTCGGCCGCCGCGTCCGCGAGCACGGCTTCGAGCTGTCGTTCGGCCTCCCGGGCATGGTCCAACGCGCGTCGGCCGAGTCGATCCGTGCGGGACGGATCCGCGCCGGCCGCCAACAATGCCTCGACCGCATCGACCGCGCCGTCGGCCGCGGTGAGCATGAGCGCGGTCGTGTCGTCCGGACCGACGACGTCCGGCGGCACTCCGTGTCGAACGAGCGCCACGATCGCGTCCGGACTGGCGCCGTCGCTGGATGCGAACCCGGTGCCGTGGGAGTACGGCATGGCGGCCGCGTGGAGGAGCGACCAGCCCGCCCCGTCGCGGCGATGCACGTCGGCCCCGGCCGCGACCAGGGCGTCGACGATCGCACCCGTCGTCGCGACACCACTGCCCCAACAGGCAGCTTCGAGCGGCGGTGGTTCGTCGTTCGGATCCGCACCCAGTGCGATCAGCCCCTCGACCGCACCGAGATCCCCGGCGAAGGCGGCTGCGTAGAGCCGTGACCAACCGTGCTGGTTCCGGCGGTTCAACGGGGCACCGTGCGCGATCAGTCGGCGGGCCGCGGCAAGCCGTTCACCCGACGACGCGATGGCCGACTCTTCGTCCGAGATCACGATCTGGAGAGCGTCGTGGCCGTGACGCGTGGGGTGCGTCGCGGCGCCGGCGGCCAGCAGCACCTCGATGGTCGCCACGTTCGTTGCCACCATCAGCGGGGTCGACCCGACGGAGTCGAGCGGCTCGTCCGGTGAGTGGCCGGCCGTGACCAACTCGAGCACCCGGTCCACGTCGCCCACCCGACACGCCTCGCCCAACTCGACACTCATGGTGCGACCGCCATCCGGACCGAGGCTCCAGCCGATGCCTCGGGTCCGAGCCGTTCGGAGCGCATCGGGCAAGCCTAGGGACGCCTGACCGGCCGTCGCGCGAACTCAAGCCTCTACCCTGCCCGGATGCGCATTCTCGTGACCGGAGCCGGACGTGCGATCGGGCGGGCGACCGCCGAGGAGCTGGTGCGACGCGGCCACGACGTCGTCGCGACCGCTCGCGATCCCGAACTCCTCTCCGATCTCGACGCGGCGCAGGTGCTCCCGCTCGACGTCACCCGCGACGAGTCCGTCGCCTCGTGTCTCGCCGCCGCGGGCGAACTCGACGCCATCGTGAACAACGCCGCCCTCACCGGGACCGGCCCGCTCGAGGACTACCCGCTCGATCAGCTCCTGCGCGTGATCGAGACCAATGCCGTCGGTGCGCTCCGCATGGTCCAGTACGTCGCGCCCACCTGGCGGGCGCGTGGCTCGGGTGTGATCGTCAACGTGTCGAGTGTGCAAGGCCGGGTCGCGACGCCGCTCGAAGGCGCGTACGCGGCGTCGAAGTTCGCGCTGGAGGCGATGTCGGAGACCCTGCACTACGAACTCGGCCACTTCGGCATCCGCATCGTGGTCATCGAGCCCGGGTACATCGCGCCGGGGATGAAGCACGGCAGCGACCACCTCGGCAACGCGGCGTACGACGAACTCCGCACCCAGTGGAGCGGCACCGACTCGACCATGACGGGGCCCGGTGGTCGGCCCGGCCCCGAGATCGTGGCCACCGCCATCGCCGCCGCGATCGAGAATCCGGCGACGCCGCTCCGCGTGCCCGTCGGCGCCGACGCCGAAATGGTGCTCGCCACCCGATCCAAGCTCGGCGACGCCGAGTTCGAGGCGGCGATGCGGGCCACCATCGGGCTGACCTGGTGACGTTTTCGCCCGAAGCGACCGTCCGGCGGGCCGTCGACTACCCTGCGAGGCTCATCTCGGAGGATCAGTCGTGAGCAAGAAGACCAAGAAGCGCAAGCTGCGGGCCCGCCGGAACAAGGCCAATCACGGCAAGCGTCCCAACGTCGGGCGTCGCTAACCCCTGACCTCGTGCTCCGCTGACGGTGCGGCCGTCGGCGACGAACGCACCGTCAGTGCGAACAGCGCCACCGCGATGATCGGCCCGAGGGCCAGACTCGCGATCACCGCCACCCCGTCTCCCGTCGAGAACCCGTCGAGATGACGAGCGTGGTACACGACGTGCAGCACCCCGTTGACGATCACCGCCCCGAGCGCGGCGCGTACCAGCGGGATCGACATCGTGATCGCCGCCGCGACCAGCACGACGAACAGGGCCAGGCTCAGCTCGCCGACGTCGCGGACCAGGTGCTCGTTGTAGGGACCGTCGACCGAGACCCAGTGGCGACCGCCACCGGGGAAGTCCCCGTAGAAGGAGCGGGGCGCGAAGGTCGCCCAGAAGCCCACCAGCGCGAACGCGATCGCCTCGTAGACCAACCCGATGCGGAGCAGCGTGCGGTTCATGCTGTGACCTCTCGTCTCGATGCGGCTTCGGCCAACCACCCTGTCGCGGCGTCCGGGTATTTCGGTTCCCATCCGGTCGCGGCCCGGAACTTCCGGTTCGACACTCGTTGCGACGCGATCATCCCCTCGGCCCCGCGCCCGCCGGCCAACGTCATGAGCTTGCCGGGCATCGGCTTCGGCGTCTTCACACCGAACGCCCGGGCGAACGCCGCGAGATAGTCGCCGCGGGTCATCGGGGTGTCGTCGGCGACGTTGTAGATCCCGGTCGGGGCCGCGAGCGCCGCGACCACCGCCGAGCCGATGTCCTCGCCGTGGATCGACGCCATGTACGCGTCGGTGCGGCCCGCGATCGACGACCGGCGGAACTTCGCCAGCTTCAACGCGTCGTCGGTGCCGCGATTGCGGATACCCCCGTAGAACAAGCCGAATCGCAGGACCACGGCCACGCCGCCGTCCTCGGCGAACCCGAGCGCCAGGTCCTCGCCCTCGATCGTCGACGCCAGCAGGCCCAGCTCCGGAATCAGCGGCGCGGTCTCGTCGATCCACTCGGCGCCGGCATCGCGATAGGTGAAGGTCACCGACTCCTTGACGAACCGCTCGACGCCGTTCGCCCGCGCGGCCGCGACCAGGTTCCGGGTCGCGTCGACGCGCAACCGGTTGTGGGTGTCCCACCCCTTCGGTCGCCCCGCCTTGCTCAACGTCGGCACGTTCGTCGCCAGATGGAGCACGGCCTCGCTCCCCCCGACGGTGGCCTTCACCGCGTCGGCGTCGAAGAGGTCCACCGAGACCGGCTCGGCCCCCGCCGTGCGCAACGCGGCCGCGGCGTCGTCGCGGCGACAGACCGCCCGCACGTCGTGCCCCGCGCCGACGAGCTGCGGGACGAGCGACCGACCGAGCAGCCCCGTCGCACCGGTGAGCAATACCTTCATGCCAGGACCTCCTGGATCCATTCGGCGCCGGCAACGAGTCCCGCGGGTGGCGCATCGCCCACCACCGTCTCGACCAGGTCGGCGATGGTCACCGCGCGCAGCGACGCTCGCCACACCGCGTCCGCACTCGCCATCACGCGATGGACACCGCAGGGCTTCGGGTAGGCACTCGCCGGTTGGGCGGCCGGGCCCCGTCGACGGATCTCGGTGCAGCGGAACGCGGGCTGCTGCCCGTCGATCGCCTCGACCACGTCGAGCACCGTGATCTGCGCCGCGGGCCGGGCGAGTCGGTACCCGCCCCGAGGTCCATGGACCGATTCGAGGATCCCGCCCCGACTCAACGCCTGGAGATGCTTGGCGAGGTAGGCCGCCGGGACCCCGTGGAACTCGGCGAGCCGGGCGGCCGGGAGGGCGGCGTCCGGGGGAAGCACCGCCAACAGGGTCGTCACGTGGACACCCCACTCGATCCCATCCGAGAGTTTCATTATCCGGATAATAACTATCCGGATTCAGAAGTCAAGCAATTCCGCGGCGGGTAATGCACGGGGGTTCATCCGTACCGGTCGAGGCGGCCGCGGGTGCGGCTGTCGGCCGAGATCCCGGGCAGCGTCAGCAGGTACCGCACGAGCCCTGCCCATCCGGCCCAGTACACGACCGTGATCTGGGCGAGCGTGAGCTCGTCCTTCAGGAACCGCAACCGGATCGGGGTCGAGCAGAACGGCCCGATCCGATACACCCGTCGCAGCGCGTGCTTCGGGCCGAACGGCACCCGCCGAAGCCGGATCTCGTCGACCGTGTCCAGCGGGATCACGGTGGAGGTCAGAAGACCCCGCAGGCGGATCTCGCGGTCGTCGACCCGGAGGCTCGGAATCCACGCCGCCAGCGCGACGACCCCCACCGCGAGCAGGCCGATGGCGGCGAGGAACCCGGCGGCCGCGCCGGCGGCGCCGGCGAGGATCAGCACCGGCCCGATCGCCCGAACGACCAGGCGAGGGCGCAACGTGACCGTGAGGCTGGTGGCCACACCGGTGTCGCTGCCGCCGGCGACCGGTGCGGCCACGACCGGTTGATCGCTCCGCACGTCTGGCATTCCCCCCATTGTGGAGCCCAGCCCCCCGAACCGCAACCCACCCGCGGACACGTCGGGGAACCAGTCACCTCCGTCGGGACGTCCAATGCCCGACCGTTGCCGAACCGGAGTGTCCTGATGCATCCCAGACCGTCCCACCTCGCCATCCTGCTGGGCACCGTCGCCCTGACCGCCGGCGGCTGCACGGCCGCCTCGGCCGGAGCGGCCTCGACACCACCCGCCCGCACGATCACGGGCACCGCGACCGGCGCCGCCACCGGCGTGCCCGATACCGCGATCATCGCCCTCGGGGCCGAGAGCCGCGGCTCCACCGCGACCGAAGCCCTCCAGGCGAACGCCAAGCGGGTCAAGGGCGTGATCGACGCCATGACCTTCGTCGGAGTCAAACCGGCCGACATCCAGACGAGCAACGTGTCGCTCTTCCCGACCTTCGACGCCAAGGGCCGCATCACCGGGTACTCGGTCTCGACCCGCATGACCGCCAAGAGCCACGACGTCCCCAACGCCGGGAAGGTCATCGACGCCGCGGCCCAGCTCGCCGGCGACGACCTGCGGGTCGACTCGATCGCACTCACCATCGAGGACACCGGGCCGGTCGTGCGCGCCGCTCGCCGCAAGGCCGTGCGCGCCGCGCACGATCAGGCCGCCCAGCTGGCCCGGGCCGCGTCCGTGAAGCTCGGCGATGTCCGCACCATCGTCGAGGAACGGGGCGGCACGCCGCCCGTCCACCAGCTGGCCCGCAACGCGAACCTCGCGGCGCGCGACGCCATCCCGATCTCGGCCGGCACCCAGGATCTCGAGATCACCGTGAAGGTCGTCTACGACATCGGATGAACCCGCGGAACGGGGGTGTCGGCGCGCAAGGAGTTCCCGTAGCATGAGGACTCCGACTCGCAGGAGCAGACGAATGCCGGGACCCGAGGACGCCGAGCGGTTCGAAGCCCACATGAGCGACTCCGACGCGCTGATGTGGAACATCGAGAAGGACCCACTCCTGCGGTCGACGATCGTCACGGTCCTGTTCTTCGACCAGGTCCCCGACTGGGACACGCTCGTGGCCCGCATCGAGCGGGGTTCCTGGCTGATCCCGCGGATGCGCCAGCGGGTGGCCACCCCACTGCTGCGCATGGGTCCGCCGCACTGGTCGGCGGACGCGCACTTCGACCTCATGTACCACCTTCGCCGCGTGCGCGTGTGCGAGCCCACTGACGACGCCGTCCTCGACCTCGCCCGGAACGCGGCCATGGCCGGCTTCGACCGGGCCCGACCGCTGTGGGAGTACACCCTGGTCGAGGGGCTCGAAGGCGGGCGCGCCGCGTTCATCCTGAAGGTGCACCACTCGATGACCGACGGTGTGGGCGGGATGAAGCTTCTCCTCATGCTGTTCGACTTCGAACGCAACCCACCCGACGTCGGACCGCTCGACCGGGTCGAGGCCATCCCCACGTTCGGCGCCACCGATCTCGTGCTGAAGTCGCTGAGTCACCGCCGCCGGCGCCTCTTCGGCATGGCGCGGCGGGGAGTGATCGACGTCTGGCAGGGCGCGCAGGCGATCGCCACGCACCCGGTGGAAACGGTGGAACACGCCGTCGAGGTCGGCGGTTCGGTCGCCCGGTTCCTGGCGCCCGCGACCGTCCCCCACTCCCCGATCCTGCGGGCGCGCACGTTGGCGCGTGGGCTCGGCACCCTCGCCGTCCCGCTCGACGACCTCAAGCGCGCCGGGAAAGCCGTCGGCGGATCACTCAACGACGCGTTCGTCGCCGGCGTCATCGGCGGTCTCGCCCGGTACCACCGCGCCTACGGCGAACACGTCGACGACCTCCGCATGGTCATGCCGATCAACCTCCGCGAATCCTCGTCGGCGATGGGTGGCAACCACTTCACGCCGGCGCGGTTCCTCGTGCCGATGGGCATCGACGATCCGGCGGAGCGGATCCTCGAACTCGGCCGCATCGCGCGGGCGGTGCGGGACGAACCCGCCGTCGCACTGACCGACGCGCTCGCCGGTGTCCTCAACCAGCTGCCCACGACCATCACGACCGCGTTGTTCGGATCGATGTTGAAGGGCGCGGATTTCGTCACCTCGAACGTGCCCGGCGCGCCGTTCCCGATCTATGCGGCGGGCGCCGAACTGGAACGCATGTACGCGTTCGGGCCGCTCTCGGGTGCGGCGATCAACGTCACGTTGTTGAGCCACTGTGGGACGTGCTGCATCGGGGTCAACTACGACGCGGTGGCGATCCCCGATCACGACGTGCTCATGGAGTGCATCGAGCAGGGGTTCGCCGAGGTCCTGGCGCTGGGCGACGAACCGGTGGAGTGCCCGGAAGGTGTCGAGTTCGCGGGATCGTAAGGAGTCGCGGGCGCCGATCCGGGCGCACCCGTCGTACGCTGGAACCGTGGCCCACGAACCTGGCACCCCGATCGGACGGCGGCTGTTCCTCGGCCTCCTCGGGCTCGGCGCGGTCGGGATCGCGACCGGCTCCTCCATCTCGAACGCCCTCGCGCGTCTGGCGAAGAACGACCCCACCGGGCTCTCGACCCTGCTGCCCGGGGGCGGAGGGTGGCGGTACTACCAGGTCAACGGCTACCCGAAACGATCGACCGAGGAGTACCGACTCACCGTCGGTGGCCTGGTCGACACGCCCCTGACCCTCACCTGGGACGACCTGCTCGCCATGCCGTCGGTACAGGTGACCCGCGACTTCCAGTGCGTGACCGGTTGGCGGGTGCTGGACGTGAAGTGGCAGGGCGTGTTGCTGCGCGACGTGCTCGACCGCGCCGGCGTCAAACCCGACGGCGGCGCCATCCGGTTCACGAGCTTCGACGGTGCCTACACCGAGAGCCTCACGATGAAGCAGGCGCGGCGCGACGACGTGCTCGTCGCGTACCGGCTCGACGGCAAGCAGATCTCGACCGACCACGGCGGTCCCGTCCGCCTCGTGGTACTGCCGATGTACGGCTACAAGAACACGAAGTGGCTCGAGTCGATCCAGGTCACGGAGTCGGTCATCCCCGGCTACTGGGAGGAACGCGGCTACGAGGTCGACGCCTGGGTCGGCGCATCGAACGGGCGCAACGATGCCCCGACCTGAGCACGCAGCCCGGGTCCCCCGCTTCACCCGCGCCGAACGCGTCACCCACTGGGTCAACGCGGTGCTGTTCACCATCGCGATGACGACCGGGGCGATGTTCCGCTTCGGCATCGGCCAGTCGATCTTCTCCGACCGCGCGATCCTGCGCGGCATCCACGTCTACTTCGGCCTCGCGATCGTGGTGGCGTTCCTGGTCGCGGTGATCCCGCGCTGGGGTCGGGCGTTGCGTCGGGACGCCAGCCGGATCAACCGCTGGTCACCTGACGAGGTCCGGTGGCTGAAGTCCCGCGGCCGGGCGCGCGGTGTCCGCCTCGGGAAGTTCAATCCGGGCCAGAAGCTCAACGCCGCGTTCGTCCCGGCCGCGGCGCTGGTGCTCGCGGCGAGCGGATCGATCATGTTCTGGAACCAGCCTTTCTCCACCAGTCTGCGCAGCGGTGCCGACTTCGTGCACCAGTGCTTCGCCTGGTTGATCTGGATCACCGTCGCCGGCCACATCATCCTCGCCCTCCAGGACCGGGAGTCGCTGCGGGGCATGACCGGTGGGACGGTCTCGGCCGAGTGGGCCGAGCAGCACCGGCCGGCCTGGTACGCCGAGGTGACTTCGGTTACTCCTGAAGCCCTGGACCAGGTCGACGCGTAATCTCGCCGGGTGAGCCTCGATCCCGCCAGCATCGTCATCCCCTCCCATCTGCTTCCCGCCGACGGTCGCTTCGGCGCCGGACCGTCGAAGGTGCGCGTCGAGGCGGTGCGCGCGTTGGCCGACCGGGCCGGCGACTACCTCGGCACCAGCCACCGCCAGCCGACCGTGCGAACCGTCGTCGGTCGCATCCGCGTCGGCCTCACCGAGCTGTTCGATCTGCCGACCGGGTACGAGATCCTGCTCGGCAACGGCGGCTCGACCACGTTCTGGGACGCCGCGAGCTTCGGGCTGATCGAACGGCGCGCCGAGCACCTGGTCTGCGGCGAGTTCTCGTCCAAGTTCGCGACGGTCACCCGGACCGCGCCGCACCTCGACGACCCGCGTGTGATCGAGAGTGAACCCGGCACCCACCCGGAGTTGGCTGCCGACCCGGACGTCGACGCGTACTGCTGGCCGCACAACGAGACGTCGACGGGCGTGATGCTCCCGGTGATGCGACCGGCCGGCGCTACCGCCGACCAGCTCACCCTGATCGACGCCACCTCGGGTGCCGGAGGCCTGCGCTTCGACCCGACCCAGACCGACGTCTACTACTTCGCGCCCCAGAAGAGCTTCGGCAGCGACGGCGGCCTGTGGCTCGCCGCCATGTCGCCCGCCGCGATCGAACGGATCGAGCGGATCGCCGCGTCCGACCGGTGGGTCCCGGCCAGCTTGAGCCTCGGCATCGCCCTGGAGCAGTCCCGACTCGACCAGACCTACAACACCCCGGCGCTCGCCACCCTGTTCCTGCTCGCCGACCAGATCGACTGGATGCTCGTCAACGGCGGGCTCGAATGGACCGCATCGCGCTGTGACCGCAGTGCCCAGATCCTCTACGGCTGGGCCGAGGCCTCTCCGGTCGCCACGCCCTACGTCGCGAAGCCGGACGAGCGCAGCCACGTGGTCGGCACCATCGACTTCGCGGACGCGCTCGACGCCGCCGCGATCGCCAAGGCCTTGCGGGCCAACGGCATCCTCGACACCGAGCCGTACCGCAAGCTCGGCCGCAACCAGCTGCGGATCGCGATGTTCCCCGGCATCGACCCCGACGACGTGAAGTTGCTGACCCATGCCATCGACCACGTCATCGAACGCCTGATCTGACCCGTCCGACCCGGGATGCGCCGGGTTGCACCTCGGCGCGGTGGGGGGCAGGCTGACGGCCATGGCCACCCCTGCGCTTCCCGACGGTCTCGTCGCCGTCGTCAAGCGCGACTGTCCGACCTGTGTGCTCGTGGCGCCCGTCCTCGCCGACCTGCGCGATCGGTTTCCGGCGCCGGTCACGATCGTCTCCCAGGACGATCCGACGTTCCCGGAAGCGACCGGCGGCGCGCTCGACGACCGCGACCTCGACCTCAGCTTCGCCCTGGATCTCGACACCGTCCCGACCCTGCTCCGCGTCGCCCACGGCGAGGAAACGGACCGGATCGTGGGGTGGAGTCGGGAGCAGTGGGAGACCTTCACCGGATTGGATCGGCTCGGTCCGGACCTGCCACCGCACCGGCCGGGCTGTGGCTCGCGCACCCAGGATCCCATCATCGCCGAGCGCCACGCCACCCTCGTGGGCGAGCGTCGGTTGCAGGCCCGGCGGGTCGAACTCGGCACCGACGAGGACGAGGCCGAGGCCATGTTCGAGCGGGGCTGGTCCGACGGGCTCCCCCTCGTGCCGCCCACCCCGGCGCGCGTGGTCCGGATGCTCTCCGGTACGACCCGTGATCCCCAGGACGTCGTGGCCGTCGTGCCACCCGACCTCGTCGAGTGCACGGTCGAGAAAGTGGCGATCAACGCGGTGATGGCCGGGTGCCGACCCGAGTATCTGCCGGTGGTGCTCGCGGCGGTCGAAGCGGCCTGCACCGACCGGTTCAACATGCACGGCCTGTTGGCCACCACGTGGTTCAGCGGTCCGGTGATCGTGGTCAACGGACCGATCACCCGAGCCATCGGCATGAACTCCGGCATCAACGCGCTCGGACCCGGCAACCGCGCGAACGCGACGATCGGGCGCGCGCTCCAGCTGGTGATCCGCAACGTCGGTGGCGGGCGACCCGGGGGCGTCGACCGGGCCACGCTCGGGCAACCCGGGAAGTACACGTGCTGCTTCGCCGAACACGAGGACGCGTTCTGGGAGCCGATGCACGTGGAGCGCGGGTACCGCGCCGATCAGAACACCGTGACCCTGTTCGCCGGAGAGGGAGTTCGTGGCGTCGTGGACCAGCTTTCCCGCACCCCGGAGTCGTTGACGCGTTCGTTCGCGGCCTGCCTGCGGACCACCGCCCATCCGAAGTTGCCGCTGGCGTTCGACGCGATGTTGATCATCACGCCCGACCACCTACGCGTCTACGAGGAAGCCGGATGGTCGAAGGCGCGCTTCCGGGAGGAACTCGCCACCCTGCTCCAGCTCGACGGCAACGACATCGTGCGCGGCGCCGGCGCCATCGCGGAGGGCGTGCCCGAATCGCTCGCCGACGTCACCTTGCCGAAGTTCCGTGACGGCGGATTCCTCATCGCGCACGCCGGCGGCGGTGCGGGCCTGTTCTCGGGCATCATGGGTGGGTGGGCCAGCGGCAAGGTCGGCTCCGACATCGTCACCCAGGAGGTCCGTCCATGACCACGCTCCTCGACCCGACCGGCGAACGGTCCGCGGGCACCCGTGAACGGGCGGCCCGACCCGCCAGCCTCGACGGGCTGACCATCGGCCTCCTCGACATCACCAAGGCGCGGGGCGACGTCTTCCTCGATCGCATCGCCGAGGTCCTCACCGATCGCGGTCACACCGTGGTGCGGTTCGCCAAGCCGACGTTCACCAAGCCGGCGCCGGTCGATCTCCGCCACGAGATCTCGACGAAGTGCGACGTGGTGATCGAGGCCCTCGCCGACTGAGGCTCGTGCACGTCGTGCAGTGTGCACGACATCGTGAACCTCGAGTCCGTCGGTATCCCCGGCGTGTTCGTCGCCTCGACCGAGTTCGTCGACGCGGCCATCGCACAGTCCCGCGCACTCGGCGCGGACCCGGCGTCGGTCTTCGTCCCGCATCCGATCCAGGACCGGACCGACGACGAACTCCGCGCCCTCGCCGACGCCGCGATCGACGACATCGAAGCGGCGATCACGGCAGGTGCGGCCGCGCAGTACCGTCCCGCCGTGCTCTTCATCCACGAGGTCCACCGCGTCATGGGCGCGCACGAGGACGAGTGCGAGG
>CAZJBJ010000037.1:0-27064 GCA_964544295.1 uncultured Bifidobacteriaceae bacterium
TCTTCCAATTGAGCTACTGCCCTCCGGGCGCGCGGGGGCCGGGCCGACGAGCCTAGCCCAGGCACTCGCCGGAACTCATGCCGGATGAGCGAGAAGTTGTCCGGGGCGCGCCGGTGAGCGGGTCGTCCTCAGCCGACGGCCAGCCGGCGGCGGCTGCGCGCCGCGAGGACCGCCGCCGTGGCCACCCCGGCCACGGCCGCACCACCGAGCGCGGCTCCGGCCACGGCGACCCGGCGGCCGGTGAGCATCGAGCGGGCGACCCGCCGTTCGCCCTCGACCGCCAACGCGTTCAGCGTCTGGGCCAGGGTGCCCGGCGCCGGTTCGAGATAGATGCTCCGCAGGGCCCCCAGGCCGCGCAGGAGCTTGCGATAGCGAGCCAGTTCGGCCTGGCAGCGCAGGTCGGACTCGATGAAGTGCTGGGTGCGGTCGTCGACGTAGACCGTCCCGTCCACCAGACCCGGGATCAGTTCGGCGACGTCCTCATACCGCATGCGCCGACCGCCCTTCGGCAAAGACGCTGTCCCGCAGGCGTTTCCGGGCTCGGTGCAGCCGGACCTTGGCGGCCGAGACCGAGATGCCGAGTTCTTCGGCGATGGCATCGTGGGGCAGCCCGTAGACGTCCCGGAGGACCACGACCGAGCGCAACTTGGGCGGCAACTCGTCGACGGCGGCGGCGATCCGCTCGAGGTCGAGGGTGGTTTCGGCCATCGCGGCGGGCTGGGCGTCGTGGCGCAGTTCGGCCGGTTCGTACGCCGCGACCAGTGGTTCGGTCCGGAGCCGTCGACGGCGGGTGAGGTGGCTCGACGCGCAGTTGGCGGTGATGCGATACAGCCAGGTGCTGAGCTGCGCATCACCGCGGAAGGAACCGATCCCCCGCCACGCCCGAAGGTATGCGTCCTGGACCACGTCTCGCGCGTCCTCCTCGTTGCCGGTCAACCGGACCGCCAAGGTGAACAGGTCGAGATAGGTCCGGCGGACCAACTCGTCGAACGCGTCACGGTCGCCGGATTGGGCGGCAGTGATCAGTTCGGACTCGTTCACCATGGACGCTCCAGGGGAAGCGAGGTTCAGACCCGCGCGAGCCCGACGAGGTTACGTCGAGCGGGGGCCTGAGCTGGTGATATCGGCCGAGGCCGACCGGAACCCGTCCCCTAGCGGGTTTCCTTGTGCAACGTGTGGCGGCGGTCGAACCGGCAGTACTTCTTCATCTCGATCCGCTCGCGGTCGTTGTTCTTGTTCTTCTTGGTGATGTAGTTCCGTCGCTTGCACTCTTCGCAGGCGAGGGTCACTTTGAGCCGCTTGTCGGATGCCATTCGTTCTCTTCCTTCATCGACGACCGGGCCGGTGAACCGGACCGAATCGCTGTTCTCGGTGTAGCGGGAGAGGGGATCGAACCCTCGACCTCACGATTATGAGCCGTGCGCTCTGACCAGCTGAGCTATCCCGCCGGGCGCGGCACCGAACGGTGCCTGCGGGTCGACGTTCGAGTGGGTGGGTTTCGATCACCCGCTCGTGTTGTCGGAGCCCCCTTACGGACTTGAACCGTAGACCCCTTCCTTACCATGGAAGTGCTCTGCCAACTGAGCTAAGGGGGCGAACCAACCGGGCCACCCGAGGTGGACCGGAGCCCAAGGACATTAGCAACCCGAGCGCCGTCGGATACCGTCCGGGCGTGCCCGTCACTCTCCGCACCGCCGTTGCCGACGACGCCGAGTCGATCCGAGCGATCTACAACGTCGAGGTGGAGGGGTCGACCGTCACTTTCGACCTGGTTCCGCGGAGCCTCGCGGACCAGGTGGCCTGGATCGCCGAACACAGCGGCGGCCACCCGGCGATCGTGGCCGTCGACTCCGAGGACGGCAGCATCGTCGGGTTTGGGTCGCTTTCGCCGTACAAGGCCCGGCCGGCCTACTTCACGACGGTCGAGGACTCGGTCTACATCCGAGCTGACCAGCGGGGACGCGGTGTGGGCTACCAGTTGCTGACCGAACTGGTCCGGCTCGCGGAGCAGTACGGGTACCACTCGATGATCGCCCGGATGGTCGGCGGCCACGACGCGTCGATCCGACTCCACCGGCGCTGCGGGTTCGAGAGCGTCGGGACCGAGAAGGAGGTCGGGCGCAAACTCGGCCGCTGGCTCGACGTCGTCAGCATGCAACGCATGCTCTGACCCCCAAATTTTGCGGCGCGGCTGCGCCGCAAATTTGTCGCGGACGCCGGAGCAGCCCGGGAGCGAGGGACGAGCGACACGGGTGCGCAGGCGTCTCGCCGCGGCGCGGCTGCGCCGCAAATTTGTGGTGGGCCCGGAGGGATTCGAACCCCCGTAGCTTGCGCAACTGGTTTACAGCCAGTTCCCTTTGGCCTCTCGGGTACGGACCCGGGCGTACAGTAGCAAGCCGTCCGGTCCACTTTTCCACGGGAGATGAGCTCGTCATGCCCAGCTTTGACGTCGTGTCCGAAGTCGACATGCAGGAGGTCCGCAACGGTGTGGACCAGGCCGCGCGCGAGATCTCGCAGCGGTACGACTTCAAGGGCACCGACAGTTCGATCGAACTGAAGGACAAGACCATCGAGATCCACACCGAGTCTGAGCCGCGTCTCCAGGCGCTCCGGCAGGTGCTCGAGGAGAAGATGATCAAGCGGCAGGTGTCGCTGAAGGCGCTCGGCTGGGGGAACGTCGAGGAGGCCACCAAGGGCACGGTGCGGCAGACGGTGACGCTGCGCATGGGCATCACCGACGACAAGGCGAAGGAAGTCGGCAAGTACATCAAGGGCCTGTCACTGAAGGGCGTGCAGCACCAGATCCAGGGTGATCACCTGCGCGTGACCGGCAAGAAGCGTGACGACCTGCAGTCGGTGATCGCGGCGCTCAAGGAGCACGACTTCGACCTGCCGCTCCAGTTCACGAACTTCCGGGACTGACCGGCCGGCTCAGCCGGTTGCGGTGGTCGGCGAGGTCGTCGAGGTCGTGGCGGTGGGATCGTCGTTCTGTTCGGCGAGGACGTCGAGCAGCGGCGGATGGCGGAGCAGGTCGGCGGCACCGCCGAGGAGGCGGCGCGCCTGCGTTGCCGACACGTGGCCGAATCGCTTCAGACCTCGGACCTCCGCCGCTTCGGCCTGGGTGATGTCACCGCTGGCGAGGGCACGCTCGACGGCGCGATTCACAACTGGGGTGACACCCGTGAGCCGGGCGATCGCACCGTTGAGGCGGTCGACGGTCGAGTACAGGTCGCCGATCGTCGTGAAGTCGACCGCGATCACGTTCGGAAGTCGGCCCCGCGCGACCGCGCAGTCACGGAACCGGTTGAGGATCGTCGTGGTCGCGTTGACCCGGCCTGCTTCCACCGGGTCGGGGGGACCGTCGGGTCGGAGCCAGTGGTTGACGAGAAATGCAGCTTTTCCGGTGCCACCCCGCTTGGGCACACACGAGAAGCTGGCGATCCGATCGAAGGTGTAGGGCGTCTCCTCGAAGAGCGAGTACGTCGCCGGCAGCCACGGGTACGCGCCGCCGTGCTTCTCGCTCACCGTGATGACCCTGCGCATCTTCTCCGAAGCCTTGGGACTGGCCGGGCTCACGAACTCCTCGAGCGATTCGTCCATCGTGGTCGGGGTCACCGTCGCCACCCGGTCCATCAGCCCGGACTCCTCGAGCACGGCTTTCAGGTCCTTCGGCTGGACGTAGTCCTCGAAGTCGAGGATCACGGCGTCGGTCAGGTTGCGATCCAGGAACCGATCGATATCCGAGAGCACGTCGACGGCCTTCACCGCGCCGAGTTCGCAGAAGTCGTGACAGAAGTACACGTCCTGTTTCTTGCCCGAAGTGTCGGCCGTACCGGTGAGCGCTCCCATTCGGTCGAGCGCCTGTACCGCATCCTTGCCGCGGGTCCGCTCGAGCTCGGCGCGGTCGATCCCACCCGCCAGGTTGGTGCGGACGATGCCGTCGTCCTCGTAGCCGTAATACACGTCGAGCATCAGCACCCGTGCGCCCGCGTTCAGCTGCTCCGGCACCGAGATGATGTGCTCCGCGCTGAAGAAGTTGTACGCGGTGGACGACATCGCATTATGGCTGCCGGGCCAGACGATCTGGTTGAGCGGCTGCAGACACAGGTCGAAGTATCCGTTGCACCCCTGCTTCGTGATGTCCGCCCGAGGGTCGGACTGCGTCGACGCGACGACGGCGGCGGCACCAACGACGGATCCCGCGAACGCGACGACCATGCAGACCGCCACCACGCCGATCCAGCGGCGATGGAACCGCGGCGTCTCGTGATCGGTGACGAGCGCACCGGACGCTCGCAAGGTGACGACGACACCCAGATACAGGACGACCAGGCCCGCAAGCGATGCGAGTTGTCTCGCGAGATCGGCCGGTTGGGTCATGACCAAGGCCGCGAAGAGCATCAGACCCAGACCACCGGCGAGACGCCACCGGCGCGTCTGACGCTTCGCCGCGACCCACTCCCGGAACCTGCGGGCGCGATCGGCGAGGTCTCCGCCGTCCCGGCCCGGGGCCAGCGCGAGCATGATGCCGAGCAGGATCATCGTCAGGCCCGCGCCGGTGATCCGACCGGTGAGGACTTCGACGAATGCCGCGACGGCGCGGCCCCGACCGGGATCGTCGGGCGCGACCACACCACCCAACACCGAGGACCCGGCGCCGATTCCTGCGACCAGCGCCCCCGCGATGGCGAGCACCACGCCGATCGTGCGGATGGCCGCGACGCGGTCTGCCGCGCGACCGACCGCACCGACGCACACGGCGACCCCGGCGAGGAACAACGGCACCCACAACCAGAGCCAGCCGCTGATACGAAACAGCGAGTCCACCACCGAGTTCTGCGAGATCGTGGCCGATGCATCGAGCACGTTCGCCGGCAGCTTCTTCGAGAGTGCCGGGTTGATCGTCTGCAGGGCCGAACGGATCGTCGTCGCGGCCTGCTGCGAATCGATATCGACGCGCTGGGCGGATCGCACCTGGAACACCTGCCGATGGGCACGCGCCGCGAGTTCGCGGATCGCGCCCTCGGCCGGGGGCGTTGCGATGGCCCCGGAGATCGCGTCGGCGACCAGCGGCCTCGCCGCGGAAACGAAATTCGACGTCCGCGCGAGTCGCAGCGTCGCCTGGTCGGCGATGTAGTCCCGAACGGCGGGCCGCTGGGAGGCCTTGGCCACCACGTCGGCGAATCCCTGATCGTCGACGACACGCGAATCCAGCCACCACCCGATCGCAGCAACGGACACGAGCGCCACACCGATGGTCGCCAGGAGGAGAACCATCCGCCGGCTCAGACCGGAGGCGGCACGATCCCGTGCCGCATCGGTCGTCGCCGGGCCGGCCATCAGGACTCGGCTGATCCCAGGCCGATGGGCGACACACCGCCCGACGCGCGACCGGCGAGGCGGAAGAACGCCAGGACCGCGATCGCGTAGACGGCGAGGGCGAGGATCTGCACGGCGCGGAACCCGAACGACATCGCCAGCATCGTGGTGAGGACCGATCCGATCACCGAGAAGAAGCCGTTGATCGCCCACGCCCATGCCACGTACTCGTCGGCGTGGTCACTGAGCCCGCCGACGACGCGCAGACCGAGCGGCATGAACATACCGAGGCAGAGGCCGAGCGGCGCGAGGACGATCAGCGCGACGAGCACGCGGAGCCAGAGTGCCTCGCTGAGCAACGAGTCGATGATGCCGCCGAGACCCCACTGGTAGAACGCGACGAGGCCGCACAACACGGCGAACACGATGGGGAGCACTGATCGCGCCCGATGGGCGATGCGGTTACTGAGCAGCGCACCGAGTCCGGTGAAGACCAGGATCGACGCGAGCGTGACCGTCAACGAGTACGTCGGGTACCCGAGGAACAGCACGAGCCGTTGGATCATCGAGATCTCGAAGAGCATGAACCCGAGCCCCAGCGTCGCGAAGTAGACCGCCGAGATGCCCTTCCGGGGAAGGGCCTTCCACTCCTTGCGCACGAAGAGGAACGGGACGAGCAGGAAGATCGCGGCGTAGAGCACCGAGATGGCGAGCAGGAGCACGAGCACCCGCTCCCCGATCGAGTCCTCGGGGTCGGTCGCCGAGATCGGGGTGAAGAACTCCTTGAACACGTTCGAGAAGCTCGAGAAGTGCCAGAAGAACGGCCCGTCGTCACTGATCGCGTGGATTTCCTTGGGGTAGGCCGCGGCGGCGCGGTCGGCCTGGGCCTGCGATCCCTCGATCAGCTGCGGTACGAGCCCGGGACCGGGCGGCAGGCCGGGTGCCCACGAGATCTCGTTCTTCGGGACCTTCGTGATGCCGGTCTGGAACCGCTGGACCTCTTCCGGGGTGAACGGGGTCCGCTTCACCATCACGGTCGAGAGGTCGCCGGTCTCGTTCGTGATGAAGGGGGCGACGATGATGTGCTGACCGGGGTCGTCCACACCGAGTTCCTCGAGCGCCTTGCGCGCGGTCATGACGTAACGGGCGGTGCGGTTGGGCGCGTCGGTGAAGCTCAACTCGCCGAACTGTACGACCATGATGCCGCGGTCGGAGAGGTGCGACATCGCCTCCTTGATCATGTTCGTGGTGTAGAGGTAGCTCTCCGACAGGACGAACGCGCCGGACGACGCCGCGTTGTTCGCGGCGTAGCTGTCGGGCGCGACGAACCAGATGATGTCGAAGTCGTCCTGGCTCCGGGCGAGGTAGGTCCGACCGTCGCCCTGGTGGATCTTCACCCCCGGCTGGTCGGGCAGGTCGCCGGCGAACTTGCGGTACCGGTTGGTGACCAGGTCGACGGTGACGGGGTTCAGCTCGACCCCGTCGATCCGCTTGGACCCGTAGTGCAGGGCGGCGACGATCTCGTTCCCGCCCGCCGATCCGATGATCAGCGTGTGGTCCGGCTTGCTGCCGAGCAGCGCGAACGGCAGCGACCGGGGATCGTCGTCGAAGCGCGTGACGCCGGGGGCGTCACCGTCGAACGCGTAGATCGCCGACCCGAAGCTCCCGTCGTGGAAGAGCGACTTGAGTTCGGGTTTGATCTCGGCGACGTCGACGCGGAACACGGGACCCCAGTCCGAGAACGCCGCGTGTTCGGGATCGGCCTTGCGCGCTTCGGGGAGCACGTCGACCAGGCCCGTCCCCGACGCCAGGATCGCGAGCAGCACGGTCAGCGCACCCGCGGCGATCAACGGCGCTGGTGACCGCCGCATCACGACGACCCCCACCAGCGCGAAGAGCACCGCCGAGACGACGATCACCTGGGGCGGACCCAGCCAGGTGATCAGCGGAATGGCGAGTGCACAGCCGAGACCGGCGCCGATGAGATCCGAGAAGTAGAGCCTCCCCACGCGCTCGCCACCGCGGCCGAGGATGGTGGAGATGATGATGCCGAGGGGAACGAACGACGCGAAGAGTACGAAACAGAGCAGGCCGAGCTTGGCGAGGCTCTTCCACGACCCGGAGGTGCCGTAGTCCCAGATCTGCACGGTGTCGATGGGCAGGCGGGCGACGAGGAAGTAGCCGGCCGTGACGGCCACGGCACTGATCAATGAGCAGGTGGCGATGAGGGAATCGGTCGCGGCCCGGCGCAGACGTGGCCAGACGACGACGAAGATGCCACCGGAGCCGATGCCGAGCAGGGCCAGGCCGAGCACGAGGTACGTGTAGTAGTACCAGAGCTTGTAGGAGACGACGCGGGTGTAGCCCACTTCGAGGAGCAACCCCGCCAGGCTGACCAAGAAGATGACGACCGTGTGCCGCGCCCGCAGCGCGGTCGTCCCGCTCTCGGTTGTCTGCACGTGCGCTCCCCCGGACCCACCGTTTCGGCCGCTGAGCGTACCCCTCGATCTCCTGCAAACCGTGGCGGGAGCCAGGAGCGCAAGACAAGAGGCCGACGCCGACAAGGCCCGACCCGAACCGTGCAGCACAAGTACGTGGCGTCGGCCGTGGCCCGAGCGGCCCGGCCCGCAGGGCCAAGAGCGGAAGTGTCGCCCGGCCCGCAGGGCCAAGAGCGGAAGTGTCGCCCGGCCCGCAGGGCCAAGAGCGGGAAAGTCAGTCGTAGTAGCCGCTGTGGCGGTAGAGGGTGGGGACACCCTCGGCCCGGAGCATCTCGACGTTGCGACGATCGTCCTCGATGCCGAGCAGCACCTCGAACCCGTAGTCGCGCAGGTCCCAGAGCGACGACTGCTTGAAGTCACGGGAGAGTTCGTAGTCGCCCCACGGCCGCATGAGCAGCACGTCCCAGCGGATGTGGTACCGGCGCAGCCACGCCTCGGTGAGTTCGTGGACCCGTTGCGGCCTGGCGGTGAGCAGGATCACAGTGATGTCGGTCTGGAGGAGGTCGAGCATGACGCGGACCTCCTCGATCACCGGATCGTCCCCACAGGCGTCGAAGAAGGCCCGCCAGTCACGGCGCGGGGCCTCGATGTAGTGCTGGCGGGTGACGGCGTCGGAGAGGACGCCGTCGATGTCGATGACCACGGCGCGTCCGGGCTCGACCGGTCCCTCGCGCCAGGTCCAGTGTTCGGGGGCAACGCCTCGGCGTGACACTCGGTTCAGTCCTCTTCGGGGGCCGCGGACAGGTACCGACTCTTGATGCCGTCGACCACGCCGGGGTCGGCCAACGTGGTGACGTCGCCGAGGGCCTGGTCTTCGGCGACGTTGCGGAGGAGTCGCCGCATGATCTTGCCCGACCGGGTCTTGGGCAGGTCCTCGGTGAAGAGGATCGATTTCGGCTTCGCGATCGGGCCGATGGCCTGACCCACGTGTTCACGGAGTTCGGCCACGAGCGCATCGCTCGGTTCGCTGCCGGCGCGCAGGATCACGAAGGCGGCGACGGCCTGGCCCGTCGTGTCATCGGTCTTGCCCACGACCGCGGCTTCGGCCACGGCGGGGTGCGACACCAACGCGGACTCCACCTCGGTCGTCGAGATGTTGTGACCGGCCACGAGCATGATGTCGTCGACGCGGCCGAGGAGCCAGTAGTACCCATCGGCGTCGCGCTTGGCGCCGTCGCCGGCGAAGTACCGACCGTCGAAGCGCGACCAGTAGGTCTCGCGGTAGCGCTCGGGATCCCCCCAGATGCCGCGCAGCATCGACGGCCACGGCCGGGTGAGCGTGAGGTAGCCGCCACCGGGAATGCCGACGGACGTGCCGTCGTCGTTGACGATCTCGGCCCCGATACCCGGCAGGGGGAACGTGGCGCTGCCCGGCTTCGCCACCGTCACGCCCGGCAACGGGCTGAGCATGATTGCGCCGGTCTCGGTCTGCCACCACGTGTCGACCACCGGACAGCGGTCGCCACCGATGTGGTGGGAGTACCAGATCCAGGCCTCCGGATTGATGGGCTCCCCCACCGATCCCAGGAGCCGCAGCGACGACAGGTCGTGCGACTCGGGGTACTCGGTGCCCCACTTCATGAACGTCCGGATCGCGGTGGGCGCGGTGTACAGGATCGACACGCGGTGCCGTTCGACGATCGACCAGAAGCGGTCCTTGCCCGGGTGGTCCGGCGTGCCCTCGTACATCACGCTCGTGGCCCGGTTCGCGAGTGGGCCGTAGACGATGTACGAGTGACCTGTCACCCACCCGCAGTCGGCCGAGCACCAGTACACGTCGGAGTCGGGGTGGATGTCGAAGACGTACTTGAACGTGAACGCGACCTGGGTGAGGTACCCGCCGGTCGTGTGCATGATCCCCTTGGGCTTCCCCGTGGTGCCGCTCGTGTAGAGGATGAACAGCAGGTCCTCGGCGTTCATCGACTCGGGGGGACACTCGGCCGACTGACCCGGCACGAGGTCGTGCCACCAGACGTCGCGGTCCGGGGTCATCGACACGCCGTGATCGGTACGGCGAAGTACCAGGCAGTGCTCGATCGACGGCGTGCTCGTCATCGCGTCGTCGGCGATGTCCTTCAGTGGGACCACGCCCCCACGGCGCCACGCGCCGTCGCCGGTGACGAGCACCTTGGCCTCGGCATCGTTGATGCGGTCGCGGAGGGAATCGGCGGTGAACCCGCCGAACACGACCGAGTGCGGGGCGCCGATGCGCGCGCAGGCGAGCATGGCGACCGGCAGCTCCGGCACCATGCCGAGATAGATCGCCACCCGGTCGCCCCGCTCGACGCCGAGCGACTTGAGTGCGTTGGCCGTACGCGAGACCTCGTCGAGCAACTCCGCGTAGGTGATGAGCCGTTCGTCGCCCGGCTCGCCCTCCCACCGGTAGGCGATCTGGTCCCCGTGGCCGGCGAGCACGTGCCGGTCGAGACAGTTGACCGACACGTTCAGCCGGCCGTCGGCGAACCACTTGGCGTAGGGCAGCTCCCACTCGCAGGTCGTGGTGAAGTCCTCGTCCCAGTCGAGCAGGGTCCGAGCCTGATCCGCCCAGAAGGCCTCGACGTCGGCGTCGGCCTGTTCCGTGAGGGACGCGTCCGTGACCAACGCGTTCGCCACGAACTCCGCCGACGGCGGGAAGGTGCGTCCCTCGTCTGCCAGCGCTTCGAGTGCGATATCGGCCATTGCGTCCCCCTCGGTGTCGCGAACGGACCGGAGGCTACCGAAGTAGCTCACCCATCAGGGTTTGGTGAGGACGATCACGGTGTGGGCACCGAGTCCGGCGGGATCGGTGAGCGCCGCGGCCTCGGGACCTCGGCTGCGACCGGCGATGGCGGCGAGGTCGGGAGCTGCTGCACCGGCTTCCCAGACGGCGCGGCCTTCCTCGACGAGCGCCTCGATGCCGAGTCCGATCAACCAGTCGCGTTGGGTTTGCTCGGAGGTGACGGTCAGCGACGCCCGCCGGGCCGCGCGGTGCACGATCTCGATCGGGACGTCGATCGTGATGTCCTGGGCGCCCGGGTCGGTCAGCGGATCCGACCCCCGGGCGTGGCCGGCGTAGGTGCGCAACCAGTCGGGGCTGCGCTGCACCAGCTCGGACCACGGCGCAAGATAGTCGAGGAACACCAGCGAGCCGCGGCGCAGGATGGACGCCGCCTGCACGATCCACTCGCCGACCTCGAGCGCCACCGGCAGCCTCGTCCCGACGGGCGCGGCGACGCCCGCGACAACCTCGGCCAGCACCGACGCCGCGGCCACCGGGACCTCGACGAGTTCGTCATCGTCGACCCCGACCCGGATCTCCGCCCACCCCGACGTGGTTCGTGCGACCACGTCGAACGCGAGGTTGTCGAGCAGCTCGTTGGCGAGGATCACGCCGTCGATGGGGCGCGCGGGCATGGCGTCGAGGGCACTCACCACCGGCCCCATGCCGCCGACGAGCTCCGGCGCGTCACCGGGATCCACCACCGCAGCGGGTCCGAGCGCGTCGGCGAAGGGCTCGAGCGGCAACCACCGGGTCTGCTCCTCGCGGAGCGCGGCACTGCGCTCGACCAGCACCAGGTGCAGCGCGGGCGAGCATGCGGGCTCGGCCCGGAGGACCTCGCGGGCCAGGCGGCCGTTGCCCGCCCCCGCCTCGATCACGACGAACGGGTCGGGACGGTCGAGGCGTTCCCATTCCCGGTCGAGGAATCGGGCGACGCAGACGCCGAACAGTGGCCCCACCTCGGGGCTGGTGATGAAGTCGCGGCCACCGCGTCCGGCGCCGCCGCCGGTGGCGAAGAACCCGCCGGGTCCGTAGAGCGCCGCCTCGACGAACGCGCCAAACCGGATCGGTCCCTCCCGATGGATGCGCTCGACGATCAGCGAGCGCGGTGACAGGCCCGGATCGCTCACGGGCGCGTGATCAGCCGCCGGCCGCGAGGTCGCCCAGTCGGGCGAAGAGCTGCGGGTAGACGCCGACGGCGACGACGATTCCCGCGCAGATCACCACCGCGGCATTGAGGGCCACCGGGGTCCGGATGGGGGTGACGTCGGCACCTTCGGGCGGCTGGTGGAACCACATCTCCCGCGCCACGCGGGCGTAGTAGAAGAACGCGACCACCGAGCTGACCGCGGCGAGCGCGCCGAGCACGATGGCCGCTGGGGTGTTGGCGTCGAGCGTGGCCCGGAACATCGTGAACTTGGCGAACCATCCTGCGAACGGCGGCACGCCGGCGAGCGAGAACAGGAACATCGACATCATCACGGCCATGCCCGGCGCGTACTGCCCGAGCCCGGCGAAGCTGGAGATCTCGGCACTGCGGGTCCGACGGGCGAGGGCGATGACGATCGCGAAGGCGCCGAGGTTCATCGCGCCGTAGACGAGGATGTACACGACGACCGCCTGGATCGACGACGCCGCGACGCCGCCGCGCACGTCGGCGGCGACCGCGAACGGCACCAGGATGAACCCACCCTGGGCGACCGACGAGTACGCCAGCATGCGGATGATGTTGGTCTGGCGCAGGGCGACCAGGTTTCCGAGGATCATCGACGCGGCGGCCAGACCCCAGAGGACCGGCTGCCACATGTCGGCGTTCGGGAAGAAGCCGAAGACCACGACCGAGAGCAGCGCGACGAACCCGCCGGCCTTGGACGCGACGGACAGGAACGCGGTCACCGGCGTGGGCGCACCCTCGTAGGTGTCGGGCGACCAGAAGTGGAACGGCACCGCGCTGACCTTGAACGCGAAGCCCACGATGGTGAGGAACCCCGCCACGATCAACAGCGGCGAGTCGAGCGTGCCGACCTTGTCCGCGATGTCGCTGAGCAGCGTGGAGCCGGTGAGACCGAACACCAGCGACATGCCGTAGAGCATCACCGCGGAGGACATGACCCCGATCAGGTAGTACTTGATCGCGGCCTCGTTCGATTTCGGGTCGTGCTTGCGCCACCCGGCGAGGACGAAGGTCGGGATCGAGATCGTCTCCAGTGCGACGAAGATCGTGATCAGGTCCCGGGCGCTCGACATGACGAGCATGCCGAGCAGGGACGTCAGGAGCAGGACGTAGAACTCGCCCTGGTAGTAGTCGCCGTCACCGATGTAGTCGACCGAGAGCAACATGGAGATGTAGGCCGCGGCGAGGAAGAACCCCTGGAAGACGAGCGAGTAGGGATCGACGACGAACCGTCCGCCGAACATGGTCCGCGTGCCGCCGTCGACCGCGAGCGTGATGATCGGGATCATCGCCGCGAGGACACCGAGCGACGCGATCTGCTGGGTGCGGAACCGACCGCGGTACTCGAAGAAGAAGTCGGCGATGAGCACCGCGACGATCGTGGCGCTGATGATGATCAGCGGTGCGATCGCGTGGAAGTCCCAACCGGGGTTCATGGGTGCTTACCCCCCGAAGCCCCGGGCGATCCCCGAGGTGATCTGGCGGACCCCGTCGTTGGTCAACGAGAAGATGGCGTCCGGGTACACACCGAGCGCGACGATCATGAGCAGGATCGGCGTCCAGGCGATCCACTCGAAGATGCCGACGTCGTGGATGTGGGCATCGGCGAACTCGGCCTTGGGTTCGCCGAACGCCACCCGCTGGTACATCCACAACAGGTACCCGGCGGCGAGGACGGTACCGATCGCGGCCACGACCATGAAGCCGCGGAAGAGTCCTTCCGAGAGCCCGGCCGCCGGCTGATACGCCGAGAGCACGGCGGGGAACTCACCCCAGAACCCGGCGAGGCCGGGCAGACCCAGTGAGGCCATGGCGCAGAACCCGAGGATCCAGCCCATCTTCGGGGCCTGTTTCAACAGACCGCCCAAGCGGCTCATCTCACGGGTGTGGAACGTGTGCTGTACCGATCCGGCCAGGAAGAAGAGCATGCCGGTGATCAGACCGTGGGCCACCATCCCGAAGATCGCGGCGTTGAGTCCGAAGTCGGTGAGGGTCGCGATGCCGAGCATGACGAAGCCCATGTGGGCGACCGACGAGAACGCGATGAGTCGCTTCATGTCGGTCTGGGCGAGACAACACAACGCGCCGTAGATGATGCCGATGACGGCCAGCCCGCCGATCCACGGCGCCCAGTTGTGCGCGGCTTTCGGGAGCGCCGGCAGGGCGATCCGGATGAACCCGTAGGTGCCCAACTTCAGCAGGATCGCGGCCAGGAGCACCGAGCCGACCGTCGGCGCCTCGGTGTGCGCGTCGGGCAACCAGGTGTGGAACGGGAACATCGGCACCTTGATCGCGAAGCCGAGGAACAGACCGGCGAAGATCAGGTTCTGCGTCGACTCGACGAGACCACCGCCGGCCATCCGCGCCAGCGCCGGGATCTGGAACGTCCCCTGCAGAAAGAAGAGCGCCAGGAAGCCCAGGAGCATCAGGGCCGAGCCGAACAAGGTGAAGAGGAAGAACTTGATCGAGGCGTACTCCCGGTTCGGACCACCCCAGACCCCGATCATGAAGAACATCGGGAGCAGGACGATCTCGAAGAAGATGAAGAACAGGATGAGGTCCTGGGCGAGGAACGTGCCGTTCATCCCGACTTCGAGGAGCAGGATCAGCGCCAGGAAGCCCTTGGGGTTGTGCGGCTCCGGGAAATGGTTCCACGAGTAGATGATGCAGAGCACCACGATGACCATCGACAGGATCAGCATCGGCAACGAGATGCCGTCGAGGCCGAGGTGGTACCGGGACTTGATGACCGAGATCCACTCCTTGTTGACCCCGAACTGGAGCTTGCCCGCCTTGTCGTAGTCGAAGTCCGCGAGGATGCCGATGCCGACCGCGAGCGTGGCCAGGCTCGCGCCCAGTGCCACCACCTTGGCGAGCTGCTCCTCGGCCTTGGGCAGGATCAGCAAGATCCCGAGCCCCACGGCCGGCAGGAAGATCGCCAGCGTCAACGCCCAATCATGGAACCAGTTCATTCTCGTCTTCCCTTAACCGAAGATGGCGAGCGCGAGGGCGATGAGCCCGACCGCGGCAAACAGCATGAGCGCATAGCGCTGCACGCGACCCGACTGCAGCGGACGGAGCGCACCACCGGCACGATCCGTCTCGCGTGCAATTCCGTTCACCGCGCCGTCGACCACCAGCTGGTCGACGTCGCGGTACACCACGCGACCGAGCACGGTCACGCCCTTGCCGACGCCGTTGACGACGCCGTCGATGACATTCATGTTGATCCAGTACGCCGCACGACCGATCGGCCCCTTGATGCCGGCGACGATGACGTCCTCGTAGAGGTGGTCCAGGTAGTACTTGTTGACGAGGAACGTGTGGCCCGTCTTGAGGGCCGGGCTGCGCTCGGTGAGCCCCCGGAACGCCTTCAGCTCCCGCCGACCCAGCCAGTAGGCGATGCCGACCCCGATCGCGGTCAGTGCGATACCGACCGACAACGCGGCGAGGCCGTAGTCGAAGTGCGGGTGGAAGATGTCCTCGGGGAACGCGATCCGCGGCTCGATGTACTCCTTGAACTTCTCGATCTCGACCGGCACCGCGTTGGCCCACCCGGCGAGCACGCTGAACACCGCGAGGACGATGAGCGGGATGGTGATGGCCTTGGGCGACTCGTGCGGGTGGTGGTGGCCCCGGTACGCACCGAAGAAGGTGAGGTACACGCAGCGGGTCATGTAGGCCGCGGTCAGGAGTGCACCGATGAGCCCCACGATCGTGAACAGCTCGTAGCCGTTCTGGCCCGCGGTCGCGAGGATCTCGTCCTTCGACCAGAACCCGGCGAGCGGGAAGATGCCGGCCAGGGCGAGCGAGCCGATCATGAACGTCCAGAACGTGACCGGCATGTACTTGCGCAGCCCGCCCATGTCCTTCTTCATGTCGAAGGAGTGGTGCGATCCCGAGTGGCTGATGGAACCGGCACCGAGGAACAGCAGCGCCTTGAAGAACGCGTGGGTGAACAGGTGGAAGACCGCACCGACCCAGGCACCGACCCCGAGGCCCATCACCATGTAGCCGAGTTGGCTGATCGTGGAGTAGGCGAGCACCTTCTTGATGTCGTCCTGCACGAACGCCAGCGCGGCCCCGATCAGGATCGTGATCCCGCCGATGAGCGCCATCGGGTTGATGCCACCGTCGTGGATCGAGAAGCCCTGCCAGAACACGCCGTAGACCCGCGCCCCGAGGTACACGCCGGCGACGACCATGGTGGCGGCGTGGATCAGCGCGGACACCGGCGTCGGACCGGCCATGGCGTCGGGCAGCCAGGTGTGGAGCGGGAACTGACCGCTCTTGCCGATGATGCCGATGAGCAGGCAGGACGCGCCGACCACCCAGATGGTGTGCCCGCCCATGCCCTCGAGCGCGGCGTTGTTGATCGCGCCGATGTCGAAGGTCTGCCCCGCGGCGAAGAACGTGACGATCACGCCGATCATCAGACCCACGTCACCGGTGCGGGTGGTGAGGAACGCCTTGAGGGCGGCGTTGGTGTTGGCCTGTTCTTCCCACCAGTGACCGATGAGCATGAACGAGCAGAGCCCGACCAGCTCCCAGCCCACCAGGAGCTGCAACGTGTTCGACGCCACCACCAGGGTCAGCATCGAGGCGGTGAAGAGGCTCAGGGCCGCGTAGAAGTAGGTGTAGCGGACGTCGTCGTGCATGTACGCGGTCGAGTAGATGTGCACGAGCAGCGAGATCAACGTGACGACGAAGAGCATCATCACCGCGAGGCCGTCGATCCGGGTGCCGACAGAGAACTCCAGGGCACCGTTCCGCCACCACGTGACCGTGTGGATCACGGGTTGGACGATCGCCTCGTGTTCGCCGCCGGCCGCGAACAGCCCCTTGCCGAACGCCTTGATCGCCTCGCCGCCCGACGTGTGCGTGGCGTCCTCGATCCGCTGGAACCACTGCACCGCGGTGGCGCAGGCCATCAGGAACGTCGCGCCGAGTGCCGTGATGCCGATCTCGGAACCGCCCTTGGGCAGCTTCTTGCCGAAGAACAGGATCAGCAGGAAGGACGCCACCGGGATGACCGGGATGATCCAGGCATGGTCGAGGAAGAACACGGTTGCCGCTACCCCTTCAACTGTTCGACGCGGTCGAGGTCAGGGCTGTGCAGGTTGCGGTAGATCAACAGCACGATGGCGAGCCCGACGCCGACTTCGGCGGCGGCGATCGTGATGACGAAGAGGGCGAACACGTTGCCCGCCGATTCGCGGAGATACGCGGAAAAAGCGATGAGGTTGATGTTCACGGCGTTGAGCATGAGCTCGACGCTCATGAGCACGAGCACACCGTTGCGCCGGGCGAGGACGCCGTACACGCCGATGCAGAACAGGACGGCGGCGAGGATGAGGAACTGGTTGAGGATCACGTCAGTCCCTCCGTGCGATCACGACGGCGCCGACGAGCGCGGCGAGGAGCAGGATCGAGACGACCTCGAACGGCACGACGTAGGCGGTGAAGATCGAGTCGGCGAGGTTCCCGGCCTTCCCGACCTCGAGGAGTTCCGTGCCCTTGGCACCGCTGATCACGATCTCCTTCTTGCCGAAGGCGTCGATCAGCAACGTGCCGAGGACGCCGGCGAGGAAGACGCTCACGACCGCGGCCGGCCACCGTTGGTCGTTGTCGAGTTCGGTGTCGCCACCCATCGGCGCCCGGGTGAGCATGATCCCGAACAGGAAGAGGATGATGACCGCGCCGATGTAGATGAGAACCTGTACCCAGGCCACGAACTCGGCGGCGAGCAGGATGTACTGGGCCGCGGCGCCGGCCATCACGACGACGAGGTACAGGGCCGCGTGCACGACGTTGCGCGACCGCACCACGCCGATCGCGCCCAGCACCATCGCCACGGCCAACACCCAGAAGAAGATGTTCTGGACTACCACCGCTACTTCTTCCCCTTGACGTCGGCGCCGAGTTCGAGGGGTTCGGGCTCGGGGACGGTGTCCATCCACTCGCCGAGGCGGGTCTTGTCGTGGAGCAGATCGGAGATCCGGGGCTCGGAGTATTCGAACTCCGGGCTCCAGAACAGCGCGTCGAAGGGGCAGACCTCGACACAGATGCCGCAGTACATGCAGAGGCCGTAGTCGATGTCGAAACGGTCGAGGATGTTGACGCTGCGCGGCTTGCCGCCTTCGCGACGCGGGGGCCGAAGCTCCTTGTGACCCTCGATGTAGATGCACCAGTCCGGACAGCTCCGGCCGCACAGCATGCACGCCGTGCAGTTCTCTTCCTTGAGCGCAATGACGCCGCGCGCGCGGGTGACCGGCTCCTCCCGCTCGTGCGGGTACTGCACGGTGACCGCGCCCTCGGTCATGGTGCGGAACGTGACCGCGAGGCCGCTGATGACCCCGGGCAGCTTCGGCTTCGGCAACTTCGGCATCAGACGGCCACCTTGATGATCCCGGTGACGATGATGTTGAGCAGACCGATCGGGATGAGGTACTTCCACGCGATCGCCTGGAGCTGGTCTTCCCGGAGTCGGGGATAGGTGAAGCGCACCCAGAACATCAGGAAGGCGACGGCCATCAGCTTGACGAAGAGCACCAGCGGGCCGATGAGGTCCGCCAATCCGCCGTGGACACCCGGGATGGCCCAGCCGCCGAGGTAGAGGGTCGCGGCCAACGCGGCGAAGGCGAAGGCAGTACCGAACTCACCGATGAAGAAGAACAGGAACCGGAAGCCGCTGTACTCGACCATGTAGCCGGCGACGAGCTCGGACTCGGCGACGGGCATGTCGAACGGGGTCTGGGTGAGTTCGGCCTGGGCGGCGATCAGGAACAGGAAGAACCCGACGAACTGCGTGAGGATGAACGGGTTGCCGAGTCCGGAGAAGCCGAAGATCGAACCGTCCGCCTGGGCGCCGATGATGCCCTGGAGGCTCATCGTGCCGGCCTGGATCACGACGCCGACCACCGCGAGCAGGAGCGGCAGCTCGTAGGCGATCAACTGCGCGGCGGCGCGGAGAGCGCCGATCAGGGCGAACTTGTTCGCGCTCGCCCACCCGGCCATGAGCACGCCGACCACCGAAAGGCTCGAGACCGCGAGCGCGTAGAACACGCCGACGTCGAGGTCCTTGACGATGAGTCGCGGCCCGGTCGGCACGACGAGGAAGATCAGGAACGTGGAGATCACCACGATCGCCGGTGCCATCGCGAACACGCGACGGTCCGACTCCGCCGGCATGATGTCCTCCTTCTGGAGGAACTTGATGCCGTCGCCGACGAGCTGGAACCAACCGTGGAACCCGCCGGGATCCATCGGCCCGAGCCGGCTCTGCATGTGGCTCATCATCTTGAGCAGGAACGTGTAGCCCAGGATCAACGCGCCGAGCGGGATCACCATCAGGACCAACAGGGTCTTGATCGCGAGGGTGGTCCCCCAGCCGATTTCGAGCGCGAGGGTAGGCATCAGCGGTCGATGTCCCCGAGGATGAAGTACAGGCTGCCGAGGATCGTGACGACGTCGGGCACGTAGGTGCCGCGCAGCAGCCACGGCAGGATCGAGACGTTGGAGAACGACGCCGAGCGGATCTTCACCCGGAACGGTCCGGTCGCGCCCTTGGAGACGATGTAGTAGCCCATCTGGCCGAGCGGGTTCTCGGTCTCGACCCAGACCTCGCCTTCGGGCACCTTGATGATGCGGGGCACCTTCGCCATGATCGGCCCGGCGGGAAGCCCGTCGAGGAGTTGGATCACCATGCGCACGGCCTCCCGGGTCTCCTGGAGTCGTACCCAGTAGCGCGCGAACGAGTCGCCGTCGGCGTGGGTCCAGACCTTGAAGTCGAGTTCGGGGTACGCGAGGTAGGGCTTGCCGTCGCGCCGGAGGTCCCAGTCGACACCGGAGGCGCGGAGGTTGGCTCCGGACATGCCGTAGGCCGCACCCAACTCGCCGGGGATGATCCCGATGCCGCGCGTCCGAGCCTCGAAGATCTCGTTGCCGACGAGCACGTCTTCGAAGTCGTCGCAGCCGCGCAGGATCTTGTCCATCGTCGCGCGACATTCGGCGATCCAGCCCCACGGGAGATCGTCCTTCAGGCCACCGATGCGGTTGAAGTTCGGGTGGAACCGACCACCGGTCGCGGACTCGATGAGGTTGAGGACGTACTCACGGTCGCGGAAGCCCCAGAACGCGGGGGTGAGTGCGCCGACCTGGAGGCCCATCTCACCGAGGAACAGGTAGATCGTCGCGATGCGCGACAGCTCGGTGAGGATCGTGCGGATCCATTGGGCCCGGGGCGGCGCCTCGATGCCCATGAGCTGCTCGGCCCCGTGCACGAACGGCACTTCGTTGGCGAAGCTCGACAACCAGTCGATGCGGTTGATCAGCGTGGTCACCTGCGGATAGGTGCGGAACTCGCTCAGCTTCTCGTAGCCGCGGTGCATGTACCCGATCACCGGGTCGGCCGCGACGACGCGCTCGCCGTCGAGGCGCACGACGAGGCGCAGGGTGCCGTGCGTGGCCGGGTGTTGCGGCCCCATGTTGAGGATCATGTCGCCGGTGTCGAGTTCGACGTTGACCTGGGAGCCGGCCAGGTGCGAATACAGCGCCGGATCGACTTCGAACCCCGGCGTCTCGGTCGTGGTCTCGCTCACGACTCACCTTCCTCGGAGTCGTCGCCGGGCATCGCCTCGACGTCGACGAGTCCGGGCCACGGCTTCACTTCCCGCGCCAACAGCGCGAAGTCCTTCCGCAGCGGATTGCCCTCGAACTCGGCCGGGAGGTACAGCCGCCGGATCTTGGGATGACCGACGAAGTCGATGCCGTACATCTCCCAGCACTCGCGTTCGTGCCAGTCGGCGCCCGGGTAGACCGAGACCCAACTGTCGACGCGCGGCGCGTCCTCGGTGACGTCGGTCTTGAGGGTGATGCCCCAGTGGCGCGAGGTCGACTGCACGTGCGCGAAGACCTGGAACCGACCGTCGGACCCGGCGGCGCCGAAGGTCATCGTGTCGGGCTGGACCGGTGCCGACGTGTCGCCACCCTCGTCGCCCGCGGGCTTCGGTGCGGGCATCCAGTCGATCCCGGCGATGAAGGACAGATAGTCGCACTCCAGATCCGCACGTGCGATCTCGGCGGCGCGTCGCCACGCATCCGGCCGCACGCGCACCACGAGCGTCCCGAACGTGTCGGCGTGGTCAACGACGCCGTCGCCGAGGGCGGCCGAGAAACGCTCGAACAGGGCCTCGACCGCCGGGTCGATCGCCGGGGTGTCGTCGACCGCGACTGCGCCCGCCGCTTCCGACGTCGCGTCGGACACGTCGGCCGCGGACGTGTCGGGGGTCTCGTCGGCCATCGATCAGACCTGCGCAGCCTGGTAGGCGTTGTCGACGACGATCGGCTCGCCGCGCCAACGGTGCGCGAGTTCGTCGTTGCCGAGCCCCTCGTTCTGGATGCGCTCCTGCAGCATGACGATCGCCTCGAGCAGCGCCTCGGGCCGCGGCGGGCAGCCGGGAACGTAGATGTCGACGGGAATGATCTGGTCCACGCCCTTGGTGACCGAATACGAGTCCCAGTACGGACCGCCGCAGTTCGCGCACGAGCCCATCGAGATCACGTATTTCGGGTCCGGCATCTGCTCGTAGAGCCGCTTGATCGCCGGGGCCATCTTGTCGGTCACCGTGCCGGAGATGACCACGAGGTCCGCCTGGCGCGGGCTGGCCGGGAACGGGATGACGCCGAGGCGCATCATGTCGTAGCGGGGCCCCGCGAGGGCGGCCGCCATCTCGATCGCGCAGCAGGCCAGACCCCACTGGAACATCCAGAGGCTGTACTTCCGGCTGTAATTGAGCAGCCAGGTCACGGGCTTGAGCGGCTTCTTTCCGAAGACGCCCTTCTCGACTAGGCCCACCGCAGCACTCCCTTTCGCCACGCGTAGACCAGGCCGAGTGCCAACACCACGATGAAGACGATCATCGAGATCAGCGACTGGACGCCGAGCGACTCGAGTCGGACCGCCCAGGGGAAGATGAACACGGCTTCGACGTCGAACATGACGAAGAGCAGCGCGTACACGTAGTAGCGAACGTTGGACTGACCCCAGCCACCCACCGGGTCGGAACCGGCCTCGTAGGTGACGTACTTCTGAGGCTGGGGCCGCACCGGGCGGATCAACTTGCCCACACCGAGCATGCCGCCCACCATCGCCAGGCCCGCGCCGATGAGCACGGCGACCGCGAGGTATTCCCGGTAATAGTCAGTCACGCGTACGGCCCCTCAACCCAAACGCTGGAAACCGGGCGAGTATAGGTCTGGCCTTTTCCGCAGCCCCAAACCGTGGCGACGCGTATTTGTCGGCTCAGAGCTTCCGGATCCGGTCGCCACGCGTGATGGTTCCTGCGGTCACGACCCGGGCGTTGATCCCCCGGGCCCGGACCTCGCGGCCACCGTCGGAGTTCACGAACTTCCGTGCCGCGGCACCGAACCGGGCGCTGAACTGCGCGCAACCGGTGTGGGGCTGCGCGGTCACCTCGATCACCGCGGTACCGATGGCCAGGCGCGTGCCGGCCGGGAGGTTCGCCTCGCTGAGATCCAGGTCGACGTAGAGCTGGTCGCCGGCCAGGGCCCAACGGTCCGGCGACTGGGCAATTCTGGCAATTGCCCGCGAGTTCATGATGTTGAGCTGCATCTCGGGGTGAGGACCGCCGTCGTCGCTGCGGCGGGAGGGCCGTTGGTTCCAGCTGTCTCCGGCGAGCCCATCCGTCTCGTTCAGTTCGCCCGATTCGAGCACTTCGCGGGTGCCGACGGCCGGACGCCGGACGATCAGGTTCAACGTGCCGTCGTCCGGTGGGGACTGGCGGATGTCGTCGAGCCCCGCCAGGAGCTCGTCCAGGGTCGCAGGTTCCATCCCCGCAGTCTGGCGCGGGAGCTCCGAGATCCCGGGGCTTTTGCGGAACGGCCGGGCTCAGAAGAGCAGGGTGGCGTCGCGTGCGAAGTCGAGCACGATGCTCGGGAGCACCCCGATCCAGATCGTCGCGACGACACACACCGTGATCACCATCGCGACGGCCAGGCCGACCGGGATGTGATCGGACTCGACGTCGGCCATGACGTCGTCGGCATCCTCGGAGACGTACATGGTGAGGATGACCTTCAGGTAGAAGAAGGCCGCGATCACCGAGGTGACGACGCCGACGATGAGCAGCGCGTACGAGTGTGCCTGCGCGGCGGCCTCGAACACCCCCAGCTTGGCGATGAAGCCGGCGGTGGGCGGGATGCCCGCCTGGGCCAGGAGGAAGAACGCGAGGACGGCGGCGAGCACCGGCCGCCGCCGACCCAGCGCCCGCAGATCCGCGATGTCGTGGACATCGTCGCGTCCGCCCAGCGCCACGACCACCGCGAAGGCGCCGATCGTCATGAAGGCGTAGATGAACAGGTACGCGAGCGCGGATCGCACGCCGGCCGGGCTCCCCGCCTGCACTCCGATGAGGACGTAGCCGGCGTGCGCCACCGACGAGTAGGCCAGTAGCCGCTTGAGATCGGTCTGGAGCAACGCACCGATGCTCCCGCCGACCAGCGTGAGAACCGCGAGCACGAAGATCAGCTGCCGCCAATCCGTGCTGTAGCTCGGGAGTGCGGTGTACAAGATTCGCAACAGGGCGGCGAACCCGGCGACCTTGGTGGCCGATGCCATGAAGGCGGTGACCGGACTCGGCGCGCCTTCGTACACGTCCGGCGTCCACATGTGGAACGGCACGGCCGCGACCTTGAACGCGAGTCCGACGAGCAGCAGCACCAGACCGGCGAGCAGGGTGCCTTCGTCGATCAGCAACCGGGTGGCGAGGAACGACTGGATGCCCTCGAAGGACGTGGTACCGGTCGCGCCGTAGGTGAGCGCGATGCCGTAGAGGAAGATGGCGGACGAGAACGCGCCGAGCACGAAGTACTTGATGCCCGCTTCGAGCGAACGGGCACGGCGCCGGTCGTAGGCGGCGAGCACGTAGAGCGGGATCGAGAGCACTTCGAGCGCCACGAAGACCACGATCAGGTCGTTGGCCCCGGCCATCATCAGCATGCCGGCGGCCGAGATCAACACCAGCACGACGTACTCGGGCCGCGACTCGATGCCGCGTTCGACGAGATAGTCGGCCGAGAGGCCGAGCATCAGCACGGCGGCGATCACCACGACCAACCCGACGAACACCGAGAAGCCGTCGAGCGCGACCATGTGCGCGAGCGCATCGGCCGGCCCGTCGTCGATGACCGCGCTCCATTGCCGGGACAGGAAGAACGCGGTCAGGCCGAGTCCGACGACCGCGGTGAAGAGCGCCGGCTCGTAGGTACGGACGCGGTTCCGGGCGATGGCGACGAACAGGATGATCACGATGGCCGTCGCGAACAACGTGACGACCGGCGCGATCGAGGTCCAGTCGACGCGGGGGGCGGCGGCGGCGATCATCGGCATCCCTTTGCGTCACTCGCCGGAATGCGGTCCAGTGCGACGTCGGCGCGGGTCTCGAAGTTGACGATGGTGCAGCGCACGGTCGGTTCGACCCGGTCGAGGACCGGCTTCGGGTAGAGACCGATGAACAGCGACAACGCCAACAGCGGGACGACCACCAACAACTCCCGCCCGGTGATGTCGGCGAGCGTGGCGTTGTCACCCTCGGGGACGCCGGTGAACACCCGCTGGAACATCCAGAGCATGTAGACGGCGCCCAGGATCACACCGGCGGTGGCCACGACGGCCCACCACCGGTGCGCGGCGAACGTACCCAGCAACGACAGGAACTCGCCGACGAAGCCCGAGAACGCGGGGAGTCCGATACCGGCGAACGTGGCGACGAGGAAGAGGGCGGTGAGCTTGGGGGCCGACTTCCAGATACCGCCGAAGGAGTCGATCTGGCGGGTGTGTCGACGCTCGTAGAGCATCCCGATCAGGAAGAACAACGAACCGGTCGTGAGCGGGTGGCTCACCATCGTGAAGGACGCACCCACGAGTCCGAGGATGGTGAGCGAGAACATTCCGAGCACGATGAAGCCCATGTGGGCGACCGAGGAGTAGGCGATGACGCGTTTGGCGTCCTTCTGCATCGCCGCCACGATCGAGCCGTAGATGATCCCGATCACGGCCAACGTGAGGAACAGCGGTGCGAAGTAGACCGAGGCGCGCGGGAAGAGCCCGAACGCGAATCGCAGGATGCCGTACGCACCGAGCTTGAGGATGACACCGGCCAGCACGACCGATCCGGCGGTCGGCGCCTCGGTGTGCACGTCCGGCAGCCAGGTGTGGAAGGGGAACACCGGGACCTTGATCGCGAACGCCACCATGAACCCGAGGAACAACCAGCGCTCGGTCGACACCGACAGCCCGGTCGTCGCCCAGTCGGCGAGCGTGCGGAAGTCGAACGTGAGCGTGCCCGTGGCGGAGGAATGCAGGAAGGCGATCGTGAGGATCGCGGCGAAGAGGAACGCCGATCCGGCGGCGGTGTACAGGAAGAACTTCGTTGCGGCGTACTTGCGGTTGGCACTCCCCCATCCGGCGATCAGGAAGTACATCGGGACGAGCATGACCTCCCAGAACACGAAGAACCCGATGAGGTCCAACGAGAGGAAGATCCCCATGATCGCGCCCTCGAGGAGCATGAACCAGAAGACGTAGGCCTTCACCCGCTCGTCGACCTTGGCCGCACCGAGCAGACCGAGGGGGAACAGCACCGCGGTGGCGACGACCATGAACACGCTGTAGCCGTCCACGCCGACGATGTAGTTGACCCCGAGGGCGCTGAACCAGTGGTTCATCTCGGTGAACTGGAAACCGCCGTGACCGGTCTGGAAGTCCCAGAGCATGAGTCCGGCGAACCCGAGGGTCGCCATCGACATCATGAACCCGATGGCGCGGGCCAGCTCGGGCCGGCGGGCCGGCGTCAGGAGGATGAGCAGTGCGCCCACGATCGGCGTGAAGACGATCGCCGTGAGAATCGGATACCCGCGCAGCATCAGCCGATCCCCGCTCGCCAGAGTGCCCACACCAGCAACGCCACCATGCCGAGCGCGATCCCCAACGCGTACTGCCGCACCAGCCCGGTCTGCAGTCGACGCATCCCGGCACCGGCGGCACCGAAGAGTTTCGCCACCCCGTTGACCCCGCCGTCGATCACCTGTTGGTCGAACACGTCGGCGACCCACTGCGCACCGCGCCGGATCGGACCGCCGACCAGCGCCGCGATGCCTTCGTCGTAGTACCAGGCGTGTCCGAACAACGTGGCGGCCGCGCCGAGCTTCTGGTCCACCGGGTCCTCGCTGGGATCATCGAGACCCCGGCGGTACCAGCGCAGCGCGATCACGATGCCGGTGACGCCGACGGCCACGGCGAGCATCGACAGCCCGAACCCGGAGAGGAACGACGTGGGCCTCGCACCCTCGGCTCCTTCGAACGTCGGCTCCAACCAGGTGGTCAGGAACTCGAGGCCCTTGAACGGCAGCTCGAGCACCCCGGCGATCATCGCCAGCCCGGCCAGCACGACGACCGGCAGGATCATCGTCGGCGTGCCTTCGTGCGGTTCGTGGGTCATGTGCGCGGGCGCGACCGGCAGGCCGTAATCGACGGTGGGCGATGCGGTGATGTCGTGCTCGGCGTGGGCGGGTGCCGCGGCCGCTTCGCCGTCGGCGGCGTCGGCATCGTGATCAGCCCCGATAGGTGCGCCGGCCCGGAACCGCTCGTTCCCACCGAACACCAGCAGCGTCTCGCGGGTCATGTAGAAGCCGGTCAGCAGGGCGGCGAGCAGACCGATCGCCCACACCACGTAGCTGTGGTCGTAGAACGCGGCGGCCAGGACGCCGTCCTTCGCCCAGAAGCCGGAGAACGGTGGCAGCCCGACGATGGTGAGCCACGCGATCCCGAAGCCGGCCGCGGTGAACGGCATGTACCTGCGCAGACCACCGAGGCGCCGGAGGTCCTGGGTCTCCTCGGTACCGTGGATCACGGTGCCGGACCCGAGGAACAACGCCGCCTTGTAGAAGGCGTGGGCGAGGACGAAGAACACCGCGATCGAATACGCACCGACACCGGCGGCGAGGAACATGTAGCCGAGCTGGCTCACGGTGCTGTACGCCAGCACCCGCTTGATGTCGGGCTGGACCAGGGCGACCGTGCCCGCGATCAACGCGGTGAGCGCCCCGACCAGGGCGACGACGTCCATGGCGACACCGCTGCGCTCGAAGAACGGGTGGGCCCGGCACACGAGGAACACGCCGGCGGTGACCATCGTCGCCGCGTGGATGAGAGCCGAGACCGGGGTCGGACCCTCCATGGCGTCGGGGAGCCACACGTGCAGGCCGATCTGCGCGCTCTTGCCGACACATCCCACG
>CAZJBJ010000038.1:0-26355 GCA_964544295.1 uncultured Bifidobacteriaceae bacterium
TCCCGGCGGTCTTCTTTGCGACGGTCTTCTTCGCGCCGGTCTTCTTTGCCGCCGGCGTCTTCTTCGCGCCGGTCTTCTTCGCGGCGGTCTTGGTGGCCGCAGCCTTCTTCGCTGCCGTCTTGGTGGCCGCCGGTTTCTTGGCTGCCGGGGTGGCGGCGACCCGCTTCTTCGCGACCGGCGGGGTCGCGGCCGTCGGCTTCGGCGGGGCGGAGGTGGCGGTCTTCCGGGCGGGGGCCGCCTTCGCGGGCTTGGCCTTGGCCGCGGTCTTCTTGGGCCGGTTGCCCTTCACCTCGGCCGCAACTGTCTCGTCGCTCGGTGCGCCGGCGACCTTGGCGAAGCCGGGGAGCGCCAGTTCGATGCCGCGGCGAGGCGCGTCGACCGCCTGGACCACGAAGGTGCGGGTTTCGCCCCGGGTCAGGACATCGCGCGCCTTCGACGGGCGAGGCTCACCCATCGCACCGATCGGCACGTAGCAGCGGACGTCGTCGACGATCACGAATGCCCCGTGCGACGAGAACGAGTCGACGACGCCCTCGACCTCGGTGCCGAGGCGATGGTCGATGACGAACTGGAGGAACGGCGCGGGCTGGTTGACGGCCTCGGGCTCGGGCGTGTTCGTCGCCGGCGTGCTCTTGCCGCGGCCGCCCCGTCGGCGGCGGCGGCCGGTGGTGCTGCTCATCGCGTCGGCGGTCGCCTCGGCGATCGCGTCACGAACCTGATCCTGTTCGCGCGCTTCCTTCTTGGCCCGCTGGGTGGTCTTGCGGCTGACGATCCCACGCACCGGACGGCGCAGCGAGAAGATCCAACCCACTCCGGGCACCGGCTTGCCGCCGATGAGACGACCGGGCTCGAACAACCACTCGTATTCGGCGTGGAACTCCTGGAACGAGTCGTTGCTCACCACGGTGGCGTTGGTGCGGTTGGCGATCTGGAGCAGGAACCCGTCGCCGCGTCCGACCGCTCCGGCGGGCGGTGACACGACCTCGCTGGCGATCTCGGCCTTCGCGAACGCGGCGCGTTCCGACGGATCGATCCGGTGCTCGAAGCTCGCGTCGACGACCACGGTGACCGTCGTCCCGGGGTGCTCGCCGCGGAAGGCGGCGACGGCCTCTCGGAGCTGGGCCAGGCTCGGTTCTGTGTTGCCCTCGGTGGCGAGGTTGGAACCGTCGATGACGAAGTGGTCGGCCATCATGCGTCGGCTCCGAGCCGGGTGACCGCGAGGTCGCGCAGCAGCGTGTAGTCGGCCTTGCCGTTGGGGGCACGGTGCATGTCGTCGAGCAGGACGACCCGCTTCGGGATCTTGTACCCGGAGAGTCCCCGGGCCTTGCAGTGGTCGCGCAATGTGTCCTCCTCGATGGGATCGTGGGCCACGACCATGGCCACGACCATTTCTCCGAACCGGGCGTCGGGGATGCCGACGACGACACAATCGTCGACGGCATCGTGCCCGCGCAGCACGAGTTCCACTTCCTCCGGGTAGACCTTCTCCCCGCCGGTGTTGACGGTGGCGGAGCCGCGGCCGAGCAGTTTGATCGTCCCGTCCGGGTCGACGGTCGCGTAGTCGCCCGGAATGGAGTACCGGGTGCCGTTCACGGTGCGGAACGTCTTCGCCGTCTTCTCCGGGTCGCGGTAGTAGCCGAGTGGGATGCGTCCGCCCACCCCGACCATGCCGACCTCGTCGCTGCCCGGGACGACTTCGCGCCCGTCGTCGGTGAGCACCCGCACCCGGTCGTTGACTGCGAACCGGGCCGGCGCGATCTCGCGGTCGTCCGCACGCGACGCCGAGCGTGACATCAACCCTTCGGACGCCCCCAACGAATCGAGCAGCGTGATCCGCGGCAGATGGTCGAGCAATCCGCGCTTGACCTCGGGGCTCCACGTCACCCCGCTGGACGTGATCGCCCGGAGTGATGCCAGGGACCAGCGGTCCGGGTTCGCGTTCAGGGCGTCGAGCAACGGGCGGGCGAACGCGTCGCCGACGATCGTGAGCACGGCGACCTCGTGCCGGTCGATGTCGTCCCAGATCCGGAGGGGATCGAGGCCGATCTCGTTGATCAGTACGACGGTCCCGCCACCGGAGAGCGTGGAGAGCGTGATGAACAGCCCGGTCCCGTGCATGAGCGGGCACCCCGGCAGCGTGGTGCCGGCTCGCTTGCCGGCGCGGACCGCCACCATCGGGTCGGGCGGTTCCGTGCCGGGCCGGCCCATCTGCCACAGCGCGACGTAGAGGTCGTCGCTGCGCCACATGACGCCTTTGGGCATACCGGTCGTACCGCCCGTATAGAGGAAGATGAGGTCGTCACCGTCAGGGTCGTGGCCGCCGCGGCATCGGGCACCGGCGACCGCCGCGTCGTAGCCTGCCTCGAGTTCGACGACCATCGGTGCCGTGTCCGTGAGCTGTCCGACCGCCTCGCGAACGGTCGCCGCGAACCGCGCCTCGGTGACCACCGCGACGGCCTCGGAGTCGGCCAGCAGGTACCGGGTCTCCTCGACGCCGTAGCGGTAGTTCACGTTGACCGGCACCGCCCCGAGCTTGAGGGCCGCGTAGAACGACTCGAGGTACTCGGGTCGATTCACCAGGTCGATCGCGACCTTGTCGCCGGCTCGGACGCCGTTGCGTTCCAGGTGACCGGCGAGGCGGGCCGCACGGTCCTCGAAGTCGCCGAACGTGCGCTGCTCGTCGGCGGCGACGATGGCGATGCGTTCGGGTGCCTCCTCGGCGATGGCGTCCCAGACGCGCGCGAAGCTCCAACCGGACATCCGTGCAGGCTACCGGCGCCTCGGCGGTCAGCTCGGAGTGGCACTATCGTCGGCCGGATGTCGGACGACTTCGCCACCCGTACCGCAGCCTGGTCGGCGCGGATCGCGCCACCGGAGGAGCGGCCGGCGAGTTCGGCCCGGGGTGTCCACCACGCGGCGTTCATCTGTTCCGACGTCGGTGCGACGATCGACTTCTACCAGGACCTGCTCGGATTCCCGCTCGTCGAACTGTTCGAGAACCGGGACTACCCGTCGAGTGCCCACCTCTTCTTCGACATCGGCGGCGGCAACCTGCTGGCGTTCTTCGATTTCCCGGGGTACGAACACCCGGAGTTCCACGAGACGCTCGGCGGCGTGCAACACGTCGCGATCTCGATGGCGCCGGAACGCTTCGCGGCACTGAAGCAGCGGCTGATCGATGATGGCATCGAGTTCCGAGGTCCCGACCTCGGCGTCGAGAACTCCGTCTATCTCCGGGATCCCGACGGGTTGGTCATCGAGATCTGCACCGCGCCGCTCCTCGACACGAACTTCGACTGACTCCCGTCGCCGTCAGGCTCGGCTCAGGCTGTCGTCAGAGCCCTGACCCCCAGCCGTTCGCGACCGGCAACTCGGTGCGCACGAAGCCCTGCGAGGGTGTTCCCTGTCCGAGGAACAGTGCAACCGAGGAGGTTCGATGAACGATCACCGCATCCACCGAAGTGCCGCCACGACACGGACTCCCTGGTATCGTGAGGATCACGCCCATCGGGTGCGACCGGCGATGCGGCATCCAAACCTTCCGAGATGACGTGACCGATCGGCGGGGAGTGACGCGCAGGCGAGCTCCCCGCCGGCGGGCTCCGAGAACGTCGAGGCCGGCCGGGTCTGCGTCCCCCCTTCAGCAGCCCGGACCCGGTCGGCTCTCGGCTCTAGGTTTCTGTCGCATGGATCTGCACGAGGCACTGACCACGACCGGCGCGATCCGCGAGTTCACCGACGAGCCGGTCGACGACGCCACCATCGCCCGGGTGCTCGACGTGGCGCGCTTCGCGCCGAGCGGCGGGAACCGGCAGGGCTGGCGGGTCATCGTCGTGAAGGACCCGACGATCCGGGCGACGCTGCGCGACCTTTATCTCACCGGGTGGTACGAGTATCTCGCCCAACGAGCCGCCGGCCTCACGCCCTGGTCCCCACTGGCCGACCGGGCGATCGAGGCGGCGGCGATCGAGACCGCACCCGATATTGCCGCGGCGGCCGCGCCGGACGGCTTCGCGGAAACGCTCGATCAGGCGCCGGTGCTCCTGGCGATCGTCGTCGACCTCGATGCCCTGGCCGCGGTCGACCGTGATCTCGACCGGTACAGCTTCGCCGGCGCGGCGTCGGTGTATCCCTTCGCGTGGAACCTGTTGCTCGCGGCTCGCGAGGAGCGCCTCGGTGGGGTCATCACGACGATGGTCATCCGGGAGGAAGCCTCGGCTCGGGCTGCGCTCGGGCTCGCCGACCGCCACGCGGTCGCCGCGTTGTTGGTGCTGGGCCACCCGGTCAAGACATTCACCAAACTGACACGCGCGCCGGTCTCGTCCTTCACGACCGTCGACCGGCTGGACGGCCCGAGCTTCGGATGACCACACCGACGCAGGCGCGCGGCCGCCGGGAGGCGACGCCCACCGCGCGCGTGTGAGACTGCCGCCGCATGCGTTTCGATCCGGAACCCCGCCCCGTCGTCGCGTCCGATGCCGAGATCGAGGCCGCCCTGGCCGAGGTGGAGACCCCGCCGCTCCTCGCGGCGGTGGCGTGCTTGACCGGTGACCTCACGCTCCTGCGCGACGACCTGCGACCGACCGCGTCGACGTCGTTCGACCCGACGGCGGGGATCAGCCCGGAGCAGGCCGCGAGCGCCCGGCGGCTGGCGGCGGAGGCGCTGGGCCGGTACCGGGACGGCGGCAGTGTTCCCGCCCCGCCGCCGGACGAGGAGACGATTCGCCGGATGTTCGAGTTCCTCGCCGGCGGGCCGGTCGAGGACGACTACGCAGCCCTGATGACCGAGGAACTCGCGATCGACGGTGTCGATCGGCGGGCGCCCGATTGGACGCTCGAGCACGTCGCGCCGGGGCGGCGATTCCGCGTGGGCATCGTGGGTGCGGGGATGTCGGGCATCGTCGCCGGCCATCGGCTCGGCCAGGCCGGGGTCGACTACGTGATCTTCGAGAAGAACGCCGACGTCGGCGGCACCTGGCTGGAGAACCAGTACCCGGGGTGTCGCGTCGACGTCCCGAACCACTTCTACAGCTACTCGTTCGCGCAGACGGGCGAGTGGCCCCAGCACTACGCGACCCAGCCCGTGCTGCTCGACTACTTCCGCGCGTGTGCCGAGGAGTTCGGTGTTCGCCCGCACGTCCGGTTCGAGACCGAGGTCGTCGAGGCCGTGTGGTCGGACGAGCGCAACTGCTGGCGGGTGACGGTGCGGGACGCGACCGGCGCCACGGAGACCGTCGAGGTCGAAGCGTTGGTCAGTTCGGTCGGTCAGTTGAACCAGCCGAAGCTCCCCGACATCCCCGGCCGTGACCGATTTCGCGGTCCGTCGTTCCACTCGGCGCGCTGGGATCGTTCGGTCGAGCTCGCCGGGAAGCGCGTCGCGATCATCGGGACCGGCGCCAGCGCGGCGCAGTTCGTCCCGCCGGTCGCCGCGGTGGCCGGTCACCTGACCGTGTTCCAACGAACCCCGCCCTGGCTGCTCGAGACGCCGGATTATCACGACGAGCTCCCTGCGGGTCAGCGTTGGCTGCTCGACCACGTGCCCGGCTTCGCGCATTGGGACCGCGTGTGGATCTTCTGGCGCTCGCACGAGGTGCTCGTGCCGATGGCGGCGGTCGACGACGACTGGGAGTCCCCGCACTCGGTGAGTCTGATGAACGACCTCGTGCGCGGGGTGTTCACCGAGTACTACCGGACACAGTTCCCGGATCCCGACCTGTTCGCGAAGGTCGTGCCCGACTACCCGCCGTTCTCGAAGCGCTTCGTGCGCGACAACGGCATCTGGGCCCGCACGTTCGCCCGTGAGAACGTGGAGCTGGACGTCAGTGCGATCGGGGAGATCACCGAGCACGGCATCACGATGGCCGACGGCACCGACCACACCTTCGACGTGATCATCTACGGGACGGGGTTCGACGCCTCGAACTTCCTCACGCCCATGAAGGTGCGCGGCGCCGGGGGACGCGACCTCCACGCCACGTGGGACGGCGAGGCGCGTGCGTATCTCGGCATGACCATCCCGCACTTCCCGAACCTGTTCCTGATGTACGGCCCGAACACCAACATCGTGATCAACGGCTCGATCATCTACTTCTCCGAACTCGAGGCGCGCTACATCGTCGAGAGCGTGCGGATGCTCGCGGAGCACGGTGCCGCAGCCATGGACGTGCGCACCGACGTGCACGACGAATACAACCGGGCCGTCGACGCGGGCAATGCCCGGATGGCCTGGGGGGCGGCGAGTGTGAACACCTGGTACAAGAACGCGTCGGGCCGGATCACCCAGAACTGGCCGTTTCCGCTGCTCGAGTTCTGGCAGCGGACCCGTCACCCGAATCCGGACGACTACCACCTGGCCTGAGCGCGATCGACGGGCGTCGACCCGAACCGTATTCTCGGCCCGATGACAGCACCGTCCGATCGATGGCACGCACTCGACTCCGGCCGCACGACCGGAGAACCGCCGGGCGGTCCGCGGATCCTGGTGGGGACACGCAAGGGTTTGTGGCTGCTCGCGGCGGACGCCGATCGTCGGGAGTGGTGGTGTGCCGGCCCGGAGTTCCTGGGCCACATCATCCAGCACGCGGTGCTCGATCCTCGCGACCGCACCACGCTGTTGGCAGCTGCGAGCACCGGTCACCTCGGGCCGACCATCTTCCGGTCGACCGACTTCGGCGGGAGTTGGCACGAAGCCACCCGCCCACCGGCCTTCACGTCGGGCGAACCGCTCGCTCGCAGCCTGCGTTCGGTCTTCTGGTTGACGCCCGGCCACGTCGACCAACCCGGAGTCTGGTACGCCGGAGGGTCGCCGCAGGGCTTGTTCCGCTCCGAGGACGGAGGCGTCACCTGGGCACCGGTCGCGGGATGGAACGATCATCCGCGCTGGACCGAGTGGGCCGAGTGGCCGGAGGAGAACACGCCCGACGGTTCCTTGTTGCACTCCGTGATCATCGATCCACGCGATCCCGAGCACCTCTACATCGGGATGTCGTCGGGCGGCGTGTTCGAGAGCACCGATGGCGGCCGGGACTGGACCGTGCTGAACGGGGGTTGTGCGACCGCGATGGAGCCGGCCGAGGCGAACCCGCAGTTCGGACACGACCCGCACTGCGTGCGGATGCATCCGCTGCGCCCGGACCGGCTCTACCAGCAGAACCATTGCGGGATCTATCGGCTCGACCGGCCCGACTCGCGTTGGACCCGCATCGGCGAGTCGATGCCGGCCGACGTCGGCGACATCGGATTTCCGATCGAACTCCATCCCCGGGACCCCGACACCGCGTGGGTGTTCCCGATGGACGGCACCGACGTCTGGCCCCGGACGAGCCCGGGCGGGCGGCCTGCCGCCTACGTCACGCGTGATGCGGGCGACTCGTGGACCCGCCTCGATGCCGGACTCCCCGAGCGTGGCTGGCTGACGGTGAAGCGCCAGGCGATGACGGTCGACGACGGCGACCCGGTGGGTGTCTACTTCGGGACCACCGGGGGTGAGGTGTGGGCGAGCGCCGACGAGGGCGCGAACTGGACTCGTGTGATCGGTCATCTGCCCGAGATCTACGCCGTCGAGCACGGCGTCGCCGCCGAGTGAAGGTGCGCATCCCGACGCCGCTGCGGTCCTACACGGGTCAGCGTGGCCTGGTCGAGGCGACGGGCGACACCGTGGACGATGTGCTGCACGACCTCGACCGCCAGTTCCCCGGGCTGCGGTTCCGCATGGTCGACGAGCAGGATCGCCTGCGTCGACACATGAAGGTGTTCCTCAACGACGAAGCGATTCGCGATCTGACCGCGACACTTGCCCCTTCCGACGAAATCACGATCATGCAGGCCCTGTCGGGCGGCTGACCTCGCCGCCGTCTTCGGGCTTCGCGTATCGTCCCGGTCCCGAGACGAATGGAGAACCCGTGAGTGCGAGTGGAAGCGACCTGGTCGGGTACGAGGTCTGTGACGGCGTGGCCTGGGCGCGGATCGCCAACGGGAAGGCGAACGCGCTGTCGTTCGAAGTGCTCGAAGCGCTCGGGACGTGCCTCACGCTCGCGGAGGACGATGCCGCGGTGGGTGCGCTCTGCATCACCGGTACTCCCGGCTTCCTGACCGGCGGGTTCGATCTCGCGGTGATGAAGTCCGGCGACGCCAAGGCGATGGTGAACCTCGTCTCCGACGGCGGTGCGCTCTTCACCCGGATCTTCGCCTCGCCGTTGCCGGTGGTCGTCGCCGCCCCCGGGCACGCGGTCGCGGCCGGCGCGCTGTTGCTCCTGGCCGCCGACGAACGCATCGGCGCGGACGGCACCTTCCAGATCGGTCTCATCGAGACGCAGATCGGCATGGTGTTGCCCCGCTGGGCGGTCGAGTTCGCCGAGGAACGGCTCAGTCGTCGCCACTTCCACGTCGCCACGGTCGGCGCCCGGATGTATCCGCCCGCGGGCGCACGTGACGCCGGGTTCCTCGACGACGTCGTCGATCCGGATGCGCTCGAGTCGGCCGCCCAGTCCGCCGCCGAGACCTGGGCCAAGCTCCCCGCGGCCGCGTATGCAGGTCAGGTCACTCAGATCCGCGGCGCGCGGATTGCAGCCCTGGAAGCTGCGATCGCCGCCGATCGAGCGGCGATCAGCTGACCGTCATCGGGCGCGACAGGACGTCTCTCGCGCCCGCTCCGCCGCCCGGACCGCGGCGTTGAGGCGAGCGACTCCGACCCTGTCCCGACCGCAGTTCACGAGCTCGGCGCGGACGCGACGAGGGGCGGCGCGGGTCGCAGCCGCGAGTTCCGGCACGGCGTCGTCGGACAACGTCGCGAGGTAGTGCAGGTCGATCGGCGCCCCGTTCGCACCGCGGTGGACGTTGTGACGGACCAACCATGCCTCGGGGTTTGCTCCGTTGGCGACGACGACCAGAGCAACTGCCGCCAACATCGCGGTTCCGGCGGTCCACCGGCGGGCCGAACCGATCCCGGCGGCGCGGGCAGCGAGCAGTGTGAGGACGATGCCCAGCCACACCGTGGCGCCGGTCGCCCACAGGCGCAGCATCGTCATCCCGTAGGCCTCGTCGTAACGAGCCATCCGACGGAGGCTGACGGCAACCAGGGCGAGCGCGAGTACGGGGACGAGGGTCGCGGCGAACCGGATCACCGGGGCGCGCATCGTCGGCCGGGTCGCGAGTCGTTCGACGATGGCCAGAAGCACCACGATGACCAGCGTGGCCCACGCGAGTTGGAAGAAGCCGCGACGCGCGTACGCGGCCGGAGTGATGGCGGCGGTCCGGAGTAGTCGGTCACCGGTGCCCGTGGTCGCGATCACCTGACTCACGACAAAGGCGCTCAGGACCGCCGCGGCGAGTCCCAGCATGGTGAGGGTCTCGACGACCCCGAAGCCGCCGTGGTGATCCTGCTCGACGACGCGTGCGCCGCGTGCGGCCCACAGGCCGAGGAGCATCGACCCGCCGACGCCGACGAGGAGTGCGTGGCTCAGCGCCTGCCCAGCGTGGACGTCCGGGGTGATCAGTGCGCCGAAGATCGGATCGGCGTTGCTGAGCAGGAGCGCGACGCCGAGCACCAGGGGCCCCGCGACGAGGATCGCGGTGGCGACCCGACGCAGCCGGGTGTGGTGACGACTCTGCAATTTCTCGACGAGTGGACCGACGACCGCCCAGCCGCCAGCGGCCGCAACGAGCGCGGCGCCCGCGCCGCGGAACCAAGCGGTCGGGTCGGTGTCGAAGAGGGATCCCGATCTTCCGAAGACGACGGCACAGGTCACGAGTGCGCCGATCGCCGCCAGATTCGAGGTGGTGAGCCATGGGCTCGCCCGCCACGCCAACATCGCTGTCGGGAGCAGTGCCAGCAGCAGGAGGCCCCGGGCTGATCGGCCACTTCGCGGCGCGGCGGCGAACAACGTGACGATGACGGTGCCGATCGCACCCGCCACGACTGCGTTGGCGAACCCGCCGCGGATGCCGATGTCGAACCCGATGCCGGTGATGAGCGCCGCGCTCAGGAGCATCCGGGCCCGGGGCTCGTGAGTCGTCGTGGTCGGAGGGCTGATGACGTCGCGTTGGAACATGCGACCACCGTAGAAACCCCCGTGTTCAGAACGCGACGACGAGCGGTGAAGAAGTCGCGCAGATCCCACGGATCCCGCGCCGCTCCTCAACGGGAAGTGTGCGCTACGGCGTGACGATCAGTTGTGGGGGAGTCGCCGTCTCGCGACTCGCGAACTTGATGGTGTCGGTCGAGAGTGACGACGCGGCGAACGAATAGGTGCCGTCGGCGTTGATCTGGCTCGTGACGTCGATGTCGACCCATTGGCCTGTGGTCAATGCGCCGACCGACACGAACGGGGATCCGCTCAGTGTGGGTGCGTTCGACCAGGTGATGGCGCCCTCGGTCCAGGACGTCAGCGTGCTGAACCAGTCGCCCCCACTCGTGCCGCCGTCGGTGACGAAGAGCCGCAGCACCGCGGAGGTGGGCGCGCCCGAGAGTCCACTGACGGTGAACTGGAAGTACGGCCGGTACTCGTACTGGCCGTTCGGGCCGAGGAGCTTGAGGTCGGTGTACGTGCCGTAGTTCTTCGTGGCCGACGAGACACTGATGTACGAGTCGCCGACGATGGTTGCGGTGACCGGGCCCCCTGTGGCGGCGACGTGGACCGTCTTCGTGATCGAGTTCGGGCCACCGGCGTTCGTCGCGGTCAGCGTGACCGGGTAGTCGCCCTCACCGGGGAAGGTGTGGCTCGGGTTCTGGCCGGTGCTGTCGGTCACCGCGTCGTTGTCGAAGTCCCACGCCCACGAGGTCGGCGCCCCGGACGAGGTGTCGGTGAAGTTCATGGTGAACGGTGGCGTCGCCGCCTTGGCGGACGTGAAGTTCGCCACCGGCGGCGCCGGAGGTCCGGGCGGATCCACGTGGACGGACAGGGTCACGGCGGTGCCGGTGCCCCCGGAGTTGCTCGCCGTGTGCCGCACGAGGAAGTCGCCGGCACTCGGGAACGTGTGGGTCGGGTTCTGGGCCGTGCTGTCGACGGTGCCGTTGTTGTCGAAGTCCCACGTCCACGCGTTCGGCGAGTTGGTCGACGTGTCGGTGAACTGCAGCGTGAGGTCAGGGCTGGCGACCTGCGTGCTCGAGAACGACACGACCGGCGGGTTCGACGCGCCGCAGCACACGTTGAAGACGAACACTGCGTACCGGAGCGGGTCGCTCGACGAGCGGCCGTCGTAGCCGTCGAGGACGTAGAACTGGTCGTTGATCAGTTCGATGGCGCGGGTGTCCTTCATGCCGAAGGGCGTCATGTCGAAGGTCCACCCCGACATGACGGACTTGGTGTTCCAGTTGACGCGCACGATCTTGACGGACGACCGGGCGACGAACAGGTCGTTGCCGTCGTCGGAGAAGCTCATGCCGTAGATGCCGGAGAGGCCGGAGACACTGAAGGTAGAACCGGACACGTTGGTGGCGAAGTCGTAGGTGCGGATGTTCGAACCGACGCCGACGTAGAGCTTGTGATCACCGGGGTGCCAGGCCGCGGCGGTGTAATCGGATCCGGCGGGGAGCGGCTGCCACGACTCCGGATGGAACGTTCCGTCGGGGCCGCGCTTGAGCCGGTACGCGGTCGGCAACACCGAGGTCTTGCAGCACTTGCCGTTGAACACGTACAGCGTGTCGGTGGTCCGGTCGTAGGCCATCGACTCGAGATCGGGGTCGCGGTTCGATCCGGCGCTCGCGCCGCTGCCCGTGCCGGTACTGCTGCTGTACTGCTTGGTCGCCTGCCACGTGCTGTCCTGGATGCTGGACTTCAGCGCACCGGTGTAGGGGTTGATCTCCCACGCGGCTCGCCCGTTGTCCTCGGTCAGCCAGAGGGAGTCGGTGCCACCGATGTTGGGGTGCGCCGGATCGTTCGGCACGAACGCCGAACCCTCCCCGTCGCGCATGGAGGACGACGTCCCCGTGAACGGGGTCGTGCGAATGGTGCGGGCGAGCGACAGCGTGGGCGACGACGTGGTGGGCAGCGCTCCTGCGCCGCTCGCCGTCGCGAGTGGCAGTGTGGCCAGCGCCAACACCATGGTCACCCGACGCGCGTCGCGGTCCAGCCCTTGTGTGCGCGTGACATCGTTTCCCTCCCGTGCAGCCGCCCGACTGCTCCACGTGGAGACTGCCACGAAAACCGAATTCGGACAAGCATCACAATGACTGATTGCAGGGATGAACCGTCCGACCTACCCTTCCCGCCTCATGTCACCCCGACGCACTCGTCGTGCTTTCCCAGTCGTCCTGCTGATCGCTCTATCGCTGGCCGCGGCGGCCTGCGTGCCTCGCCCGGTCTTCGAAGCGCCGGTCGGCCCGCGGGCCGAGCTCGGCCACACCGGCCGGTGGCTCACCGACCACTACGGGCGCGTGGTCACCCTCCACGGGGTGAACTTCGTCAAGAAGTTCCCGCCGATCTCGCCGGCCGCAGCCGGGTTCGGTGAGGACGACGCCCGCTTCCTGCGGGACGAGGGCTTCAACGCGGTCCGGTTGGGGGTCGTGTTCGGGGCGGTGATGCCCGAGCCGGGCGTGATCGACCAGGCGTACGTGGACTCGATCGCCGAGACGGTCGATGTGCTCGCGCACGAGGGCATCTTCACCCTGATCGACTTCCACCAGGACGGCTTCGGCCCCGCCACGCACGGCAACGGGTTCCCCGAGTGGGCGACCCTCACGGACGGACTTCCGAATCCGTCCGACCCGTTCCCCACCTACTACATCACGAACCCGGCGTTGCAGCGCGCGTTCGACAACTTCTGGGCGAACCGACCCGGACCCGACGGCGTCCCGCTCCAGACCCACTACGCCGAGGCGCTCCGGACCGTGGCGAGCGCGGTCGGCGGCGAGGACTACGTGCTCGGGTACGACCTGATGAACGAGCCGTGGCCGGGAACGGAGTGGACCGCGTGCCTCACCGGATGTCCGGACCTCGAAGCGTCGCTCATCGCGCCGTTCGCCGAGCGGATGAGCGCTGCGATCGCGGAGGTCGATCGTGAGCACCTCGTCTTCACCGAACCGTTCGTGCTGTTCAACTTCGGTCTGACCGACACGTCCGTCTCGGGATTCGGCGCGCCGCGCAGCGGCCTGTCGTACCACGTCTACGCCACGACGCCGGCCGACGACGAGGCGGTCATGGATCGCGCCATCGCGGCATCGGCCCGCGGCGACGCGCTCCTCAGCACGGAGTTCGGTGCGACGAACGACACCTCCACGTGGCAACGGCTCACCGGAGCGTTCGACCGCCGGATGTTGTCGTGGATGATGTGGGCATACGACGAGAACGTCGTCCGCGATCTCAAGGCTGCACCGACGGGGGACAACCTTCGGGGGTCGACCTTGGCGGGGATCGTCCGTCCGTACGCGATGACGACCAACGGCTCCCCGACGAGTTCGGAGTTCGACCCGACCACGGGCGAGTACGACTTCACGTACGCGACGACCCGCCCGGACGGGCGTGCGGCCGACCCGAAGTACCGGACCAGTCTCGTGATGCCCCATCGCGTGTACCCGAACGGTTACACGGTCACGGTCGAGGGTGCGACGGTGCGTACGTGCTCGACCACCCTCGTGCTCAAGAACCTCCCGGGCGCGACCACGGTGCACGTGCACGCGACTCCGGGTGGGCCGTGCGCCGAGCCCACGGCTCCCTGACCGTCGGCCGACCCGTTCAGACGCGGGAGGTGTCGACGCTCTCGCCGGCCGCGCCGAGGTCGGCCTCGTCCGGGAACGGCACCAGATCCCGCATCAGGCCGAGGACGACGGCCTGAAGTTTGGAGTGCACGCCGAGCTTCGCCGACAGGCTCTTGAGGTAGCCGAGCACGGTGTGTTCGGAGAGATACAGCGCGTCGGCGATCTGGCGGTTGGAGCGGCCCGTCGCGGCGAGGCGCAGCACGTCGATCTCGCGGTTCGTCAGTTCGTTGTCCGAAGCGCGCCGGCGCGCCTTCGGCTGGGTCGGTTCTGACCGACCCACCGCGGCGCGGATCGCGCGGACGAAGTCCCGGCGAGGGCGGCAGAGGCTGACGGCGCCGTCGCCGCCGATCGCGGTGGCGGTGTGCGGGGTGAGGTCGCCGGACGTCATGGCCAGCACGGCCGTGTCGGGACAGCAGGTGCGCACGGCCTTCACGGTCTTGGATGCATCGATGAGACCGCCCCCCGAGACGTCGCCGTCGCGGTTCGTCGTCTGGACGACGGCGACGTGCGGGGTGCGAACGCCGATGATGTGGCAAGCCTCGGCGCAACTCGCTGCCGGCGCGAGTACGTCGAAGTCGGCTTCCTCCGCGAGCAGGCAGGCCAACGCCTCCAACACCAACACCTGGGGGCCGGCCAGGAGGATGACAGTCGTCGCGTCCTCGTCGACGAGCCGACGTTCTCGAAACACGGAGTCGATCACCGGTACCTCCTGCCAAGGCAAACCCGATCGTGATCTCACGGACGAGCCGCGATGACGATGGAACGATACCGGTCGACCGATGGTTTGTCGCTGCGATCGACCGTGTAAAAGGACACACTCGATCGAGAGCAGAACCCCCTGAACGGGGGTACCCCGCGTCGAGTGCACCTGACATCGTGCAGGGTGTCCCGGGCTCCGCTCGGGGTGCTTGGGTAGGAATGTGACGGCAGGAGCTTCGAGTTCGCCGCGCGCTCGCGCGCGGCTTGCCTGCTCGGCCGTCATCGGGCGGGAGGTTGATCACATGGCCACACGGTGGACACGAAACTCGGGATCGGCGTTGCTCGCGGCGTTGCTCGTGGTGGCGTCGCTGCTCGGCATCGCCGCGCCGGCGATGGCGGTGGTGGCGGGCACGACCGGTCAGCTTGTCAAGATCGCGCCACCGTCGAGCGTGCTCCAGAACGCGAGCTGTTCACCGGACAAGGTGTTCACCTTCGACGAGCAACAGGGTGTCACGCTCGGCGCCGAGGTCCGCACCGACTGGAAGGATCCGGGCACGTACACGGCCTACGGGGCCGGGACCGGCGTGAAGGTGCCGGCAGGTACCGAGGTCGACAGCCACTTCCTCCACAGCGTGCAACTCGGCTGCCTCGGAACGTCGAACCGGGAAGGGACGTGGCGGTTCTCGCAGGACATCCTGGGCGTGATCGTGTCGCGCGATCGATTGAACAAGAGCGACTATCTGGGCGCACCCGAGACCACGTATCCCGGTCTCGTGCCGTCGCGTGAGTTCGACTTCGGCTCGGGGACCTCGGCCGACTTCGTGCAGATCATCGACGCGCGCACCATCTACGTCCGTCTGCAGACCCCGAGTGGGACCACGCAGGCCGACCAGATGCGGGTGCTGACCAAGCACAACGCGGAGCCGGTGGCCAACGCCGGCGGTCCCTATGCCGGATTCGAAGGTTCGGCGGTGTCGCTGGCGGGTACCGCCGCCGATGCCGATGCGGATCCGCTGACGAAGTCGTGGACCTTCTCGGTCGCGGCCAGTCCGGGAACGTCGTGCACGACGACGGGGGTCACGACGCTCGCGCCGTCGATCACCTGTAACGACGACGCCCTGGTGACGGCCACCCTTTCGGTCAGTGACGGGTACCACCCGGCGGTCACGTCGATCGCGAACGTCACGATCTCCAACCGTGCGCCGACGATCTCGTCGGTGACGGTTCCGACGGCTCCCGTCGCCTTCGGCGCGCCGGTGAACCTGAGTGCGATCTTCGGTGATGTCGGTACCCACGACACCCACACCGCGTCGGTCGCCTGGGGTGACACCACCATGTCCACGGCGACGGTCAACGAGGCCGGTCACTCGGTGGCCGCGTCACACGTCTATGCCGCGCCGGGCACCTACTCGCTCACCCTCACCGTCAACGACGACGACGGCGGGACGGTTTCGGCGGTGACCTCGGACGTGACCGTGGTCGGCGTGCCGAGCGCGAGTTCCGGCGGTCCGTACAACGGCGACGAGGGATCGAGTATCTCGCTGGCCGGATCGGCCAGCGGGAGCCTCCCGTTGTCGACCACCTGGATGTTCACGCCCGGGGCGGGCGACCCGGGGACGAGCTGTAGCTACAGCGGGACGACCACGCTCACGCCGACCGTGTCGTGCAACGACGACGTGGTCGTGGACGCGACACTGAGCGTGAGCGACGGCGTCAACCCGCCGGCGCTCTCGTACACGAGCGTCGCGGTGACCAACGTGGCTCCGGTGCTCGGTCCGCTCACCGCGACCGCGGGGCCGATCGCGGTCGGGCAGGTCGTGACGGTCGGTGGCGCATTCATCGACGCCGGGACCAACGACGGCCACACTGCGGTCGTCGATTGGGGGGACCTCTCCACGTCCGCGGGGAGCGTCACCGAACTCGCGGGTTCGGGCTCGGCGACAGGAACCCACGCCTACTCGGCGCCGGGTCTCTACACCATCTCGCTCGACGTCAACGACGGCGACGGCGGTATCGCCACCCGTACGATCACCATCCGGGTCAACACCCCGCCGACCGTGTCGGTCGGTGGTCCGTACGTCGGTGCCGAAGGGTCGACGTTGTCCCTCGCGGCCACGGCGACCGACGACGACCACGATGCGTTGTCCACCATGTGGTCCTTCGCGGTGGCCGCGTCCCCGGGCACGACCTGCACCCCGACCGGGACCACGACGTTGACGCCGACGCTCACCTGCAACGACGACGCGGTCGTCACGGCGACGGTCACGATCTCGGATGGTGTCAACGCACCGGTCTCGGCGGTGACCACGGTGACCTACGGCAACGTCGCGCCGACGATCACCGGGCTGGCCGTGACGCCCGACATTGCGCCGGTCGGTTCGACGGTCGCGCTGAGCTCGGGAATCAACGACGTCGGCACCCACGACTCGCATGTCGCGTCGATCGACTGGGGTGACGCGACCTCGACGGCGGGAACCGTGACGGAGTCGGCCGGCACCGGCACCGTCACCGCCAACCACGTGTACACCGCCGCGGGCATCTACACGGTGACCCTGACGGTGACCGACGGCGACGGTGGATCGAGCGTGGCCTCGGTCACCGTCGTGGTCTACGACCCGACCGGACCGTTCGTGACGGCCAATGGGAACTTCACCTCACCGTCGGGTGCGTTCACCCCTGGTGACCCCAACGACCCCGACGTCGTCGGGACTGCCCACATCGGGTTCCTGGCCCGGTACACCACTGGCTCCACGGTGCCGAGCGGGAACGGGTCGTTCCGCTTCGCGGCGGCGGGGCTGGACCTCGAAGCCACTGGCTTCGTGTGGTTGGTCGTCACGCCGAGCGGCGACGAGGCGTTCTTCCGGGGGACCGGGACGGTCAACGGTGCGTCCGGCTACGAGTTCCTGGTCTCAGGCATCGACGGTCCACCGGACCTGGTCCGGATCAAGGTGTGGGCGACCGCGTCGGGCACCGTCGTCTACGACTCCCAGCCGGGCGCCGCGGACGACGCCGATCCGACGACGCCCCTGACCGGGAGCGGGTTCGTGATCCACTGATCACCGCTTCCCCAGGACCGGGTCTTCCCATGGAGCCCCCCAGCCCAGACGGGTCCCGGTCCGCCCCGAAGGTGGGCGGCCGCGCGAGCGGCCGCCCACCTCCGGAATGGGCACGGCCACTGACCAGTGGGGCCGTGCCGTCGAGCCGAGGGGGCCCGACGGCTCAGTCGGTGAACGCGGCCCGGGCCGCGGTGACGCCGTCCCCGACGTCGTCCCAGTATCCGTAGGTCCCCGCGTCTCGGAGTTCGGTCGCGGCCCGGACCACGGCTGCGTACGCGGTCCAGGCGAAGGATCCACCGACGCTGATGCGCCGAACACCGATGTCGCCGAGTGCAGCGACCGGTGCGGTCGTGCCGCGCGGGAGCACGTTGACCGGGAGATCGACCGACGCGACGAGCGTGCTGAGTTGGCCGAGGTCGTCGATGCCGGGGGCGAAGAGCACGTCCGCGCCCGCCTCCTGGAATGCCTGGAGTCGATCGATCGTGTCGGCGAGGTCGGATCGACCGTGGAGGAAGTTCTCGGCTCGAGCGGTGAGGACCAGTCGGTTCGGGCCGGCGTGCGCGGCCTCGGCGGCGGCCCGCACGCGGTCGACGGCGAGTCCGCGGGGCTGGATGCGGTCCGTGCCGCGGTCGTAGTCCTCGACTGAGCAACCGGCGATACCGGTCCCGGCGGCCGCGCGGACTGTGTCGGCGACACCATCCGGATCCTCGGCGTAGCAGTCCTCGAGATCGGCGCTGATCGGGACCGGGATCTCCCTGCCTAACGAGCGGCAGTGCTCCAACATGTCGTCTCGGCCGGCGCCGCCGTCGAGTCGTCCCAGCGTGGCCGCGAACCCCGAACTGGTCGTCGCGATCGCCCGAAACCCGAGTGACACCAGCAAGCGAGCGGATCCGATGTCCCACGCGTTGGGCATCAGGAGGGGCTGATTCTCGTGATGCATCGCCCGGAACTCGTCGAACCGATCGGGTGTCATGCGGTGAGGATATGGGAGCATCGGGCCGTGGGCTGGTTGGAATGGCAGTGGGCGGTCGGGATCGCCGCGGTCGCGCTCATGGTCGGCGTGGCCTGGGCGCGCGCCGCCGCGCCGTGGCAGCGGGCCGTCGCCGCGTTCGCCCGGGAACTGGCCCTCGTCCTCGGCCTCTACACCATCTGGATCCTGGCCGGCCGGCTCTCGGTGGTGCGAGTGGACGAGGGGTTGCGCAACGGCCGCTGGGTCTTCCGTCTCCAGGAGACCCTGCATCTGCCGAGTGAGACCCTGCTGCAGAACTGGATCGTCGATCGCCCGTGGATCGCCCGGTTCACCAACGGGTACTACGCGATCGTGCACGTCCCGGCCATGCTGATCACGTTGGTCTGGCTCTACGTCGCGCATCGGGACAAGTACGCCCGCTGGCGGACGGCCCTCGCGCTCACCACGTTCTTCTGCCTGTGCATCCAGTTCTGGCCGGTCGCGCCGCCGCGCATGTTTCCGCAGTTGGGTTTCGTCGACGTCGCGCAGTTATTCGACCAGTCGGTGTACGGACCGATCGGCCAGGGGATCTCGGATCAGATCTCGGCGATGCCGTCGGTCCACGTGGCGTGGGCGGTCTGGGTCGGTGCGGCGGTCGTCCAGGCGGGGGTGAGCCGGTGGCGGTGGCTGATCCTGCTCCACCCACTGGCCACGATCTTCGCGGTGAGCGCGACGTCGAACCACTGGTGGATGGACGGGATCGTCGCGTCGGTGCTCCTCGCCCTGTCGGTCGCGATCGAACGCGGCGTCCACCGCACGTGGGGCCGCGTGCGTCAGTCGAGGGTGGCCACGCCGGCGTTCGTCGCCAACGAATCCGCGCCCGCGGCGAACGTCCCGCTCGAGGACGTTCTGCCCATCAGCACGTCGAGCGGGTCGCGCAGATCGTCGACGTAGCCCAGGGCGTATGCACCGAGGGAGTAGCCGAGCAGTCGCTGCAGACGTTCCGGCAACTGCCGGGCGACCTCGGGGGGCACGGTGAGGAACTGGTTCTCCTCCTGGCGGAGCCAGCCGACGCTGTAGGTGATGTTCACCCCGACGCGATCGGCCGCGGAGGTGTTCGGCCCGCCGCCGTGGTAGAGCCCACCGACGTACAGGAGTACCGAGCCGCGTTCCATCTCGGCGGGCTCGGTGTCGGCGACGGTGAGGCGTTGCTTGTCCTCGGCGCGATGGCTTCCGGGCACGACGCGCGTGGCGCCGTTCTCCTCGGTGAAGTCGGTCGCGGCCCAGATGGTGTTGCACTGCACCTGGTACTCGGTGGGGAACTCGAAGAAGTCGAACGCCCACTGGTCGCGGTGGATGGTCTGGACCGGCCCGCCGGGCTCGATACGGATCAGTTGCGTGAGGTGCAACTGGTAGTTGTTGACGTGGGCGAGCACACGGTCGACGGTCCCGAGCACGAGGTCGTCGACGACGAGCGTGCGGGCGGACTCCGAGCGAGCGACGAGGCCTCCGGTCCGCCGGGTGCGCGGCCCGGCGAACTCGTCGGTGCCGTACGGAGTGGCCGCGACGAACGGCGCCATCTCGGTGTCGAGGCGGTCGAGGAGTTCGGGCGGGGCGAGGCGGTCGATGACGACGCAGCCGTCGGCGGCGATCACGGCCGCGACCTCGTCCGGCGTCGCGGTCGCAGGCAGGTGTCGGACGGTCATGTCCGCACTGTACGGTCGAGGAGTCGCCGGGCGGTGCCGCCGAGGAACTGGGCCATGGCATCGTCGTCGAGCGGCAGGGCGCGCGCCTCGGTCAACGAACGCCGCATCGGGAACCACGGTTCGTCCGAACCCCAGAGCACCCGACCGCGGTAGGTCGCGCTGTTCATGAACTTCACCAGCCCCGGGTCCATGTACTGCGGGGCGTACGCCGTGCACGAGTGGTAGAGGTTCGGCCACTTGCGCATGTAGTTCATGAGGAGCTCCTCGAACGGGTGGCCCATGTGGGCGCCGATGACCACGAGGTCGGGGAAGTCGATCAGCACGTCTTCGAGGAGTTCGGGGTGCTGGACCCGGGAGCGGACGCGCGGCCCGGGGATCCCGACGTTGATGCCCATCGGGATGCCGAGCTCTTCGCAGACCGACATGGCCGGGTAGTGACGCGGGTCGGTGATCGGCACCTGGTTCGCCAGCGGCATGATGCGCACCATCGAGAATCGCGGGTGCTCGGCCAGCGTGCGGATCCGCCGAGCGGACCGGGTCGGGCGTTCGGGCGAGGTGAGGCCGGCGGCCACGAGGAACCGCCCGGGGTGCGCGTCGGCGACCTCGAGCGCGTGGTCGGCGGTGCGGTCCATGCCCGTGCAGAGGATCCCGGTGGCGACGCCGAGTTCGTCCATCAGGGCGATCATGGCGTCGGTGCCGATGCCGTCGGTCGAACTCGAGCCGAGGTATCCGGGGATGTTGGCGAACTGCTCCTGACCGAGGAACGCCCGGGCGCCTTCGTCGGTCACCAGGTTGACCCAGATGTCGACGACGTCGGTGGTGGCCATGGGGTCCTCCTGGGGTTCGCACCCGTCGGGCGACGCATTCGCCGGGTCGGCAGGGTGACGCTAGCGTCAGGTTTCGCGACCCGGCAATGAAGCCGGTCTCGACCGGTGTCGTCCCCAGGAGGATTCCATGAGCACCGCGACCGACGAGCGGTACACGATCATCTCCGCCGACTGCCACGCCGGTGGGAGCCACGAGCAGTACCGCGAGTACCTCTCGGCCGAGTGGCAGGCCGAGTTCGATGCGTGGCGCGGTGAGTACTCGAACCCGTTCCGCGACCTCCAGGACGACGGTCGATCGCGCAATTGGGACGACGATCGGCGCATCTCGGACCTGGAGAAGGACGGGCAGGTCGCCGAAGTGACGTTCCCGAACACGGTGCCGCCGTTCTTCCCGACCGGCGTGGTCATCGCCCGCGCGCCCCAGGACGCGGAGGACTACCGCCGCCGGTGGGAAGGGTTGCGTGCGCACAACCGCTGGCTGGCGGACTTCTGCTCGCGTGCGCCGGAGCGCCGGGCCGGGATCGGTCAGATCTTCCTCGACGACGTGGACGTGGCGATCAAGGAAGTGGAGTGGATCCACGACCATGGTCTCCGGGGAGGCGTCCTCATTCCGGGTATCCCGGACGACGCGCACATGCCGCCGTACTACTCGGATCATTACGACCGGCTGTGGGCCGTGTGCGAGGAGCGCGGCGTCGTGATCAACCATCACACGACCGGCACCGGCCTCCCCGACTACGGCAAGTATCCGAGCTCCACGATCCAGTGGATGATCGAGACCTCCTGGTACGCCCACCGGCCGCTGTGGCAGATCCTCATGAGCGGAACCTTCGAACGGTTCCCCGGCCTCAAGCTCGTGCTCACCGAGCAGGGGGTCGACTGGGTGCCGGGCATGCTCATGCAACTCGACGCCTTCCACATGCAGATGCAGAGCGGACGCATCGGTGAGATGAACCTCAAGAACGACACCGTGCTGCCGCTCACACCGTCGGAGTACTTCGAGCGCAACGTGTGGGTCGGCGTCAGCTTCCCGGGCATCCGGGAGGCGAAGGCGCTCCGGAAGCTCGGCCTCCACAAGGTCATGTGGGGTTCGGACTACCCCCACAACGAAGGGACCTCGCCGTACTCGCACGAGAGTCTGCGCCGAACGTTCCATGACTGGTCGCCCGAGGACCTGCGCCAGGTGCTCTCGGGAACGGCGGCCGACGTCTACGGCTTCGATCTCGCGGTGCTGGATCCCCTCGCGGCGAACGGGGTGGGCCCGACCGTCGGCGAGGTGGCCACGCCCCTGGAGCAGATCCCCAAGAACGCGTTCAGCCCCGCGTTCTACCGGTAAGCCCGGCGCCGGCCGGGTCGTCGGTGCCGGTGAGGAACACCTCGGCCACGAAGGGCGACGTCGTCGCCGCCAGCAGCGCCGCGTAGTCGAGGCCGAACCGGAGTTCCGCGCCGATCGCGGGTGGAGGACCACCGCATTCGAGGACGAGATGGTCGCTGCTCGCCCCCAGCACGGCGAAGCCGGCGGGTGGGGTCAGGCCGGCCGGGTCGACGTCCTGGCGTCCGACGGCGACGATGACGCGAGTCGTCGGGCCGCGGTCGGGTGCCGGTGGTGCGGGGCCGAAGGCGGTTTCTCCGATCCGACCCCACGGACGGCTCGGCTTCTCCTTGCACTCGATGACCTCGGCGACGAGCGCGCACGCGGCCGTGTGCAACCCGGCGATCGGCGACCGATCGAGCGGGTCCCGACCGAGCAGGATCGACTCGCCGAGGCGCAGGGTGTTCACGCGTCCGACCGGATCCGCACTCACCGCCCACCCGAGGTTCGCCGAGTTGCCGCCCGACACGATCGGCAGGTGGACGCCGAGGTGCGATTCGACCGCGGTGGTGAGCGCGCCGAGTTCGGCCATGGACTCGGCGTCCGGGGTGCTGCCGCTCTGGCACGCCTGGTTGGCGCCGAGCCCGGCCAACTCCACGTGCGGGAGTTCGGTCACCCGCGCGGCGACCGCAAGGACGTCGCCCGGCATGATGCCTTCGCGCAGATCGCCGAGTTCGACCATGAGGACGACCCGGTGCGTGCGCCCCGCGCGGCCGGCCGCGTCCGAGAGCGCGCGCAGCACGTCGAGTTCGGTGTTCAGACTGATGTCGGCGTGCGCGACCACCCGGTCGCACTGGCTGAGCATCGGAGATCGGACGAGCACCATCGTCGCGTCGATGCCGGCCGCCCGCATGCGCTCGATGTTCTCGATGCGGGAGTCGCCCACTGCGGTGACGCCGGCGGCGAGGAACGCCCGAGCGACCGACGGGGAGCCCATGGTCGCCTTGGTCACGCCGGTCACACCGATGCCGCGCGCGGCCAGCCGGTCGACGAGCACCGCGACGTTGTCTCGGATCTGATCGAGGTCGATCTCCAACCTCGGCGTGCTCACCCGGTCGGCGAATCGAGGAGGGTTCGCAACTCGGGGAACGCGTCGGTGACCATGGCGACCAGTCGGTCCGGGGTGCGCGTCAACGCGTCGGATGCCGGGATTCCCAGCTCGGCTTCGAAGCCCTCGATCGCGCCGGTCACGTCGGCGTCGGTCATGTTCTCGTGGTTGATCGTGAGTCCGATGACCCGCGTGTCGGCGAAGGTCTCGATGAGGTTGATCTCGCTCTGGGGGGTCGGCATGGCGACGTCGGGAAAGTCGCCGAGCACTGTGCGTGCCGGTGCGTGTTGGAGGATCACGGCCTGCGGTCGGCTGCCGCGGAGGATGAAGCTGGAGGTGAGATACGCCGGGTGACTCAGCGCCCCCTGGCCCTCGACGATGATCACGTCGGGTTGCTCCGCGTCGAATGCCTCGACGATCGCCCGTTCCATCTCGCCCGAGCAGAACTGGCAGGGGATCGCGTCGAGCGCCACGCCGTAGCGTGCGCCCTGGATCAGGCCGGTCTGGCCCGTGCCGATCAGGACGGCCTTGATGCCCCGGTCGTTCAGGGCCCGGGCGAGGATCGTCGCGGTGGTGCGCTTGCCGATGGCGCCGTCGGTGCCGAGCACGGCGATGCGGGGACACGTGACCGACGCGATCCGTCCGCTGAACATCTGGAGGTCCTTCTTGTCCCGCGGTCGGCGGACGTCGAGGATCTCGACATTGTGCAACGCGGCGGCCGCCGCGAACTCGGGGTCGTCGTTGAGGAACTCGTGCAGACCGTTGACGACGTTCATGCCGCGCGCGATGGCGTCGAGGACCACGTCGCGCTCGTCGGCCGAGAGGACGCCGCTCGACGGGGCCATGCCGAAGATGAAGAAGCCGGGGACGTGGCCGAGCGCGGCGATCGCGGCGGCGACGCTGGCGTGGATCGGGATGCCGTTGGGCGCGTCGCCGAGCGCGACGCCGGCATCCACGCCGGACTGGGTGCTGTCGATGATCGAGCTGATCTCGTACTTCTCGGAGTGCCGCACGAGCCCGTTGGCGGTCTTGCCGTCCATCGCGCCGAAGTTCGCTTCGCAGTAGACGATGGCGGTGGCCGTCGTCGCTCGCGGACTGGTCGACGGCACGGGGACGGGCTCGGCCCGCCTCGGGACGCGCGCGTCGATCGGCAGGGTGGTGGAACTGGCAGACATCGGGCTCCTCGAGATGGGCTCAGAGGAGGCGACCAGAGGTGCGGGCGAAGCCCGGGCCAGCAGCGGTCCCCGCTAAGTCGGGGTGAAGGTCCAGGATACACCAGAACCTGTGTTCGGTGGGCGCGACGCTCATGGGCCCGTGACGCCTGGTGAATCATGAGGTTTCGACTCCCCAACTTCGTCGTGACGCGACGGTGCGGCCCGTTCCTGTCAAGGTGGTGACTCACAGATCGACGCCGTGGGCGTCGACCGAGCGGGAGTGGGATGCACCGGATCATCGAGGCGTTGGAGCGGGCGGCGGCGTGGGGTCGCCGCGTCGCGAGCCACGCCTGGACGGTGGCGCGCGACCCGCTGCGGATCCTTCCGATCATGGCCGTCGTGGCGCTGTTGGTGATCGGGATCCCCTACGCGATCACCGGGCTCAGCCGGGTGGCCCGGTCGACCATGAACTGGCAGTCCGAGTCGTCGGTCGAGTGGCGACGGACCGAGGGCACCGTGGTCGGGGTGCGCGAGACGGGCAACGTCGAGGTCCGGGTGCGCTTCCGCGACCGATCCGGGCGGATCCACGTGGCCGAGGCCCCGGTGATCGACCCGTCCACCTGGATCACGCCCCGGGTCCCCATCCGGTTCGACGTGGCGCACCCCGATCGGGTGGAACTGGTCGGGTACGGCACGACGGGCACGTTCCGGTCACTGCTGATCGCCGGTGCACCGCTCGGTGTCGGGGTCGGTGCGATCATTCTCGCGATCGGAGTGTGGCGGCGGCGACGGCTGGTCGCGGTCAGTGCGTCGCCGATCGCAGTGTTACGCCGACCGTTGGCCGCCGCGGGCGTCGCCGTCCTGGCCGGTGTCGGCGCGTGGACGGTCGGCACGGTGTTGGAGCGGGGATGGTCGGCGATCGTCTCGGCGACCGGTCACCTCGCCGCCCAGGTCTTCGGTGACCTGCTCGGCGTGCTGGTACCGCTCCTCGCGTTCGCGTTCGGCGCGCTCCTCACGGCGTGGCTGGCGCGCCACCGCCACCACGAGGCCCACGGCGGCATGTTGTCGCGCGCTCATCGGTTCATCGACCGCGTTGCCGGGTACGTGCCGTCGCCGGAGGAACTCGGTCCGGATCCCGGCCGGGCCGAGGGGGCCGACCGCGAGGGCGACGTTCCGGTACCGAAGTAGGCGACTACCCGCAGCTGCTGGTGGTCACCGCGCCGGGATCACACTCTTCCCAGTTCTCCACGTCGAGTGTCGCGTTGCCGAACCCGACGATCTGGTCGAGGCGGGCGTCGTAGGCGACGTTCATGTTGTTCTTGACCTGGATGTTGTTGGCGTACACCGCACCGTGGAACTCGGCGTTGTTCTTGAACGCCACCGGCCCGTTCGGTGCGTAGATCAGCACCGCGGTGTTGTCGTCGCCCGAAAGACTTCCGGAGTCCATGTCGAAGTTGTTCTTGAACCCGACAGCACAGTCGGCGGGGTTTCCGCCGGTGGTGGTACAGCCCGACGCCGGGGCCGCATACCAGGAGGCGAGGACCACGATCTTGTCGGATCCGCTGCTGGCACCCATACCACCGGTCGTCATGTCGATGGGGGAGTCGGTGGCCACGACGGTGAGGTCACCGGTGACCGTGGTGCCGTTGAGGAGTACGGGGTACGACGCACCGCCACCGGTGATGTGGAAGACGCCGGAGAGGTTGCTCTTGTTGGCGGCGATGTAGTTGTTGAACGTGGTGTAGTCGGCCGGGAAGGTGTACTCGTGCACCGTGCCGGCGGGGTAGTTCGCCGAGTTGTACGTGAAGGTCGGGACCGGCTTGGTCGCCGGCGCCGGGGTGCAACTGTTGG
>CAZJBJ010000039.1:0-25597 GCA_964544295.1 uncultured Bifidobacteriaceae bacterium
AGCCGAGTGGGGGATCGATCTCCGGTTCGGACGTCTCGCCGAACGGTCGGTACGTGGTGTTCACCTCGGACGCGTCGAACCTGGTCCCCAACGACACGAACGGCGCCGCCGACGTGTTCTGGCGTGACAACCAGACCGGGGTGACCGAGCGCGTGTCGGTCCGCAATGCGGGCACCCAGGCGGCGCTCGGTGGTTACAGCGGGCTCGTCTCGGCCGACGGTCGCTACGTCGCCTTCAACAGCGACTCGTCGGATCTGATCGCGGCGAGCGACACCAACGACTCGACCGATGTGTTCCTTCGGGATCGGGTCGCCGGGACCACGATCCGGGTCAGCGTCCGCAGCGGGGGAACCCAGTCGGATGGCGGGTCGTACCTGACGTCGATGACCCCGGACGCGAAGGTGTTCACCTTCGAGTCCGACGCCGAGAATCTCATCGGGACCCTGGACCAGAACTTCAGCACCGACGTCTACATCCGTGATCTGAACACTTCCAAGACCGAGCGGATGAGCGTCGCGAGCAACGGGGAGGAGGGCGACCTCGACTCGTACGGCGGGTCGATCAGCGACAACGGCCGCTACGTGACCTTCATCTCGGACGCGTCCAACTTCGACATCAACGACTCCGGCATCTTCACCGACGTGTTCGTGCGGGACCGGACCGCGGGGACGACGACGCGCATCACCGGCTTCACGAATGGCGACGAGGCTGATTCGGATTCGACCAATGCGTTGATGAGTGGTGACGGTACGACGGTGGCCTTCGAGACGGACGCGACCAACCTCATCGCGGGTGTGGATCCGCCGTTCAGTACCAACGTCTACACCGCCAGGCTGGGCACGGCGGGCTACGAACTCATCAGCCGGAACCCGGCAGGGCAGGCCGGTGACGACTTCAGTTACCTCGTCGGCATCAGCGACAACGCCCGTTTCGTGTTGTTCCAGAGCGCGTCGAATGATCTGGTGAGCCAGAACCTGCTCGCGGGCTCGGATCCATTCGTGCGCGACCGCACCCGGGGGATCACGACGCTCGTCGGCCTGACCCAGACCCAAGGTGAGCCGTCCAACCCGGACCCGTCGCTGGCCGGTTCGATCCCTCACGCGCTCAGCGGTGACGGTCGGTACGTCTTGTACTCGTCGAGTTCGACCGACGTCATGGGGAACACCGACACGAACGGCACGGTGCCGGACCTGTTCCTGCAGTCGAACCCGGTGCCGTTCTTCTTCGCGGCGTCGCCGTCGTCGATCGCGCGAGGAACCACGGGGACGATCACGTTGACCGGCAACGGGCTTCACGCCGGTTCGGTCGTGCTGCTCGGCGATGGCATCACCATCAACTCGGTGACGGTGCCGAACGAGTCCACCATGAACGTCAACATGACCGTCGCGGCCAATGCTGCGCCGGGCAAGCGGACGCCGGTCGTGGTGGACCCCGGGACGGGTGCCGGTGCCGCGACGGGTGGGATCGCGTTCATCCCGGACCTGATCACGATCACGTAGGTTTGCCGGGGTGCGAGCCCTGGTACAGCGGGTGACCGAGGCGTCGGTCACGGTCGACGGTGAACCGGTCGGCGCGATCGGTCCGGGACTCGTCGTGTTGGTCGGTGTGACCCACTCGGACGACGATGCGGTCGCGACCCGACTCGCGGGTCGGGTTGCGAATCTGCGATGTTTCGATGACCCGGACGGGGTCATGAATCGATCGTTGGTCGACATCGGCGGTGCCGCGCTCGTCGTGTCGCAGTTCACGTTGTACGGCGACACCCGCCGGGGGCGCCGTCCCTCCTGGGCGGATGCGGCGAAACCGGAGCACGCGGAACCGCTGGTCGAGCGGTTCGTGGCTGTGCTCCGTGACCATGATCTGACCGTGGCGACGGGTCGATTTCGGGCGAACATGGCGGTTGCGCTCGTGAACGACGGACCTGTGACCCTTGCGCTCGAAGCCTGAGCCGATAGCGTGACCCACCTCGTGGAACGGATCGAGTCTGCTCACAGCACCTGGCTTTTCGACCCGGAACGTCGTCGATTCCGCCGACTCCCATTGGGGGTCGACCCGGACGCGTTCGTTCCCGAGTCCGATTGGGAGCCGTACTTCGCGTTGGACCTGGACGACGAGTCCGGCGCGTTCACGGTGACACTGGACGCCGACGGGACGCGCTTGCTGCGCGCGTTTCGGAAGTCGGCCGACGACACGACGCAGGAGATGCAGGTCGAGCGCGAGTCGGGCCGCGAGTCCTGAACTCGACCGACCGTCCGCTTCGGCACCCGCGGTCGAACCGAACACCTGTACGATGCGCTCCATGAGTGCGGCGGAACTCCTCGAGGGTCTCAACCCGGTCCAACGTGACGCGGTCACCGCGCCCGACGGTCCGATCCTCGTCGTCGCCGGTGCCGGCTCGGGCAAGACCCGACTGCTCACGCATCGGGTGTCGTACCTCATCGGCGAACGCAACGTGTCGCCGTTCGAGATCCTGGCGATCACCTTCACCAACAAGGCCGCGGGGGAGATGAAGGACCGCGTGGCCACGCTGATCGGCCCCGTGGCGCGCAAGATGTGGGTGTCGACGTTCCACTCCGCGTGCGCCCGCATCCTGCGTCGCGACGTGGGCCTGCTCGGCTACCGGTCGTCGTTCTCGATCTACGACGAGGCCGACGCGGTTCGCCTGACCGATTTCGTCCGGCGTGACCTCAACCTCGACCCGAAGCGGTTCCCGCCGCGTCGGCTGCACCATTCGATCTCGGCGATGAAGAACGAGCTCATCGACGCCGAGGAGGCCACCGCCAAGGCGATGACCCAACCCGACCTGCGGATCGCCGAGGTCTACACGGAGTACCAACGTCGGCTGGCGGAGGCGTCGGCGGCGGACTTCGACGACCTCCTGCTGCTCGTCGTCCGGCTGTTTCGCGAGCACCCCGACGCGCTCGAGCGGTGGCGGCACCGGTTCCGCCACGTGCTCGTCGACGAGTTCCAGGACACCAACATCGCCCAGTGGGAGATCGTGCGTCTCCTCTCGCAGGAACATCGCAACGTGATGGTCGTCGGCGACGCTGATCAGTGTCTCGTGGCCGGAAGCAAGATCACCATGGCAGACGGGTCGCTGCGGGCGATCGATGACATCATGCCGGGCGACGAGGTGCTCTCGAACTACGGCAGTGGGGACATGAGGGCGGCGACGGTGAACCGCGTGCACGCGGCGCGCCGACGCGACGGAATCCGTGTTCGTACCGCAAGCGGTCGCGAGCTCATTGCTACGGACGATCACATGCATTTCGCCGGCTTCGTTGACGAACATCCGCACTACTCGGCCCAGGGGTTCTCGACGGATGCACGAGCTCACCGACGCGTGCTGTCGGTCGTGTTGTGCGGTGACCGGAGGGGTCCACGTGCATTCCACCGGATCTCGCTGTTCGGAAGTGATGACGAGGGTCGTCGCGTACTCGAATCACTCGGGCTCTCGGTGCGGCCGGCACGCCGTGGTTCCGCCGGGTGGCGATTCGAGACCGGCAGCGTCGACATGGCGAAGATCGCCGAGATCGTCGCCATGATCCAGTCTTCGTTGGATGTCTCGGTTCGGTGCGTCGCCCGGCTCGGTGCCAACCGCTCAGATACCGCAACCACCAACACCCTGCCGTTCGTTCCCGCCGCATCGGTGCGCGCCGGCATGGTGATGGTGGATGAGCACGGCGATTTTGATGCGGTGGAGCACGTCGAGCGGGTGGAACTCGATGCGCCGGTGTACGACATCGACGTCGAGGGAACACACAATTTCGTGGCCAACGGGATCGTGACCCACAACTCGGTCTACAAGTTCCGCGGGGCGGATCATCGGAATCTGATGCGGTTCGAGGAGGAGTTCCCGGAGTCGTCGGTGATCGTCCTCGATCAGAACTACCGGTCGACCCAGACGATCCTCGATGCCGCCAACGCCGTGATCGCCAACAACGCGGCCCGTCGGCCCAAGCACCTCTGGACCGAGCAGGCCGGCGGCGAACTGATCACCCGGTACCACGCCGAGGACGAACACGACGAGGCCCGGTTCATCGTGTCCGAGATCGACCGGCTCGTCGACGTCGAACACGTTCGGTACTCGGACGTCGCGGTCTTCTACCGCACCAACGCCCAGAGTCGCGTGGTGGAGGAGTCCTTCGTCCGCTCGGGCATTCCGTACCGCATCGTCGGCGGCACCAAGTTCTACGACCGTCGCGAGATCAAGGACGCGCTCGCCTACCTGCGGGCGTTGTCCAACCCCGACGACGAGGTCGCGTGGAAGCGGATCGTCAACGTGCCCAAGCGGGGGGTGGGCGACACGTCGGTCCGCAAGGTCGAGGCCTACGCCCAGGGTGCGGGCGTCGTGTTCCGCGACGCGCTCGCCGAAGGTGCCGCCGCCGGTGTGACCGGCCGCGCGCTCGGGGGCATCAAGGATCTCCTGGAGGTCATCACCGGGCTGGAGGAGTCGGCCGCCGAGTTCGGCGTGGCCGAGGTGATCGAGGCGATGCTCGACCGCACGGGATATCTCGCTGAGCTCGAAGCCGAACGCACGATCGAAGCACTCGGCCGCATCGAGAACCTCGGAGAGCTGGTCGGCGTGGCGCGCGAGTTCGACGAGCAGCTCGATGCCGGCGACCTGTCCGGCCTGGCCGGGATCGCAGGCATCGAGGACCTGACCGCCGCGCCCACCGGTGTCGTCCGCGTCCAGGCCTTCCTCGAGGCCATCTCGTTGGTGACCGACCTCGACGAGGCGACGGGTGAGGAATCGCTCGTGACCCTCATGACGCTGCACACGGCGAAGGGGCTCGAATATCCCGTCGTGTTCCTCACCGGGATGGAGGACGGGATCTTCCCGCACTCCCGCGCGCTCGGCGATCCGGAGGAGCTCGAAGAGGAGCGGCGGCTCTGTTACGTCGGGATCACCCGCGCCGAACAACGTCTCTATCTGACCCACGCCTGGAGTCGGATGCTGTTCGGCTCGACCGACTACTACCCGCCGAGCCGATTCCTGAACGAGATCCCCGAGGCACTCGTGAAGGCCCAGGGTCGCGCCGAACGCGGACGCGGCATCTCGGACCACCGGGAAGCGGTCGCCGCCGCGGCCATGCGGGTCGACCGGGCGCCGACGGGTGCGCGCGGCGCCGAACAGATCGGCCTGCGCATCGGCGACGACGTCCGCCACGAGAAGTTCGGCGAAGGGGTCATCGTCAACCTGCGTGGTGAGGGCGACAAGGCCGAGGCGACCGTGCAGTTCCGCGGCGTCGGCGAGAAGACGCTGCTCCTGGCCTGGGCACCCCTGACCAAACTCTGACATTCAGGGCGCGGTGGTCGTGCTCGTACTGGTCGTGGTGGTGCTGGACGTCGTGGTCGTGGTGGCGTTCGGGGCGGGGAGCACCTTGCGCAACTCGACCATCAGGAGGCCCTTGCGCGGTCCCGTCGGCTCGACGTAGGAGCGGAAGCGGGCCAGCTCGGCCGGGGTGACGGGGCGACCGTCGCAGGTGAAGGTGTCCTTCGAGCCGCGCCACCGCAACGAGCAGTCAGCCGGCTTCGGCTGCTCGACCAGCAGCGTCACCAGGCGGCCGTTCTCGATCGCCACCCAGAACCCGTCGTCGCCGCTCAGCCCGGCCATGGCGATCGGACCGCCCTCGCGCACCTTGGCCCGGATGTCCGACGCCAGGCCGAACGGCTGGGCCACCTTCGTGCTCGGCAGCTTGCCCCGGCTCGTGACCGCCAGGATCGCCGCGGCGACCAGGATGCCGGCCACGATCACCGCGATCGCCGCGCCGAGCAGGATGGTGAGATCGCGGCGACGGTTCTTCGGGGCGGGGGGCACCTCCAGGGTGTACTCACCGAATGCCCGGAGAGTCCAGTTGTGGCGTGCGTTGGCCTGGTTCCGGGCCGGATCGCTAGGGTTCTGGCCGCATGCAGCGCCGATACCGAGTCGTCATCGCCAAGCCGGGCCTGGACGGTCACGACCGCGGCGCGAAGGTCATCGCCCGCGCCCTGCGCGACGGCGGTTTCGAGGTCATCTACACCGGTCTGCACCAGACGCCCGAACAGATCGCCGAGACCGCCCTCCAGGAAGACGCCGACGCGGTCGGCCTGTCGCTGCTCTCGGGTGCGCACATGACGCTCTTTCCCCGGGTCCTCGAGTTGCTGCGTGAACGTGGCCTCGACGAGGTCGTCGTGTTCGGTGGCGGCATCATCCCCGACGCCGACATCCCGAAGCTGAAGGAGATCGGCGTCGCCGAGCTGTTCACCCCCGGTGCCACCCTCGTGTCGATCCATGAGTGGCTCGAGGCGGCCCTGGACGCGCGGGAGGCCCAACCCGCCCACTGATCGCCCCGGCCCGTTCGCGGCCGGCAGTACCGACCATCGCACTCCGAGGAGTCTCGTGGACCTGTTCGAATATCAAGGCAAGCAGTTCTTCGCGCGGTACGGGATTCCCGTGTCCGACGGTGAGGCCGTCACCGATGTGGAGGCCGCGGTCGCCGCGGCCGACCGCGTCGGCTATCCCGTCGTCGTCAAGGCCCAGGTGCAGGTGGGGGGCCGGGGCAAGGCGGGCGGCATCAAGCTCGCGTCCAACGCAGATGAGGCGCGCCAGTACGCGACCGACATCATCGGGATGGACATCAAGGGTCACACCGTCGAGGTCGTCTGGGTCGAGCACGCCAGCGACATCAGCGAGGAGTACTACGCGTCGTTCACGCTCGATCGTTCGGCCAAGAAGTACCTCGGCATGCTCTCCGCCCAGGGCGGCGTCGAGATCGAGGAGGTGGCCGCGACCGACCCGGACGCGATCGCCAAGATCCACGTCGACCCGGCCGAGGGACTCACCGAGGCCGATTGCCGCTCCTGGGTCGAGGCCGCGAAGCTCAACCCCGCGGCCGTCGACGGCGCCGTCGACATCCTGATGAAGCTCTACACCGCCTACACCGAGGGCGACGCCGACCTCGTGGAGATCAACCCGCTGATCCTCACCCCCGACGGCCGGGTGCACGCGCTCGACGCCAAGGTGACCCTGGACGACAACTCGGTGTTCCGCCACGCCGACTACGCGGTGTACGACGAGACCCAGGTCCGGGACGCCCGCGAGGAAGCGGCGCACGAGAAGGGGCTCCAGTACATCGGCCTGGACGGGTCGGTCGGGATCATCGCCAACGGTGCCGGGCTCGCGATGAGCACGGTCGACATCGTCACCCAGGTCGGCGGCTCGCCTGCGAACTTCCTCGACATCGGCGGCGGTGCGAACGCCGACGTGATGGCCGGGGCGATGGAGGTCATCAACAACGACCCGAAGGTGCGGTCGATCTTCATCAACATCTTCGGTGGGATCACCAAGGGCGAGGAAGTGGCCAACGGCATCGTGCAGGCGCTTGCTCGCGTGCAGATCGATGCGCCGATCGTGATCCGGCTCGACGGCACCAACGCCGAAGAGGGGTTGGCGATCCTGGAACCGCACCGCTCGGACATGTTGCAGATCGAACCCACCATGCGCGACGCCGCTCGCCGCGTGGTGGAGCTTGCGGGAGGAAAGAAGTGAGCATCTTCGTCGACGAGAACACGAAGGTCGTCTACCAGGGGTTGACCGGTTCGCAGGGCCGGTTCTACGGACTGCTCAACCGCGAGTACGGCACCCAGGTCGTGGCGGGGACCAACCCGAAGAAGGCCGGGACCGACGTCGAGGGCATCCCGATCTTCGCCAACGTGGCCGAGGCCGTGGCCGAGACCGGCGCCACCGCGTCGTGCGTGTTCATCCCCGCGCCGGGCGTGCGTGACGCGGTCATGGACGCGGCCGAGGGTGGCGTCGAGTTCATCGTCGTCATCACCGAGGGCGTGCCCGCGCATGACGAGGCGTGGTTCTTCAACGTGCTCAAGCGCGACTACCCGAACGTCCAGCTGCTCGGTCCGAACTGTCCCGGCATCATCAGCCCGGGCAAGGCCAACATCGGCATCACCGCGGGTCACATCGCCAAGGCCGGCGGCCCGGTGGGCATCGTCAGCCGCTCCGGCACGCTCACCTACCAGGCGCTCTACGAACTCAAGCAGCAGGACATCGGCGTGACCACGTGTGTCGGCATCGGTGGTGACCCGGTCCCGGGCACGAGCTTCATCGACTGCCTGCGTGCCTTCGAGGCCGACCCCGAGACCAAGGCCGTCATGATGATCGGTGAGATCGGCGGGACGGCGGAGGAAGAGGCGGCGGAGTTCATCAAGTCGTCGATGAGCAAGCCCGTCGTCGCCTACGTCGCCGGGGTCACCGCGCCGCCGGGGAAGAAGATGGGCCACGCCGGTGCCATCGTCTCGGGGGGCAAGGGCACCGCAGCCGCGAAGATGGACGCGCTGCGCGACGCCGGTGCCCAGGTCGGACTCAACCCGACCGAGGCCGGCGAGCTGATGGTCGGCGTCGTCGCCGGTTTGTAGACCTACCGACCTCCGGGTCGGGTGGGAGATTCAGTGGCGGGGCCCGAACGGGTCGGCGTGTTCGCGGCTGAACATCACCGCGCCCACGAGCAGGGCGATCGAGCCGCCGAACATCCCCCAGAACCCGAGCCCGAAATCGGCTCCTCGAGCACCTTGCCAGAAGTAGCCGCCGGTGATGAGTACGGCGAACAGGCCGAGCAGCAGGTGGACCTGCTCCCAGCTGAACCCGCCGAACCGCACGCTCAGGGTCGCGCCGGCGAAGCGACGCAGGGCGACGACGGCCGCCGAGAAGCCTCCCGCGAAGACCGGGTACACCCCGATCGGTGAAAGCCCGCTGTCCCAGGCGGTGACGCTGAAGTTCCCGGCGGTGTAGAACGCGAAGAACGACGCGACGATGGTCACGATGCCGCCGGCCAGGATCACGGTCTCGCCGCGGGTGGGGGGCGTGCGCATGGGTCGGACTCCTGGGTGGCCGGACGATGAATGGGCCCGCCCCTGACCCGGAGCGGATGCGATCAACCAGGGTAGGTTGGCACCAATGCGGATCGGGGTCTTGGCATCGGGCAGTGGGACGATTCTCCAAGCCCTGCTCGACGCGGATCTGCCCATCGCGGTGGTGATCGTCGACCGTGAATGTCCGGCGACGGCCCGGGCCGAACAGCGTGGAATTCCGGCCGAGTTGGTGCGCCGATCGAGCTACGGTCAGGACTTCGACCGGGTCGCCTACACCCACGAGATCGTCGACGTCCTGGCCCGGTACGAGGTGGATCTGGTCGCCATGGCCGGGTTCGGCACCATCCTCGAAAAGCCGATCCACGACGCCTATCCGGATCGGATCGTGAACACCCATCCGGCGCTGCTGCCGGCGTTCAAGGGGTGGCACGCGGTGGAGGAGGCCTTCGCCGCCGGGGTGAAGGTGACGGGCTGCACCGTGCACTTCGCCCGCCTCGACGTGGACGACGGGCCGATCCTGGCCCAGGAAGCGGTGCCGGTGCTGGCCGAGGACACCGTCGAGACCCTGCACGAACGGATCAAGGACGTCGAGCGTCGCCTCTATCCGGCGGTGCTGCGAGAACTGATGGAGAAGGAGTAGGAGATGCGGGCGCTGCTGTCGGTGTACGACAAGACCGGGATCGTGGACTTCGCCCGGGCGTTGCACGAACTCGGGTGCACCCTCGTCTCCAGCGGCGGCACCGCGGCGGCGATCGCCGATGCGGGCATCCCCGTGACCGACGTGGCCGAGCTCACCGGCGTGCCGGCGATCCTCGATCACCGGGTGGTCACGCTGCACCCCAAGGTGCACGGCGGGCTCCTGGCCGACCCGACGAGTGAGGCCCACCGCGCCGACATGGCCGAGTACGGCATCGAACCGTTCGACATCGTGGTGTCCAACCTCTATCCCTTCCACACCGACCCGTCGATCGAGTTGATCGACATCGGCGGCCCGGCGATGGTGCGGGCGTCGGCCAAGAACCACGCGCACGTCGCCATCGTCACGAGTCCGGACCAGTACGACACCGTGCTCGGCGAACTGCGGGAGCACGGTCGCGTCACCGATCCGACCCGTCGGCAGCTCGCGCTGGATGCGTTCGCCCGGACCGCGGCGTACGACGCGGCGATCGTCGCATGGCTCCAGGCGGGCGAGTCGCTCCCGCAGCACCTCGTGCTCGCGCTCGACCGCACGGACGAGGTCCTCCGCTACGGCGAGAACCCGCATCAGCAGGGCGCGCGGTATCGGGCCATCGGCGCGTCGAGTTGGTGGGACGGCGTCGTCCAGCACGGTGGCCTCGCGCTCAGCTACCTCAACCTCTACGACACCGAAGCGGCCTGGAAGCTGGCCCACGATCTCGGTGATCGGGCGGTGTGCGCCATCATCAAGCACGCGAACCCGTGTGGGGTCGCGGTGGCCGACGATCTCGCGACCGCGTACCAGCGGGCGTTGGAATGCGACGAGCGCTCCGCGTTCGGTGGCATCGTAGCGTTCAACCGACCGATCGACGACGCCACGGCCGCCGCGATGGCCGACGGACCCCAGGCCGACGTCGTCATCGCGCCGGGCTACTCGGCGGGGGCGCTCGACGCGTTGCGGGCGAAGCGCAAGAACACCCGGCTGCTGGAAGCGCCGGTGCCCACGACCGACGCCCGCGAGTTCCGCCAGATCAGCGGCGGCTTCCTGGTGCAGGATCCGGCGCACTTCGCCGCCGATCGCAACGACTGGAAGGTGGCGACCAAGGTTGCGCCGACTCCCGAGCAGTGGGCCGACGCGGAACTCGCGTGGCGCATCTGCGGGCACGTGAAGTCCAACGCCATCGTGCTGGTGAAGGACGGCCAGGCCGTCGTCATCGGTGCCGGGCAGCAGAACCGGGCGGAGTCGGGCGAGATCGCGGCGAAGAAGGCCGCCGGCCGGGCGACCGGCGGGGCGTGCGCGTCCGACGCGTTCTACCCGTTCCCCGACGGCGTCGAGGCCGCGGCCGCGGCCGGCGTCGCGGTGGTGCTCCAACCCGGGGGCGCGATGCGCGACGACGAGGTGACGGCGCGCGCCGACGAACTCGGCCTGGCGATGGTCCTCACCGGCGAACGCCACTTCCTCCACTGAAAGCGAGGCGCAACGTGAGCGAGGCGTGTACTCCGAAGCACCTGGCCCGCGCTCGCCGAGCGGGGCCCGAGCGGCCCAGCCCGAAGGGCGGTGAGCGGGAATGATGATGCCGGGCGCGCCGGTCGCCGACGCGGTGTTCGCCGACCTGGGGCCACGGATCGAGCAGCTGATCGCGCGGGGTCGGCCCCCGGGGCTCGCCACGTTGCTCGTCGGGGCCGACGACGCGAGTGCTCGGTACGTCGGGATGAAGCACGCCAAGGCCGCCGAGATGGGGTGCCACTCCGTCGACGTGCACCTCGGCACCGACGCGACCCAGGCCGATGTGCTCGACGCGATCGCGCGGCTGAATGCCGACGACGCCGTCGACGCGGTGCTGTTCCAGTATCCGGCGCCACCGCACATCGACTTCGAGGCTGCCCTGCTCACGCTCGACCCGGACAAGGACGTCGACGGGCTGCACCCGGTCAACATGGGGCGCCTGGCGTTGTCGATGCCCGGGCCGGTGCCGTGTACGCCGGCGGGGATCGAGGCGTTGCTCGCGCACTACGACATCCCGATTGCGGGTCGTGACGTCTGCATCATGGGTCGGGGAGCCACGCTCGGTCGGCCCCTCGCCTTGTTGCTCTCGCAGAAGCGGCCGACGGCGAACGCGGCCGTCACCGTGGTGCACACCGGCGTGGAGGACTGGCCGAAGTACACCCGGCGCGCCGATGTCGTGATCGCGGCCGCGGGAGTGCCCGGGATCCTGCAACCCGAGCACCTGACGCCGGGGTGTGTGGTGGTCGGTGGTGGCGTTCGTTACGAGGGCCGGAAGCTCCTCCCCGACGTCGACGTCGCGTGCGAGGCGGTCGCGGGGGCGATCACCCCGCGGGTCGGCGGTGTCGGTCCGACGACGATCGCGATGCTGTTCCGCAACCTGGTCGAGATCGCGGAACGGCGGGCCGGATGACCGGTGACGCGGTGTCGAGCCTGAGCGAACCCTGTCTGCTCTGCGGGTTGCCGAAGGATCCCGACGTCCGGTGCCCGTCCTGTGGGATGACCGCGGAGTTCGGTCCGTCCCGACCCAGCCCGTTCCCCGCCGCGACGCTGTGGGCGATGATGGCGGTGATCGCCGCGGTGTTCGCGGTCACGTTGCTCGTCGTCGCCCTCACGAACTGACCGATGCCGCCATCCGGCGGCGCGGTCGGCCCCGAACACTCATTGGGATGACGACGTCATGATCCTCGCCGAGCTGGTGGTCCGCCACACGCGCAACCACATGCCGACGAGAAGGGTCGCGCTCGGGGACCTGTATCTGCCGATGAGCGGTTCGGCCCACGGCGCCGGCCTGCTCGCCGCGGTCGTGGCCGAGCACATCGGTGCGTTCGACGACGAGCAACTCGACGAGCTGGCCCGACTGCTGCCCGAGATCTCCCGGCACGGCCTGCGCGTGCCGCGCATCGCACTCCGGCACCGCCTCCAGACTGACGTGCACGGGCTCGACCGGTCCCGTCACCGCCTCCTCGAGGAGCAGGGCCGACTCATCGTCGAGCTCGATGTCCACGGTGCCCCCGGTCCGCAGGTCGTCGGCGCCCTGCTCGCGGCCGGGTCCATGGGATCGAGCGTGCGGTCCCGCGCGGTGCAGGCCATCAAAGCCGCGGTCGCCCAGCCGGGGGTGATACCGGAACCGTTCGTCGTCCGCCGCCTCCGCGAGGGCATCCCGGTGCTGCGGCCGCCGCGTGCAGGGGTCGGCCCGGTCGAGGACGCCTACACCGAACTCGACTCGGGTTCGTGGGTGGGGATCCCGGCCGAACGGCGGTGGGCGATGGAGGTCCTGGGGCTCCGGGCCGACATGGGCATCGACCGGATCGACATCCAGAAGCGGTTCCGCCGACTCCTCCGGCTCGCCCACCCCGACCAGGGTGGGGCCGCCGACGGAGCGGCCGAACGCATCGCCGAACTCAGCGAGGCCCGCAACCTGCTCCTCGACCCCGACCACGGCGCGGGACCGACGGGCTCGGAGTCGGCACGAAACCAAGCCGATCACTAAGTTGCAGGGCATGGCGAAGACTCCAGTTCATGTGACCGTCACGGGCGCGGCGGGCCAGATCGGCTACGCGATCCTCTTCCGCATCGCGTCCGGTCAGCTGCTCGGCCCCGACCAGCCCGTCGTGTTGCGGTTGCTCGAGATCGAGCCGGCGATGCAGGCGCTCGGCGGCGTGGCGATGGAACTCGACGACTGTGCGTTCCCGCTCCTCGCCGGGATCGAGACGACGTCGGACCTCAAGACCGCGTTCGACGGCACGAGCTGGGCGCTTCTGGTCGGATCGATTCCCCGCAAAGCCGGCATGGAGCGCGGTGATCTGCTCAACGTGAACGGGGGGATCTTCAAGCCCCAGGGCGAGGCGATCAACGCGCACGCGGCGTCCGACGTTCGGGTCCTCGTGGTGGGGAACCCGTGCAACACGAACTGCCTCATCGCCCGGAGCAACGCGCCGGACGTGCCCGCGGACCGGTGGTTCGCCATGACCCGCCTGGACCAGAACCGCGCCCAGACCCAGCTCGCGCAGAAGGCGGGTGTCCCGGTCGCGGACGTCACCAACGTCACCATCTGGGGGAACCACTCGGCGACCCAGTACCCCGACTTCGCGAACGCGCGGATCGGTGGGAAGGCTGCGCCGGACGTCATCGGCGACACCGACTGGCTCCGGACCACGTTCATCGAGACGGTGCAGAAGCGCGGCGCGGCGATCATCGAAGCGCGCGGCCTGTCGTCCGCAGCGTCGGCGGCCAACGCGGCCATCGACTCGGTGAACAGCGCCCGGACCGCGACCCCGGCCGGGCAGTGGTCGAGCCTCGCGGTCGTGAGCCGGGGCGAGTACGGGACGCCGGAGGGCCTCCAGTACGGCTTCCCGGTCCAGGCCGACGGTCAGGGTGGCTGGAGTGTCGTCGAGGGTCTGGCCCACGACGAGTTCGCCCAGGAGAAGCTGCGCATCACGACCGAGGAACTCGAAGCCGAACGCGCCGAGATCCAGTCGCTCGGCCTGATCTGAGCCGAGTCGGGGATGACCGGTCCCGCCGGGGTGACCCAGTGGTGGCGGCAACGGATCCCGTGGGGTGACATCGTCGTCGAACTGGGCGTGACCGGGGTACGGTCGATCTCCCTGCCGACGACTCCGATCGACGAGTACCCGACCCGGCCGCGTCGAGATCGCGCCGTCGCGCGCGAACTCGACGAGTTCTTCGCCGGCGACCGTCGGTCGTTCAACATCGCCGTCGAGCTGCCGCCGACGTTGACCGACCTCCAGCGCGCGATCCTGCTCACGGTGCACGACGAGGTGCCCTACGGCGAGACCGTCACCTACGGCGAGGTCGCCGAGATGGTCGGCCGCCCGCGCGCGGCGCGCGCCGTGGGCTCCACCATGGCCAAGAACCCGGTGCCGTTCCTGATCCCGTGTCACCGGGTCGTGGCCGCCAACGGCATCGGCGGATACGGCGGCGGGTTCGGCGATGCGTTCGCCGACGGCGTCGCCTTCAAACGGGCGTTGCTGGACCTCGAAGCCGGCGGTCGACCCACTCGCTGACGATCGCGACGAACCGGTCCGGGTGTTCGAGCTGGGGCGCGTGCCCGGAGTCCGCGAGTTCGACGTACTGCCAGTCGTCGCGGCGGCGAGCGACCGCGCGCGCGAACGACACCGGCACGAGTCGGTCGCGGCGACCGTGCACGATCATCGTCGGTCGCTCGATCCGGGCCAGGTCCCGGCGCATGCCGGTGAGGAGATAGCGGAACAGCGTGCCGCCGCTCTCGGTGTACGCGGTGGCGGCCTCGGGGTAGTGACGACGTTCGGCAGCCAGCGCGATCAGTCGGTCGCGGACGTCGGCGTCGAGTTGCCCGGGTTCGGCGAGCACGGCGAGCAAGGTGGCGTCGACCAACCGTTCCGGTCCGAGCCGGCGGGCGCGGGCGTGCACGATCGGTGTGGTGGCCCGGGGGAGGGTGAGCGTCGCGAACTTGATCGTGCGTGCGACCTGGTCGAGGTTGCCACTCGGCCGGGGGTACGCGGCGTTGACCAGGACGACCCCGGTCGCCAGTTCGGGATGTTCCGCAGCCACGGCCACGGCGAGGGCGCCGCCCATCGAGTTGCCGGCGACGATCGCCGGACCGTGCTCGGCGAGGTACGCGGTCACGACCTGGCGGTGGTCGTCGAACCCGGCGCGCCGGTGGTCCGATCGGGTGCGGCCGAAGCCGGGGAGGTCGAGCGCGGTCACGGTGGCGCCGACGCGGTCGGCGAGGGGTTGGCCGACCAGATCCCAGTTGACGGTGCTCCCGCCGAGCCCGTGGACCAGCAGGACCGGCTCGGCGTCCGGATCGGCCGCGCGCGGCTGCCACTGCACGGTGTGGACCAGGTGGTGGTCGGCATCGAACCAGATCTGGTGCTGGTGCGGATCAGTCATCGTCATGGAGTGTCGGCCGATTCGGAGGCTCGCTCGATGGTCAATCCGACCAGAAAGTGTTCGTGGAGTTCCATCCAGACCGTGTGGTACGAGTCGATCCGGGGCGAGGTGAACCAGTCGTGCTCGCCCGCTTCGATCCGGGTGCGGGCGTCGCGCAACCGGGGCCGGTACTCGGCGAAGTGGGGCTGAGTACGCCCGAGGCGACGGATCACCGGACCGATCCGATCGTCGACCGCGGCGAGCCGATCGATGACATCCCAGTCGTACTTGGCGTCGCGGTGGTCGTTGGTCTGCCCTCCGGCGCGCACCTGCCAGTCGTGGCAGATGCGGATCACCTCGGTGTTGCGGGGGCGAAACTGTTCGTAGGCCGCTTCGGCGTCCGTTCGGGCGTCGGCGGTGAGCGCGAACTCGCGGTCGGCGTGCTCGCGACCGTCGGGCGTGAGGACGAGGTACGCCCCCCGTGCGAGTGCGTGACCGTCGGCGATCGCGGTCACGCGGTCCGGCCCGCCGGGATCGGCGATCTTGCCGCGCAGGCGGAGTTGGAGGAGCAGTGGGCGGGGGTCCACGACCGACCAATCTAACGACGCGCGGTAGCGTGCGCGCCATGACGCAGGTAGGAAGCGGTACGACCGTGTTCACAGCCACGCCGGTACTCGGTATCTGGCGGATGATGAACACGCCGGACGACGTGCTCGCGCTGATGGATGCCGGCGCCGAGGGTGTGGTCGCCGGCGTGCAGGACGCGGGGGCGACGTTCCTCGCGCCGATCTTCGACGAGCTGACCGCGGTCGTGTGCATGTCGGGCACCCCGTCGAGTCACATCGGCATCGTCAGCCGGGAGTACCAGGTGCCCTGCATCATGGCGACGGAGTTCCCCACCGGTGCGCCGGCCGAGGGGGCGGTGGTGGAGGTGGACTGCAGCGAGGACGTCGGCGTCGTGCGCGTGTCGGCCTGACCACGGAGGGGAACGATGGACAAGGATGCGGTCAACGAGTGGTTGCGATTCCACGGGCGGATCTCAGGGGCGATGACCGCCGAGCGCACGGCGCTCGAATCGGCGCTGATTCCGGTCACCGCGTACATCCTCGTCTCGTGCGTCGAGGCGTACCGCCGGTATCCGGTGATGATGCAGGAGATCGCGGCGGCGTGCCCGCCGGCCGAGCTCGGCGCGATGGGGAGGCGGCCCGGGAACCAGATCGACGCCGTGCACCTCTGGTCGATCGCGAACCTGCCGCTCGTCATCCGGGTGGCGTTGGAGCCCTTCGGGCTCCTCGACCCGGCGGACGACCTCGAACGGCTCGGCACGATCTTCGACTTCTGGGCCCCGGCCGCGCTCGCGTTCCGGGGTGACGGTCACCACCAGGCCTGGGATGCCGGGCTCGTCGTGCCGCGCTACGGCGCCGAGGTCATGGACGAACTGGTCGCGGGCGCGGTGCCCGTCACCGACGACGCGACCCGGCGTCAGATCGCCAAGACGAACGCGCTGCTCACGTCGTTCCTCTTCCTCCTCTACTTCGACACCCGCGCCGGCTATCAGGACACCGGTCCGTACCCGCTCGCCGACGGTCGCACGGTGTTGGTGCGCGACTTCAACGAGTTCGGCGTCGGGTATTTCCCCTGGAGCACCGAGGTCGGGGCCGAACTCGCCCACGCCAACCTCACGTGTGCGTTCGTCCTCGACGACGTGAAGGTCACGGCCAACGACTGGGGGACCTCCACCACCGATCCGGTCGACTACTTCTCCCGGCTCACCCACTTCGGCATCTACGACAGCACGGGCGGCACGCTCACCCCGATCCCGCTGGACGAACTCCCCGACCTGGCCGCGTCGGTCAAGCGGGCGCAGTCACAGCTGTACCGCCTGATCGCCGGGATGAGCCGCAAGGAGAAGATCGACGCCGGCGCGTTCGTGTACTTCACGTTCCTCCGGCCGTTCGCGCTCGCCGCGGGGATCGCGGACGATCTCGACTGGACCGTCCCCCGAGACAGCCTCGATCTCTACGAGGCACTCTCCCTCGTCGACGGCGCGCCCGACGCGGCACCGTACGACCCGTCGGTGCCGTACTACGCGCTGATCGAGTGATCTACCGCCTGACGTTCACCGCGCCGGACGCGATCGAGGGTCGGATCGAGCTCGCAATCCCCGAGACCGGGTTGGCGAAGTACGAGGCGGTGTTCTCGGGACCGGCCGTAGGTGACGGGTTCGTCGTGGTGCGGGATCTCGAGGTCCCGCGACCCCGCGGCCGGGTGATCGAGCTGCGCGCCGAAGGGCTCTGGACCGAGTGGACGTGCGAGACGCCCGACGAGCACTGGAGCTTCGGGCTGGAGGCCTTCGGCCTCCGGGTGGACGACCCGGCCGCCGAGATCGGCGAGCGGGTGCCCGTCGGCTACGACCTCGAATGGGAGGCTCCCGACCGCGTCCACGGCGACCTGCTCCTGGGCCGCGCGACGATCCCCGTCACCGCCACCGGCAGTCTGAACTTGCGTCAATAACCCGGCCGAACCGCGGGGTTATCGACGCAAGTTCGAGGGTTAGAAGTCGACGGCGGAGAGGTCTTCGAGCCACTTGGCGGCGCGGGAGACGGCCTCGGCCCAGCGGGCACGGTCGGTGGGGGCGCCGGGCTCGTAGCGGGCGATGGGGGCCCACGTGTCGGCCAGGGAGTCCACGCTCGGCCACATGCCGACGGCGAGCCCGGCCATGAAGCCGGCGCCCAGGGTGGTGGCTTCGTTCACCGGGGAGATCTCGACCGGTTTCTGGGTGGCGTCGGCGACGGCCTGGACGAACGTGGGATTGCGGGACATGCCGCCGTCGACCCGGAGGACGTCGATCGTCATCGCCGCGTCGGTCTCGGCGGCGTCGACCAGGTCGGCACCGCGTTCGGCGATGCCTTCGAGCACGGCCCGCACGATCTCGGGGCGGCCGCTCCCACGGGTGAGTCCGAGCAGGGTGCCGCGCGCGCCGTAGTCCCACCGCGGGGTGCCGAGACCCATCAGCGCGGGGACGTACATCACACCGCCGCTGTCGGCGCACTGTTGGGCGACGTCGTGACTGGCCTCGGCGCTCGGCAGGATCCCGAGATCGTCGCGCAGCCACTCGACGTTGGTGCCGGCGCTCAACATGATCGCCTCGAGGCCCCAGGTGTCGACGCCGCCGGTGCGCATCGTGATGATCGGGAACGTGCCCCCGCCGCCGCGCGTGTCGAATCCGGGTCGCTCGGGCCCGACCACGAGGTTGAGCATCCCGCCGGTCCCGAACGTGATCTTGGCCGGACCGGGCCGCACGCACCCCTGACCGACCAGCGACGCCTGTTGGTCACCGATGAGCGCGGCGATGGGGGGCGCGCCGGGCAGGGCCGTCGCCGTGCCGATGATGCTGGTCGTGTCGACCACGGTCGGCAGCATGCGCTCGGGGATACGCAGGGCTTCGAGCGCCCCCTGATGCCAGCCCGAGCCGTCGGCGTTGAGGATGGTGGTCACCGCGGCGTTGCTTGCGTCGATCACGTGCAGCGCGCCCTGGGACAGGTGCCAGGCGATCCACGAGTCGACGGTGCCGAAACAGAGGTCTCGGGACCGGTCGGGGTCGAAGGTGTCGAGGATGTTCTCGATCTTGGTGGCCGACGCGTTCGGCGCGAACCGGAACCCGTTGGCCCGATGGATCAGGCAGTTGATGATCGTGCGGAGGTCCTGCCAGCCCTGCGCCGGTCCGACGGGTTCGCCGGTGGCGCGGTCCCACACGACGGTGGAGCCGCGCTGGTTCGTGATGCCGACCGCGGCGACGGGTCCACCGTGGAGCGCGAGCGCGGCCTCGGCGGCTTCCTGCACCGTGTGGGCCATGGCCATCGCATCGAACTCGACGGTCCCGGGGGCGGGGGAGTCGGGAAGGAACATCCGTTGTTGTTCGTGGTGCACGGTCGCGTCCGCGTGCACGATCGCGGCGCGGATGGACGACGTGCCGATGTCGCAGACGAGTACTTCCATCAGTCGGGCCATTCCTCGCTGCCCGCCCACGGATCCGCCAGCCCGAGCTTGCCGGGATTGAGGATGCCGTGCGGGTCGAGCGCGGTCTTGGTGGCGGCGAGCACGCCGAACGCGGGACCGAGCGCGTCGCGCACGAACCGGGACCGGTTGAGCCCGACTCCGTGGTGGTGGCTGAGGGCACCGCCACGGGCCAACACCGCCCGGGTGCCCGCTTCCCAGACGTCGCGGTAGTACTGCTCGCGTTGGTCGCGCGGTGGTTGCCCGGCGAACGTGAAGTACAGGCACGCACCGTCCGGATACGAGTGGCTCTGGTGGGCGCTCGCGGCGAGGGTGCCGGGCACTGCCCGGATGGCCGCGGTGACGGCGTCGTAGATGGCGACGCAGTCCTTCCACGGTGCCGCGATCTCCATCGTGTCGACGACGTAGTCGCGACTGATGAGTGCTTGGAGTGCGCTGGTGTCGTTGCGATGACCGAGCCACTGCTCGACGAACGCGATGTCGGCCAGGGTCGCGTCCTTGCACTCCTCGGCGATGATGCTCATGGTGGCGTCGACGATCGCGGGGTCACCTTCGTCGAGGACGAGGACCAGGTGATCGTCCGGCCCGGTCTTGTAGGTCCGGTCCGATTCGATGTTGTCGTAGAGCCGGAGGACGGCGGGGCGCGCATCACGCTGCACGATGCGCCGACACGCGTCGTTGGCCTCGGCGAAGGACGCGAACGCGTACGCGGCGCGCCGTTCGGCGGCCGGGAGCGTGTGGAGCTTCAGCCGGGCACCGGTGATGATCCCGAGCGTCCCCTCCGACCCGACGAAGAGTTGGGTGAGGTCCGGCCCGACCGCCGCGCGCGGCGCGCCCCCGGTGGTGATCCGGGTCCCGTCGGCGAGCACGACGTCGAGTCCGACGACGATGTCCTCGATCTTGCCGTAGCGGGTGCTCATCTGACCGGCACCGCGACACGCCAGCCACCCACCGACGGTGGACAGCGCCATGGACTGGGGCCAGTGGCCGACGGTGACACCGTGCTCGGTCTGGAGCGTCTCCTCGAGCCAGGTGCCGAAGGTCCCGGGCAGGACGTCGAGCACCATCGACTCGCGGTCGATGCCGACGATGCCGCTCATCGCGGTGAGGTCGAGCACCACGCCCCCGTGGACGGGCACGCTGGCGCCGCACACGCCGCTGCGCCCGGCGGCCGGGGTCACGGGCACCCGGGCGGCGTGGCAGGCGGCCAGGACGGTGCTCACCTGGTCGGCGTTCGCGGGACGCACCACCGCGGCCGCCCGGGCCGGGGTCTGCCCGTCGACCGCCCAGATCATCGCCAGCGGCCACCAGTCCCGGCTGGCCTCGGCGGTCGTGTCGGGGTCGACGAGGATCTCCGCACCGGTGGCGGCGAGCTGGTCGAGCAGCTCGCCGCTCACGGCCACCCGGGTCCCGCCGAGCCGTTCGGAGACCTCGGCCGCGGGAACGCCGAAGGGGATGGGAACGGTCGGTGCGCCTGAATCTGTCACGGGCGGGAGGATACGCGCCCGGCGGGGATCAGGCCCCGAGACCGTCGAGCACCGTCTCGGGCAGCCCGGCCGAGCTGCGTTCGTGCTCGATCGACGCCCGGTAGCCCTCGACCTCGGCGGCGATGCGCGCCTCGTCCCAGCCCAGCTCGGATCCGATGAGCCGGGCGACGCGCTCGGCCGCGGCTGCCGACGCGTCCCGGGCCAGGAGCCGCGCACGCGTGCGGCGGGACAAGACGTCGTCGAGGGTGGTGGCCATCTCCTCGCGCACGGCGTAGATCGCTTCGGCGCGCAGGTAGGGCAGCCCCGGTACCAACGGTTCCGCGAGGTCGGGATCGTTCATGGCGAGCGTGAGGATGTTCGTCGCCAGGCTCCCGTACCGGCGGGCGAGGTGTTCGTCGTCGGGCGCGGGCCCGGTGGCCCCGAGGAGCGCGAGTCGCTTGGTCCGACAGTTCGCCTTCTGGCCGATGGCCTTGACGACCGCGTCGGTGGTGTCCTCGGCCATCTTGCGGTACGTCGTGAGCTTGCCGCCGGTCACGGTGATCACGCCGCCCGTGGAGGTCGCGACCTTGTGTCGGCGCGAGAGGTCGGCGGTCTTCTGCCCGACGGTCCCGCCGACGACCAGGGGCCGCAGACCCGCCCACGTGCCGACGACGTCGTCGACGGTCAGGGGCTCGGCCAGGGCCAGGTTCATCGCGTCGAGGAGGTACTGCACGTCTTCCGGCGTGCACTGCGGATCGTCGATCGGCCCGTCGTAGTCGGTGTCGGTGGTGCCGATGTAGGTGAAGTCACCCCAGGGCACGACGAAGATCGACCGACGGTCCTTCGGCACGGGGACGATGGCGGCGATGTCGTTGCGCACGTTCGTCCACGGCACGGTGATGTGGATGCCCTTGGCCGGTCGGATCGAGTGCGGGTGGGTGCCCTCGTCCATCTCCCGCACGTCGTCGGAGAACACGCCCGCCGCGTTCACGACGGTACGGGCGCTGATGTCGAACGTCCGACCGTCCGCCGCGACGGTCGCGCCGTCGACCCGCCCGTCGGTTCCCTTGCGCAGGCTCGTGACCGCGGCGTGGTTCGCGAGGACTGCGCCATGGCTGGCCGCCGTCCTCGCCAACGTCAAGGTGTAGCGGGCATCGTCGGTCTGGGCGTCGTAGTACAGGTAGGCGGCCGCGACGTTCGCGGCGCGCAGCGTCGGCATGTGGGCCACTGCGGTGTCCTTGTCGATGCGCTGATGCAGTTTGCCGATGCGCGCGCCGCCCGTGACGTCGTACATCCACATGGCCGTGCCGAGCGCCCGCGCGATCTTCGGGTTGATCAAGCCGTCCTTGCTCAGCACGGGGATGAGGAACGGCAGGATGCGGACCAGGTGCGGCGCGTTCTTGAGGGCCCGCTGGCGTTCGTGGAGGGCGTCGTAGACGAGCCGGAACTCCTTCTGCTGCAGGTAGCGCAGCCCGCCGTGGACCAACTTGGAGGACTTGGACGACGTGCCGCTGGCGAAGTCGTCGCGCTCGACGAGGGCGACGCGCAGGCCCCGGCTCGCGGCATCGAGTGCGACGCCGCAGCCGGTGATGCCGCCTCCGACGACGAGAACGTCGAACTCCTCGTGGGCGAGCCGGTCCAGCGCCGCGGCGCGATCGAACGAAACCATCGGGGCAGGTTACCGGCCGCCCGTCCGGGTGGTTCAGTCGAAATCGCCCTCAGGAGTCGGGGACCAGGACCGCCCGGGATTCCACGACGGGATACTCGAGGAGTGCCGTGCGCACGACCGGATCGAGGTTTTGCCACGGGCCACGGTTCAGGCGCCATCGCACCGCGAGCTCGATGAGCGCGCGCACGGGGAATGTCGGCCGGGCGCGGATCTCGAACGTGTGGGTGACGTCGAGCACCGGGCCGGTGCCGGTGCTCGCGCCCGCGCGGGTGGTGTCGTCGCCGAAGTCCCAGCTCACCGACGCCGGGACGGCTGCGACCTCGACCTCCATGCCGAACTCGCGCACGACGTCGGTGATCGGCGCCGCGGTGTAGCCGTCGATCCGAAATGTCGTCGCGAGGCCGGTCAGGCCACGGGTCGCGGGGTTCGCCGCCACCGATGCGGCCGGGTACGGGAGGTCCCGCACCAGTCGTTCTGCGATCACGGCCGGATCGACGCCGAACTGTTGCGGCCGCGCCCAGATCGCGCCGAGATAATCGGTGTCACACCAGACCTGGTACACGGCGTACTCGGGTCCGGGCTGCGGCGCACCGATGGGGACCGGGCGGTAGTCGCCGAGCGGCGTCGCCCGGAGTTCGAACGCGCCCGATGGAATCCAACGCCGCTGACACCCTATGGGGGTCGTCGCGTTTCCCGCGCGCGGCGGCGTCTCCACCCACGCGCCGCGCCGATCGAGTTCGACGTGGGCGCCGGTGGGGTCCGTGCTCGCATTCGCCCCGGTCTCGGCCGCGGCGGGAGTGAGGGGACCCAGGCCGATGAGCGCACCCGCGAGCGCAGCGGCGGTGACGAGCACGAGTCCGGGTCGGGAGGGGTACATGCGGCGGTCACCATCCTTGGTCGTGCAATGAAATCCCATCCGTGGGAAGGGCCGATCCGGCCGGTACGTCCTCCGCGTCCCCTGCCGACCCCGAACTCGAGTCGCACACGGTACGGAGATCGCGTCGCGATGTCCGCGCGGGCCGTTCGGCCCAGGCGCGTCAGCGCGGGAGTCGCGCCGACAGCAGACCCTCGGACTCCCACCGGTCGAGGGTGGCGTCGTCGACGGTCAACAACTCGCGGAGGACGTCGCGGTTGTGCTCCCCGCGGTACGCCGGCACACCGTGCGCGCCCGTCGTTGCTGCGGAAAACCGCCACGGTGCCTCGGGGATGTCGACCGTCGACCCCTGACGGTCGTCGACCGCCACCACCGCACCACGCGCCGCCGCCCACTCGGACCGCGCGGCCGCACCGGCACTGCGTACCACCCCCATGGGCAGGTTCGCGCGCGCGAGGACCGTCTCGAGTTCATCAAGATTGGTGAACGTCATCGTCCACTCCTCGATGGTCTCGATGAGCTCGGCGCGGTGCGCGCGTCGCTGCGCGAGGGTGAACCGGGGATCGTCGAGGAGTTCGGGTCGATCCATCGCGTTCGCGTACAGCTCGAGGATCCCGGGGCCGGCGGGGTCACCGGCGATCACGACGCTCGGACCGGCCCCGGTGCGCACGATCGGGGTATACGGCGGCGCCAGCGTGGGCCGGTAGTCGCCCGGATCGGTGGGGGAGAGATCCCAATGGGTGAAGTCGTTGGCGTGGAGCAATGCTTCGGCCATGTCGACCTCGACCCACTGACCTCGGCCGGTCCGCTCCCGCTGGAACAGCGCGGCGAGGATCGCCGAGGTCAGGTGGAGACCGGCGTACACGTCCGCGTGGCTCATGCCGTCCTGGAGCTCGACGGTGTCGTCGGGCGTGCCCGCCGCATCGGCCCGCCAGCGGGCGCCGGCCTCGATGAGTCCCATCTCGGCGTGGATCACGACGGCGTACGCCCGGCGGTCACGCCACGGACCGGTCTGGCCGTACCCGCTGATCGACGCCATGATCAACCGTGGGTTGCGGGCCGAGAGCGTCGGCCAGCCGATGCCCAGCCGGTCCATGACGCCGGGTCGGTAGTTCTCCACCACCACGTCGACACACTCGGCCAACCGGCCGACGAGTTCCGCGGCCTCCGGATGGGCGAGATCGAGCGAGATGTTGCGCTTCCCCGTGTTCTGCTGCGCGTAGTACAGCGAGATCGATCCGACCTTGGGCTGTGCGAAACGAACCAGGTCGCCTTCGGGCGGCTCGACCTTGATGACGTCGGCACCGAGATCGTGCAGGTTGCGACCGGCGATCGGGCCCGACAGCACGCGCGACAGGTCGAGGACCCGGATGCCGGCGAGGGGAGCGTCGGCGGGCTCGCGACTCACGACTCGCCGGCCGTCAGATCACGCGGCCGTCGGAGCCGTCGTCGCAGACGACGTCGAGACCGAACGCGGCCCACGCCTGCATGCCGCCCTCGAGGTTGATCGCGTCGACGCCCTGACCGCGCAAGAACGCGGTGGCGTGAGCAGACCGCGCGCCGCTCCGACAGATGCACAACACCGGGCGGGTCGTCGGCAGGGAACCGACGACGGACTCGAGGGTGCCGAGCGCGTACCAGGTCACGTCGGGAATGTGACCCGCCTGGTACTCGTCCTGTTCCCGGACGTCGAGGTAGAAGGGCTGATCGAGTTCGTCGACGTCACCGACGGTGATCGAAGGAATGCTCTCGTCCATGGTCAGCGTCCTCGCTTCTTGGCCGCCGCCTTCTTGGCGGGGGACTTGGCCGTGGTCTTGGCGGTCGTCTTGGCGGTGGTCTTGGCGGTGGTCTTGGCTGCGGCCTTGGACTTGGCCTTGGCCGTGGCCGTGGCGGTGGCCTTCTTGGCCGTCGCCTTCTTGGTTGTCTTCGCGACGGTCGTCTTTGTCACTGGCGTCTTCTTCGCGCCGGTCTTCTTTGCCGCCGGCGTCTTCTTCGCGACGGTCTTCTTCGCGGCGGTCTTGGTGGCCGCGGCCTTCTTCGCTGCCGTCTTGGTGGCCGCGGGTTTCTTGGCTGCCGGGGTGGCGGCGACCCGCTTCTTCGCGACCGGTGGGGTCGCGGCCGTCGGCCTCGGCGGGGCGGACGTGGCGGTCTTC
>CAZJBJ010000040.1:0-24377 GCA_964544295.1 uncultured Bifidobacteriaceae bacterium
CGAACAGCTTCAGCGTCTGCGCCTCGATGCCTTTCGCGGCGTCGAGCACCATGACCGCGGCGTCGGCGGCGGCGAGCACGCGGTAGGTGTCCTCGGAGAAGTCGCGGTGGCCGGGCGTGTCGAGCAGGTTGATCACGTGGTCGCGGTAGGTGAACTGCAGCGCGGTCGACGTGATCGAGATCCCGCGCTGCTGCTCCATCGCCATCCAGTCGGACGTCGCCCGTCGGCTCCCGGCCCGGGCCTTGACCGCGCCGGCCTCGGCCACCGCCCCGGCGTAGAGCAGGAACTTCTCGGTGAGGGTCGTCTTGCCCGCGTCCGGGTGGCTGATGATCGCGAACGTGCGTCGTCGCGCCGCCTCGCGCGTGATCTCGGCACTTCCGGGGGACGGGGACATCCGGGCCAATCTACGGACTGGCGCCCGCGCAGCTCGATGTCGGGCCGCGCCGCGCGATGTCAGGCGGTACAGGCGATCGGCAGATGCTTCCAGCCGGTGACGTTGCCGCTGTGGAACCGGACCTTGCGTTCGTGGTCGACCACGTAGTCGGGGATGCGGCGATGGATCTCCTCGAGCGCGACCCGGCCCTCCATGCGGGCGAGACCGGCGCCGAGACAGAAGTGCGGCCCGTACCCGAACGCGATGTGCCGACCGGGCGCGCGCCGGATGTCGAACCGGTCCGCGTCCGCGCCGAACTCGCGCTCGTCGCGATTCGCCGAACCGATGAGCAACAGGACCGAGTCGCCGGCGCGCATCGTCGTGCCGTGGAGCTCGGTGTCGGCGGTGAGGGTGCGATGCATGTACTGGGTCGAGTTGTGGAAGCGCAGCACCTCCTCGACCGCGTTCGGCACCAGGCCCGGATCGGCCACGATCGCGGCGCGCTGATCCGGGTGGCGGCTCAGGAGCTCGACCGCGTTCGCCACCATCTTCGTCGTCGTCTCGTGACCGGCGATGATGAAGAGCAGACAGAAGCCGAGCACCTCGTCGTCGGTGAGTCGGCGGCCGTCGGCCTCGATCGCGGCGAGATCGGTGACGAGCCCGGAGCCCTCGCCGGCGCGGCGGCCGGGAAGGTCCCCGGCGAAGTAGCCGACCAACGCCGCGAACCCCGCCAACGCCTCCGCCGGCATCTCCATCGAGCCGTCTTCGCGCACCAGGATCGAATCCGCGTGGACCCGCAACTCGGCCCGGTCCGCCTCCGGCACGCCGAGCACCGCGGAGATCACGTCCATCGGGAACGGTCCGGTGAGGTCGGTGACGAGGTCGCCCTCGCCGGCATCGACGATCCGATCGAGGTAGCCGTTCACGATCCGCCGGGTCTCGGACTCCAGCTCGGCCACCTGGCGGGGGGTGAACACCCGGTTGACCAACTTGCGCATCACCGTGTGCTCGGGCGGATCGAGCGTGATCATCATCGGGAACTGGGCGCGGCCTCGGGCCTCGAGGGCGATCCCGTTCGCCGACGAGTACGGCACGAAGTCCCGGAACCCGTCGTGCACGTCCGCGAAGCGACTCAGCGCCCAGAACTCGAGTTCGTCGTTCCAGTAGACCGGCGCCTCGTTCCGCAGCCGGCGGTACACCTCGTACGGATCCTCGTGCACGGCAAACGCATACGGGTTGTACACGAGTTCCGGTGCCGCCATTCGAGGCACGCTATAGACATGAGACCGGACAAGGCCAAGAGGCTCGCTGTACGGTTCGGATCTGGTACCACGACGACACCGGGGGAATCTCTGATGGCCGCGACGACCGGGGACAACTACACCGTCATCTCCGCCGACTGCCACGGCGGCGCCGACATCATGGCCTACCGGCCGTATCTCGAATCCAGCTACCACGACGAGTTCGACGCGTGGTCGTCCACCTTCGTGAACCCCTACGAGGACATCGTCGGCGCCGACGCCAACCGCAACTGGGACTCCGACCGTCGCCTCCGCGAGATGGAGGCCGACGGCGTCGTCGCCGAGGTCGTGTTCCCGAACACGATCCCGCCGTTCTTCCCGAAGGGTTCGCTCGTCCACCAGCCGCCCGGCGCGGGTGACGGTGATCTCGCACTGCGCTGGGCCGGATTGCGGGCGCACAACCGCTGGCTGGCGGACTTCTGCGCCGCGGCACCGGGTCGGCGTGCCGGCATCGCCCAGATCGCCCTCCACAACATCGAGGGGTCGGTCGAGGAGATCCGCTGGGCGCACGCCCACGGGCTGACCGGCGGCATCCTGCTGCCCGGCGCGCCCCCGGGATCGGGGGTGCCGCCGTTGTACGCCCCCGACTACGAACCGATCTGGCAGGTGTGCGAGGAGCTCGGCATGCCGATCAACCACCACAGCGGGAGTGCGGCACCGGACATGGGCGAGTACCCGGCCGCCCAGGCGATCTTCCTGCTGGAGGTCACCTGGTGGGCGCACCGCACGTTGTGGCACCTCATCTTCGCGGGCGTGATGGAGCGTCACCCGGACCTGCAGTTCGTCTTCACCGAACAGGGGTCCGCCTGGGTGCCCGACGAGCTCACCCGTCTCGACTACTACCGCGACCGGTTGGCGGGCACGGGCGGCGCGGCCGGTTCGCAGGAGGCCAAGTTCGGCCAGAGCATCGGCCCGCTCACCCTGAAGCCGTCCGAGTACTGGGCCCGCCAATGTCACCTGGGTTCGAGTTTCATCCGACCCAACGAGGTGGCCATGCGCGATCGGCTCGGGCTGGACACGATCATGTGGGGGAGTGACTTCCCGCACCTGGAGGGCTGCTGGCCCTACTCGCGCGACCACCTGCGCCTCTCGTTCGCGGGGGTGCCGGAGGCCGAAGTGCGGGCGATGGTGGGCGAGAACGCGGCGCGCCTCTACGGGTTCGACCTCGACCGACTCGCGCCGCTCGCGGCCGAGTTCGGACCGAGCCCGGCCGAGGTCGCGGTGCCGTTGGCCCCGGCCGACATCCCGGCCGAGGGTCTGCGCTGCCCGGCGTTCGCGGCGGCGCGGATGATGGCCGGCGCGAACTGAACGGGTCGATGACGCCCTCCGACACCGACGCCGTGCACTTCGACCTGCTCGCACCGGGCTTCGCGGCCGACCCGTACCCGCAGTACGCCGCGCTGCGCGATCACGACCCGGTCCACCGGTCCGAACTGCTCCAGGGCTGGATCGTCACCCGCTTCGACGACGTCGGCAAGCTGTTGCGGAACCCGACGATCTCGAGCGACATCCACCACGCCACCCCCAACGCCCTCACCCGGATGGAGTTGGCGCATCTCTCCGAGCAGCCGCGTGCCTCGCGCACGGTCGTACTGCTCGATGACCCCGACCATGCCCGGATCCGCGCCTTGATGGCCGACCCGTTCCGGCCGCGCGAGATCGAACGGTTGCGGGACCAGGTCACGCGGCGCGTCGACGCAGCCCTCGATCGGCTGCGGGAGATCCACGGCTCTGGACGCGTCGAGTTCGATCTGATCGCCGACTTCGCGTACCCGTTGCCGGTGGAGATCTTCTCCGAGATGTTGGGCATGCCCGAGGAGGACGGCCCGCAGTTCCGGTACTGGACCCAGTGCGTGGCGCGGACGGTCGACCCGGTGATGCCCGCGGCCGAACGCGAGGAATGCCTCCGGGGGCTCGACGCGATGTACGCGTACCTGGAGGACCAGGCCGACCGGAAACGCACCGCGCCGGTGGACGACCTCATGTCCACACTCGTGCACGCGCAGGTGGACGGTGCCGGCCTGTCCCAGGAGGACCTGATCGCCCAGCTGGTCACGCTCTACATGGCCGGGCACGAACCGACGGCGGCGTTGATCGGGGCCGGGACGCTGGCGCTGTTGCGTGCGCCCGACCAACTGGCGCGGATGCGGTCCGAACCGAAGCTGCTCCGCAACGGCGTGTCCGAACTGTTGCGCTACGACGGTCCGAACCAGTTCGTCCGCCGGATCACCACGACGCCGACGACGATCGGCGCCACGGAGCTGCCGGCCGGGTCCGTGCTCTACGCGAGCCCGGCGTCGGCCAATCGCGACCCGCGTCGGTGGGGCGCCGATGCCGATCGGGTGGTGGTCGACCGGTCGGATGCGAGCCAGCACCTCCAGTTCGGCGCGGGCATCCACGCGTGTCTCGGTTCGCATCTCGCCCGGCTCCAGGCCGAGATCGCGTTCGCGGCGATCTTCGCCCGGCTGCACGACCTCGAACTCGCGGGTGAACCCGAGTGGAACACCCGGATGTTCATCCGGGGGCTGCACGCGCTGCCGATCTCGTGTGTGATCGCACCGGCGGCGGCGTGACGACGCCAGCCGAACCCTCGCCCGACGCCTCCGCCGCGGAGGAGGTCCGACTGCGGGAGATTGCGATCCCGCTCCACGATCTGCTCGGCTTCGAGTTCGACCGCCCCGAGCCCGGATCGGGTCGGGCCGACGTGCGGTTGCCCATCCGGGCCGGCGCGCTCGGACCGACCGGCAGCCTCCACGGCGGTGCGGTCGCGACGGTCGTGGACTTCGCGTGTGCGCTCGCCGCGGTGAGCACCGGCTTCGACGCCGCGGCCGAGTCACTGATCACCTCGGACATGCACGTGCGCTACCTCGGGCGCCCCCGCACCGATGCGGTCGTCGCCCGCGCCACCGTCGTGCGGCGCGGATCGCAGCTGATCGTGGTGGAGTGCCGGGTGAGCGACACCGACGACCATGTGGTCGCCGTGGCCGACTGTTCGATGATGCGGGTGCCGCGCCGGATGCCGATCCCGCCCGCCTGACCTACTGCGGCGGGGTCGTGTTCCGGTCCGACGCGGTCACCTCGAGGGTCGCGGACTTCCCGTCGCGGGTATAGGTGACCTTCAGGACGTCACCCGGCTCGTGGTCCGCCAACACCGAGCGGAGTGTGGCGACGCTGTCGGTCTTGGTGCCGTCGATGGCGGTGATCACGTCGTCGGTTTTCAGACCGGCTCGGGCGGCGGGCCCGGACGCCTGCAGCCGGACGATCGTCACGCCGGCGGGATCGCTCGAGTCCTCCGGGACGATGCCGATGAAGGCCGAACCGCTCGCGTTCGGGTTCGACGGACGCCCGGGATTCGCCGGACGGTCGGGGGTCGACGGTCGGTTCGGGGTTGCGTCCCGACCACCGCCGAACGGCATCTGCCGACCGCCCTGACCCGGTCCGAACTGCGGACCGGGACGGCCCGATCCTTCGCCGAACTCGACGTGGAACCCACGATGGCCATGGTCGTCGTCGCGGTCACCGATGAGGAGTCCGGCACCGAGCCCGAGTGCGAACACGAGGAGTCCGGCCACGGCCGCGGCGAGCCAGGTCGGGACGAAGAAGCCGCCGCGGCGCGCCGGCGCGGGCGGTGCGGCGACGGTCGGGGTGGGCTCGGTCGTGGCGGGCGGCTCGGTCGTGGCCGGAGCTTCCTCGGTGGGTTCGGTGTTCTCGACGGGCGGTTCGAGGTCGTCGCCGGACATGCAGGGGTCCTCTCGTGGTCCGTGGCGGGCCCTCCAGGATGCCAGCCGGCGTCGGCGGGTCGCCGTCGGGACATGAACCGTTCCTGAGAACGGGCTGGTCGGCGCCTCGCTTTGCTTGCGGCGTCGCCGCTGTACCAAGGTCCCCGGGTCAGCGGTCGGCCTGGGGGAGAGCACGAAGATGACGACGAACGGACGGATGCGCGCGGCTGCGTTGGCAGTCATCGCGGTACTCGTGATCGGCGCCTGTGGGAGCAGCGGCGGGGGATCATCCGCCGACGGCGAGCCGTGCCCGCCCAACGGCAAGGCCGCCAAGGTCACCACGATCCGGGTGCCGAAGGACCACGACACGATCCAGGCGGCGGTGTGTGCCGCCCACGTGGGAGACCTGGTGCTCGTCTCGCCCGGTGTGTACAACGAGGCCGTCGACGTGACGACCCCCAACATCACGATCCGCGGGACCGACCGCAACACGGTGATCCTCGACGGGAAGTTCACGAAGGAGAACGGCATCCGGGTGCTCGGCACCGACGGTGTCGTGGTCGAGAACATGACGGCCCGCAACTACGTGAGCAACGGCTTCTACTGGACGGGTTCGGATTACTACCGCGGCTCGTACCTGACCGCCTACCGCAACGGCAATTATGCGATCTATTCGTTCGACGCCTACCACGGCCAGTTCGACCACAGCTACGGCGGCGGCAGCCCCGATGCCGGCTTCTACATCGGTGAGTGCTTCCGGTGCGACGCGGTCATCGACACCGTGGTCTCGGAGAACAACGGCCTCGGCTACTCGGGCACGAACTCCGGTGGTGACCTCTACATCGTGAACTCGACGTTCCGGAACAATCGGGCCGGGATCGTGCCGAACTCCGGCTCGTACGAGCTGTGCTACCCGGAACGCGAGTCCACCATCGTCGGCAACCTCGTCTACGACAACAACAACGTCGATGCGCCGGCGATCGAGGACGCGCTGCTCGCGCACGGCAACGGCATCATCGTCCCCGGCGGCGTGCGCAATCAGATCGAGCGCAACCGCGTGTGGGGCCACGAACGAACCGGCATCGGGCTCGTCCCCTACCCGGAAGAGGACGCGAACGACATCGCACCGGCGATGACGGCCTGGGACACGCCGTGCAGCGCGACGCACGACCTGAAGGTCCCGAAGATCCCGCAGGACAAGTGCAAGGGCCTCGAGGGCCTGTTGAAGGCGTGCGCGGTGCTGTGGAACCCGCAGGAGAACCGCGTCGTCGGCAACGTCGTGGAGGAATCGGGCATCGCCGACATCGCGGTGGCGACGGCGGACCTTTTCGGCACCGGAGAGACCACCGACACCCTGCGGAACTGCTTCAGCGACAACACGATCACCACCACGGCGCCGACGGACCTCGAAGCTCTCGCGCCGTGTGACGGTACGGGGAACGGTGGCAGTTGGGACGCCGGCGCGTTGGACCTGCTGGGCTTGTTCACCCAGCCGGCGGCCGAGCCGCCCAAGGACGCGTTCCGGAAGATGCCCAAGCCCGGGCCGCAGGAGAACATGCCCAACGCACGTTCCGCGAAGGCGGTCCGATTCCGGGGTCCGACCGCACCCAAGGTCGACGCCATCACGGTGCCCGATCGTCCCGCGGGGGCATGAGTCGGGTCGTCGCTCCTGCTCGACGGGTGATACCGAGCGCGGTCCGCCTACTCGCGGTCGGCGTGTTGGTCCTCACAGCATGCTCCGGAGGATCCTCCACCGACGCGGCTGCCGGACCTCCGGCGCTGCGCCGCGTCGGGCCGGACGGCCCGGAACGCCATACCGGCCCGCAGGGTCGGGTGGGCCAGTTCGTGGTCAGGTGCGCATACAGCCACTCCGGTCCCGACGACCCGATCGTCCACCGGGGGCATCACGGCGCGTCGCATCGGCACGACTTCTACGGTGCGACCGGGACCGACGCGACCTCGACCCCGAACCAGCTCGCAGACCAACCGACGACATGCGACAAGGAGGCGGACACCGCGGCGTACTGGCACCCGACGCTGTACGACGACGGCAAAGTGGTCCGGCCCCGCAGTCTCTCGGCCTACTACCGAGCCGCGCCGGGCGTGCGTCCGACCGCAGTGCGTCCGTTCCCGTTCGGGATGGCGATGATCGCGGGCGATGCCCACGCGGTCGCACCCCAATCCGGCGGTGCCGTCGGGTGGGTGTGTGGGGTGGCGACCGACCTCCAGGTCGCTCCGCCGAGCTGTCCGGCGAGCGCGCCGCTGCATCTCGTGCTCACCTTCCCCGATTGTTGGGACGGCACGCACCTCGACAGTGCGGACCACCGGTCGCACGTGGCGTACTCGGCCGGGGGGAAGTGCCCGGCCGCGCGTCCGGTGTCGGTGCCCCAACTCACGATGGCGGTGAACTTCGGCATCTCGGGGCTGGGTCACCGGCTGCGACTCGCGTCGGGCCCGGTGACCACGGCGCACGGGGACTTCCTGAACGCGTGGAACCCGGCGGGACTCGAGCGTGAGGTGGCGCAGTGCATCCACCGCGACCTCGTCTGTGACCTCGCGTCGAACCGGGAGGAAGAGCCGCTCTTCCAGGTTCGTTAGCGCCGGTTACTCGACGACGCGGATGCCACCGTTCATCCCGCCCGTCGGCGTCCCGTGGAGGGTGCAGTAGTACGGGTAGTCGCCCGCCTTGTCGAAGGTGACGCTCCCGGTGTCGCCCGGACCGAAGTCGGCGGTGGCGATGGACGTGAAGGTGTCGCCGACCGACACGACGTTGTGCTGGGCGCGGCCCACGTTGTCGAACGTCACCTTGGTCCCGACGCTCACCGTGACGTACTGCGGCTTGAAGTTGTTGTCCACCGCGTCGATGGTGACGGCCCGCTTACCCGTCTCACTCGTGAACTTCTTGCCACTCAGATCCACGCCGGTGGAGTCACTCCCGCACGCGGCGAGGACGGTCAGGGACAGCATCGAGACGGCCGTGAGCCGGAGGAAAGCACGCATCTGCGGATCGTAGCGAGCAGGTTTCCGAGGCTCTGAGTCGGGCGGACGGGTCGTCGGTCACTGGAGGGCGGCGAGCACGTCCCCTTCGTCGAAGGCGCCCTGCCAGGACGCGAGCACCTTGCCGGCGGGGGAGACGAGCACGGCCGCGGGTTGGCCGGTGACACCGAACGCCTGCCAGGTCTCGAACGACGAGTCCCACAAGAGATCGAACGTGATGTCGTACTTGTCGTGGAACGCCTCCGCTTCGGGGAACGTGTCCTGGGTGCCGACGCCGATCACGGTCAGGGTGTTCTGCTGCTGTCGAGCGAACTGCTCGACTCCGGGGGCTTCCCGGTTGCAGATGGGTCAGTGGGGTGCCCAGAACCAGAACAACACCGGTTTCTCCGCCGGCAGGAGCGACGAGAACTGCACCGTCTCGCCCGTGCCGGAGTTCTGGACCGCCACCTTTGGCAGCGTGATGTTGGCCGGGGTGCCGCGCACCGGATTGTCGGTCGCCTGGCCCGACGACTGCCCGCACGCCGTGACGCCGAGGGCGATGGCAAGTACGAGGAGTGCGGTCCTACGCATGGATGTCGTCCTTCGTCGGAGGGGTTCCGGGTGTACCGGGATCGAGTTCGGGTGCGGGGGGCCGTCGCCGGAGTCGCCAGGCGGCGACCAGCGCGATCACCCCGAGGAGACCGATGGCGATCGGCCACCGCGGGAGATCGGCGATCTGGCGGGTGAGCCACCCTTGTATACCAGTGGCGGTGTCGACGATCGGGTCGGCCTCGAAATCGCCACGGAGTTCCCAGTAGCCGTACCAGGCGACGTAGCCGCCGGCGACGACCAGGAGCACGCCGGAGATCCGGTTGACCAGTGGACCGATCGATCGCAGGCGCGCCACCCAGGCCTGCTGGGCGCCGGCGAGCGCCACGGTGATCGCGCCGATGACGAGCCCCATGCCCAACGCGTACGCGAGGAACGCGGCGATGCCCGACGCCACGCCGGCCGATCGGAACGTCGGCGTCAGCGCGACCAGGAACGGCCCGAGGGTGCAGGACAACGACGCCGTCGCGTAGGAGATGCCGAAGACGTACATGGAGAGGAACGTGCCGTCGCGTCCCCCGCGTTGGAGACGAGGGCTGCGGACCCGCAGCTCCCGGCCCGTGAGCAACCAGATCCCGAGGCCCACGAGGACGAACCCGATCACGATCGTCACCTTCGAGAGGTGGTCGTCGATCGACGAGGCCACGGTCTGGACCAGGAGGCCGACCAGGCCGAACACCGTGACGAACCCGGCGGTCATCGCACCGCTCACGACCAGCGCGCGGGCGATGCGGTCACCGGCGGTGCGCGTCTGCCCGTCGGACCCGACGAAGAAGCCGAGGTAGGCGGGCAGCATCGCGAACCCGCACGGATTGACGGTGGCGATCATCCCGGCCCCGAACGCGAGCGCGAAAGGAACGTCGAGCATCACCGGGGCGAACCGGGTTCGGACCGGAGGTATTCCGACCGAGGCAAGCGGCAACGGCGCCGGGTCAGGTGCCGATGCTCGAAATCGTCACGAAACCGTTGAGGAATCCGGCGATGTCGTCCACGGTGTCGGTCGCGGTCGACGTGCAGTCCGCGTTACCCACCGGGTTGCCCGACGTCGTGTCGGTCGCGAGCGGCAGGAAGCGCTGGCCCCGGATCGCACCGGCCGTGCAGGTCGGGATGTTGATGTTGACGACGGATTGGAAACGTTGCGGTCCGGTCCGGCCGAGCAGGAAGTCGTTGACCCAACTGGTCAGGACGAACGCGCCGCTCGGGAAGTCCGGTGGGGAACCGAGCCCCTGGGAAAGGGCGACCGACGCGATCTCGGCGCGCCCGCCGACGCGGGCCGCGCCGACCGTGCCCGAGATGCCGGTGATCGGCCCGAGGTTCTGTCCGTTGTTGATGCCCGACACGAGCAGGTCCGGATTCAGGTGTTGGTACTGGAGGGCGTAGCGCACGGAGTCGGCCGGGAAGCCCTGGACCGAGGTCGCCGGGTATCCACTCGCAGTCTGCGCCGCGCTGGCGACGAGCGGATCGGGTGAGGTGTTCCCGCCCGTACCGCTCTGGTTGGTCGCGGGCGCGGTGACGTGCACCTCCACGTTCGGAAGTTTCCGCAGCGCCTCGACCGCGGCGTCGATACCGGGTGCGTCGAAGCCGTCGTCGTTGGTGACGACGACCCGCAACGGGTTGACGTGCGTGCTCGTGTAGCACGCCGCGGTGACGTCGTAGACCGCGCCGCCGCCGGTCAGGCACGGGTGGGTCGCGTTGAACACGTTCGGTTCGTGTTGGAACGGCCGCAGGATCCAGGCCCGGAGCCGCCACCCGCCGCTGACCGCGGCCCAGACGTCGTTCGGGCCCGTGAAACCCGCCGGGGCGTACTGGCCGGTGACGTTCCACTCGACGCCTGCGATCTGGGCACCGTTGGTCGCGCTGTCGTACAGGAGGGTGTCGGGCGCACCAGGGTCGAACGTCGCGGTCGCGCCGCGGAAGCGGTACGCCGCGCCGACGCCGGAGACGTACGCCGAGCCGATCGCACCGTCGGCGAGCGCGTCGGCCGCGGTGTGATGACGGTTGGCAGCGAGGGCGGCCAGGTCGAGCTGGGCCGAGATGCTGGTGCAGTCGGCCGGGCTCAACGCCACCCCGGCCGCGGGCGCGCACCAGAAGGGTTTCGGCGCGATCCCGGGCGCCGCCGCGTGGCGCTGCGCGCTCTGGAGCATCGAACAACCGCTCGTCACGAGCAGGAACAACGTCGCGGTGGCGACGAGTCGGGCATACCGCACCGGGTCCTCCCCCAAGGTGTGTCGGTGGATCCGAAATCGTACTTCCTGTCAGGTGACCTGGATGACGCCCATCATCCCGAGGTCCTCGTGATCCAGGATGTGGCAGTGGTACACGGTGCGACCACGGATGTCCCCGAACGCGACGCGGATCCGCACGGACGAGTTGGCGGGCACGTTCACGGTGTCCTTCCAGCCGGATCGGGCCCGACCGGTGCCGTCGTCGAGCACCTGGAACGGCCACACGTGGAGATGGAACGGGTGGTCCATGGGCGACACGTTGCGAATCGTCCAGTCCTCGATGTCGCCGAGCGTCGCGGTGATGTCGGTGCGATTCGGATCGAACACGTTGCCGTCGATCGTCGCCGCTCCGCCCATGCCGCCGCCCATGCCGCCCCCCATGCCGCCGCCCATGCCCATGCCGCCACCCATGCCCATCGCCAGGGTGAGTTCCCGGTCGCGGGCGACGCCCACCGCCGGCAGGGCGCGTGCGGCCGCGAGGCGTTCGGGAAGTGGCGGAGCATCTGCGGCGCGGTCCACGGCCAGGGTGGCCACGGTGACCGTGTCGTTCGCGCCCGAGGTCCCGCCGCCCATGCCCATCCCGCCACCCATCGGCGGTGTGCCGCGGTCGTAGGGGAGCGATCGAAGTGCGTGACGGCCGGTGCGCGTGGGCGCGATCAGCACCTCGGCGCGTTCGCCGGGAGCCAGCAGGAGGTCGTCGATCGCGAGTGGGTGGGTCAGCCGCCCCGCGTCGGTCGCGATCTGGTGCATCGCGAGATCGTCGAGTGCGAGGCGGTAGTAGCGGGACGCACTCGCGTTGACCAGGCGCCACCGTTCGACGACGCCGGGGCGCGCGGTGATCGTGGGAGCGACCAGGCCGTTGACGAGGACGACGTCGCCTTCGCGGCCTTGCATCCGTTGCATCATCGATGCGCCGAACGTGCCCGCCGAACTCCCGATCGCGGGGTCGGCCAGCACCATGATCCGTTCGGTCGACGTGTCGATCTCGGGGAGTGTGTCGAGGTCGTCCACGACGACGATCGCGCCCGCGAGTCCGCCGAAGACCTGGGTCGCGACCATGCCGTGGTGATGCGGGTGGTACCAGAAGAGTCCGCTCGGATGGTCGGCTGGGATCGGGTACTCGTACCGGTGGGACCGCCCGGGTGGGACGGTCACGAAGATGTTGTCGGCCGCCCCCGACGGAGACACGTGGAGGCCGTGCGTGTGCAGGTTCGTCGGTTCCGAGAGGCGGTTGACGAGGGTGATGCGCAGCGTGTCGCCCGGGCGGACCCGCAACGTGGGTCCCGGCGAGGTGCCGTTGTAGGTGAACGCGTACCGGCGGCCCGAACCGAAGGGCACGCTCCGGCCCTCGGCCACGAGGGTGATGTCGAGGACGCCGTCCCGGCTGCGGCGGGCGCGGGGTGACGTGAAGCCGGCACCGGCCGGTGGGATCGCCGGACTCGAACCGTCGGATCCGCACGCCCCGAGCGTGACGAGCGCCGCGCCGCCGGCGAGCGCGCCGAGAAACTCCCGACGCGTCCGCGTCGCGTGAGCCGATGACCTGGGCATGGGGTCGACCTCCGGGGTTGGCGGGCAGCGTACGAACCGGAGCTCGCTCGCGGCAGGGGCGAAGGTCCCGTACTGTCGCGGCATGGTCGACGTCGGTGACGTGCTCCCGCCGGTGCATCTCCAGCGGGCAACGGGCGCACCCGTCGAGCTCGGTGACTTCCTGCATCGCATGGTGCTGGTGGTCGCGATCCGCTACTACGGCTGAATCCCGTGCCTCGATTTCCTCGCGCAGTTGCGTGGGCACGCAGCCGAGTTCGATCGGGCCGGGGTCGACGTGGTCGTGGTCGGCACCGGGGCCGGGTGGCAGGCCGAACGCTTGATGGCCGAGGGCATGCCCTTCGAGCTGCTTGTGGATCCCGGCGCCGTGCTCTACGAGGCGCTCGGCATCGGGCGGACCGGGATCGGTGAGTGGTTCCGCCCTTCCACGATCCGCCGGTACGCCGCCGCCTTCCGACGCGGTGGCCGCCAGGGTCGCATCACGGGGGATTGGCGCCGGTTGTCCGGCGTCGCCCTGATCGACGGCGAGCGTCGGGTTCGATGGCTCCACCGGTCCGATGGGGTGGGGGACTACCCGAGCATCGACACCCTCCGCGGCGCGATCGCGGCGGTCTGAACCCGCTCGTACTTGCGCGGATCTGTCCGAGTCCATATTGTATGGAGCCATGCAATCTGTCGACGTACAGCTCCGCGGATGACCACTCGGCCCGCGCCGGAGCTGGACGCGCCACCGTGGCAACGCGTCGAGGCGACGCTGATCACGACCGCGCGGCTGCTGCGCGACACCTACGACCAGCGGTTTGCGGAACTGGATCTCAACCTCACGCAGGCGATCGTGTTGGCCTACGTCGCGGACTTCGGCCCGGTCACCCAGACCAAGATCGCCGACCACCTGGGGCAGGGGCGGGCGGCGACGGGCGCGACGATCGACCGGCTGCAGGCCCGCGGCCTCGTGGACCGGCATCCGGATCCGGCCGACCGACGGGTCTGGCAGATCCAGGTCACCGATGCCGGCCGTCGCCTGGTGGCGCGGATCACCGCGATCGACACGACGCTCCGCACGGAACTGCGCGCCGGGATCAGCCGCGCCGAACGGCAGGCGCTGACCAGCGTGTTGCAACAACTCCAGACCAACCTCACCCGCGCGAGCGGATTCCGACCCGACAACCAGGAGAACCCCCATGACTGATGCTGTGATCGTCGACGCCGTGCGCACGCCCGGCGGCAAGCGCAACGGCAAGCTCAAGGACTGGCACCCTGCGGCACTCGCCGCGCACGTGCTCAACGCGTTGGTGGAGCGCAACGACCTCGACCCCGCGCTGGTCGACGACGTGATCATGGGCTGCGTGATGCAGGTCGGTGAGCAGTCGCTCAACATCGGTCGCAACGCGGTGCTCGCCGCCGGATGGCCCGAGTCGGTGCCGTCGACCACGATCGACCGCCAGTGCGGATCGAGTCAGCAGTCGATGCACTTCGGTGCGCAGGGTGTGATGGCCGGCGCGTACGACGTCGTCGTGGCCGCGGGCGTCGAGGTCATGACCCGCACCCCGATGGGCGCGTCGGTCGTGCAGGGGATGGGCTTCCCGTTCCCGCCGGCCCAGATGGAGCGTTACGCCGAGAGCGGCCTGCCGCCCCAGGGCATCGGGGCCGACATGATCGCCGCCGAGTACGGGATCACCCGCGAGGACATGGACGAGTTCGGCGCGGAGAGCCAGCGCCGCGCGTTCGTCGCCACGAGCGAGGGCCGGTTCGAGAACGAGATCGTTCCCGTGCCCGTCGACCACGGTGACGGCGTCGAACTGCACTCGACCGACGAGGGCATCCGCGAGGGAACGACGGCCGAGAAGCTGGCCGGGCTCAAGCCGGCGTTCAAGGAGGACGGCACGATCACCGCGGGGAACTCGTCGCAGATCTGCGACGGCGCCTCCGCCGTGCTCATCATGAGCGCGGAGAAGGCAGCCGAGCTCGGGCTCAAGCCGCGGGCCCGCTTCCACTCGTTCGCGGTCGCGGGGACCGACCCGGTCACGATGCTGAAGGGCCCGATCCCGGCCACCGCCAAGATCCTGGAGAAGAGCGGTCTCACCATCGACGACATCGACGTGTTCGAGGTCAACGAGGCGTTCGCCTCCGTGGTCCTCGCGTGGGCCAAGGAGACCGGTGCCGACCTGAACAAGGTCAACGTGAACGGCGGCGCGATCGCGCTGGGCCACCCGCTCGGCGGTTCGGGCACGAAGCTCATGGCGACCCTGCTCAACGAACTCGAGCGCACCGGCGGTCGGTACGGAATGCAAGTCATGTGCGAAGGCGGCGGCATGGCCAACGCCACGATCATCGAGAGGATTGAAGCCTGATGGCACGGTTGGACCTGAACGGAGCATCGGCGGTCGTCACGGGCGGCGCGTCGGGGATCGGCGAGGCCTCGGCCCGCCAGCTCGCGGCGCTCGGCGCCCGGGTGGTGATCGCCGACCTGAACGACGACGGCGGCACCGCACTGGCCAAGGAACTCGGTGGCCTGTTCGTGCACTGCGACGTGTCGTCGGAGGAGGACGGAACCGCGGCGGTCGCGGCCGCATCCGAGATGGGCCCGCTGCGCGCGCTGGTCAACTCCGCCGGCCTGGGTAGTGCCGGTCGCACGGTGGACCGCAACAACGACCCGATGCCGCAGTCGCAGTTCGACTTCGTCATCAAGGTCAACCTGCTCGGTTCGTTCAACATGCTGCGGCTCTCGGCCGCGGCGATGGCCAAGACCGACCCGGTGGACGACGACGGCGCCCGGGGTGCCATCGTCAACATGGCCTCGGCGGCTGCGTTCGACGGCCAGATCGGCCAGGCCGCGTACTCCGCGTCGAAGGGCGGCATCGTCGGCATGACCCTGCCGATCGCCCGGGACCTCTCGGCCGTGGGAATCCGGGTGTGCACGATCGCGCCGGGGCTCATCGACACGCCGATCTACGGGACCGGTGAAGCGTCGGAGGCGTTCAAGAACCACCTCGGACAGTCCGTGCTGTTCCCGAAGCGGCTCGGCTCGCCCGACGAACTCGCGTCGGTCGTCGTCGAGTGCATCACCAACTCGTACATGAACGCTGAAGTGATCCGGGTCGACGGCGGCATTCGCATGCCCCCGAAGTGAGAGGCTGAAGATGGCTGACGCAACCAACGAAGCGGTCCTCGTCGAAACTCGCGGGCGGGTGCTGCTGATCACGCTGAACCGGCCCGAGGCGAAGAACGCCATCAACGGCGACCTCGCCCATGGTCTGTGGAACGCGGTCGAGCAGCTCAACGGTGATCCGGCGCTCACCGCCGGTGTGCTCACGGGCGCGGGCGGCGGCTTCAGCTCGGGGATGGACCTCAAGGCCTTCTCGCGCGGTGAGGACATCGGACCGATGATGACCTTCGTCCAGAACGGCGCGGAGAAGCCGCTCATCGGGGCGATCGAAGGGTTCGCGCTCGCGGGCGGACTCGAGCTGGCGCTGAGTTGCGACCTGCTCGTCGCGGCCAAGGGGGCGCGGCTCGGAATCCCCGAGGTCGGCGTCGGCCTGTTCGCGGCGGGCGGCGGCCTGCTCCGGCTGCCGAGTCGCGTCGGCTACGGCAAGGCGATGGAGATGGCCATCACCGGCGACCCGATCACCGCCGAGGAGGGTCACGAGTTCGGCCTCATCGCCCGACTCGCCGATACGGGAAGTGCCGTCGACGTCGCGATGGAGCTCGCGACCCGCGTGGCGCAGAACGCACCCCTCGCGGTGGCCGCGTCCAAGCAGCTCATCCGGGCGACCCAAGGCGCCACCGAGGCCGAGTTCTGGGCGATCCAGGGTGGACACACGGGCAAGGTCTTCACCTCCAACGACGCCAAGGAAGGCCCCAAGGCCTTCGCCGAGAAGCGCCCACCGGAGTGGACGGGTACGTGAGCCTCACGCACCTCCGGGCGCGGCCCTAGGCTGCGGCGGTCGCGGCACCGATCGTGCGGCACCTACTCATGGGGGAGAAGTCGATGCACCGTCGAATCTGGGGGGTGGTCGCAGTCGCGACCATCGTGGTGGCCGCCGGCTGCTCGTCCGACACGGCGCAGGCCGAGTCCGCCGGTGGCGCGAACGCGAAGAAGACGACGTCGACGAGTCACGCCCACGACATGGCCGCCATGGACCACGACATGGCCGGCACGGGCGAGGTCGACGACCGCGGGTTCTCCCAACTCGAGAACGGGATGCAACACGGGCCGAGCTTCCCGGAGGCGATCTCCAAGGCCGACCGCGTCGAGCTCGCCCGCCAACTCACCCTGGCCCGTGAGGTCGCACTGCGGTACCCGACGGTGGCCGACGGTGAGAAGGCCGGGTTGCACCGGGCCGGTCCGTTCACGCCGGGTCTGGGCGCGCACTACATCAACTACGGCAACGCCGGCGGTGATGCCGACGGCGTGATGAGCGACGACGACATCCAGAAGCCGGTCGCCTGGATCTACGACGGCACCCACCCGGATTCGCGTGTGGCCGGGCTCTTCTACCAACGTCCGATGAAGGACGGTGAAGGCTTCGCCGGTCCGAACGACATCTGGCACGTCCACAAGGACATCTGCCTCGTCTCGAGTCCGACCGGGTTCGACACGCCGCTCGGCGCCGACCACTCCACCACCAAGAAGGAGTGCGACGCGATCAAGGGCAACCTGATCAAGCAGACCGGCTACCTCCTGCACGTGTGGGTCGTGCCGGGCTACGAGAGCCCCGAGGGCGTGTACTCGCACGTGAGTTCCACCGTCACCTGTGACGACGGCACCTACCACAACATCGACGTGACCAAGATCGGGACCAAGACGACGACCTGCGTCGACGGTACCGAGTAGTCGTCACGGGGACCGGGCGCGTCGTGCCTTCCACCCATGACGATGCGTCGCGTCCGAGCCGGCTCGAGGCGATCGCGGCACTGACCGCGCCGGGCGAGCTCTACGAACTCGCAACGATCGACATCGCCGGTTCGCCGTGCCGGACGTTCGTCAACGCGCCGATCTCGTTGCGGGCGATGTACGAGGCCGGCGCGTCCGACCGTCCGTTCATCGTGTACGAGGACGAGCGGCTGACCTTCGCCGAGACGTGGGCGACCGCCGCCCGGATCGCCCATTGCCTGCGGCACGACTACGGCGTGGCGGTGGGTGACCGCGTCGCGATCTCGATGCGGAACTATCCGGAGTGGATGACGACATTCGCGGCGGTCACGAGCCTCGGTGCCGTCGCCGTGGCCATGAACTCGATGTGGTCCACCGAGGAGATGGAGTACGGCCTGCGGGACTGCGGCGCGCGGGTGCTGATCGCCGACCGGGAGCGAGTCGAGCAGTCACGCTCGTTCGTCACCGCACTCGACGTCCGGGTGATCGGGGTGCGGCTGCCCGACGGTGCGGCCGAGCCGACGCTCACCGACCTGATCGCCGGACTCGGCGACGTCCCGATGCCCGAGGCCGCGATCGCGCCGGACGACCCGGCGACCATCTTCTACACGTCGGGGTCCACGGGCAACGCCAAGGGCGTCGTGTCGAGCCACCGCAACATCCTCTCGGCGCTGCTCTCGTGGGAGCTCGACGCGCGCGTGTCCCGGCGCACCGCGGCGCAGCCACCGGCGCGTGCCGAGGGGCAGACCTGTGCGCTGCTCGGCATCCCGCTGTTCCACGTGACCGGCTCGCACGCGGTGCATCTCCAGTCGTACCGGGCGCAACGCAAACTCGTGGCCATGTACAAGTGGGACCCGCAGGTCGCCGCCGAACTCATCGAGCGTGAGCGGGTCACGATCTTCCTCGGCCCGGCCGCGCTGACGGGCGATCTCGTACGCGTCGCCCGAACCACCGGCCACGACCTGAGTTCGCTGCTGACCGTCGGCGGCGGGGGTGCGCCGCGCGCTCCCGAACAGGTCGCCGACATCGGTTCGTCGTTTCGGCGGGCGCTGCCGAACACCGGCTGGGGCATGACCGAGACCAACGCGATCGGCACCGGGATCGGGGAACACGACTACCTCGATCGGCCCGAGAGCTCGGGCCGGGTGTCGGCGGTGCTGGATCTCCGCATCGTCGACGACGATGGCACGCCGCTGCCGGCCGGTGAGCGGGGCGAGCTGTTGGTGCGGGGCACCTCGGTGTTTCCGGGGTACTGGAACCGACCGGACGTGAACGCCGAGGTGTTCGTCGACGGCTGGTTCCGGACCGGGGACGTCGCCTACCTCGACGACGACGGCTACCTCTTCATCGTCGACCGGATCAAGGACCTCATCATCCGCGGTGGCGAGAACATCGGCTGCGGGAGAGTGGAGGCCGCGCTGCTCCTGCATCCGGCCGTCCACGAGGCCGCGGTCTACGCCGTGCCCGACGAGCGGATGGGCGAGGAGGTGGGGGCGACGGTCTACGCCGATGCCGACCTCGACGTCGAGGACCTGCGGACGTTCGTGCGTGACCACCTTGCGGCGTTCGAGGTGCCGCGGTTCGTGCGGATCGCGACCGCGCCCTTGCCCCGCACCGCGTCGGGGAAGATCTTCAAACGCGCCCTGCAGGCCGACGCGGTCGCGGTCACTCCCTGATTCGCGTCGGCGACGCCGCGGCGAGCAACTCGGCCCGGTCCTCGGGGAGCACGAACCCCGCGTCGATCGCAGTCTCCGCGGCGGCGCGGTACTCGCGGAGATACTGCCGGCGGGACGAGTAGCGGGCCGCGAGCTGATCCTCGGTCAACGGGGTCGTGGATCCGAACAGCAGGCACACGACCGGTCCCGGCGGCGCCGCACCGCTGAGCGTGTCGACCGGCACGTCGACGAGCGGCGTGCGGATCCCGTCGGTCGCGTTCCCGTACTCGTCGCGCTGGAGCGCGCCCTCGACCACGGTGAGGCGTGGGGCCTTCGGCGGCGCGATGTCGCGCGCCACCCAACCGTCGAGCGCACGCAGCGCGGCCTTCACGACGAAATGGCCGGGCCCGGCGTTGACCGGCGTGGCGCAGCCGAGCTGATCCGCGATCGGGCCGACGATGTACGCGTCGGCGTGGGCGGTCCCGGCAACCTGCCAGATCCGGAGCCGGGGGTTGTCGGGCTGTTCGGCGGGGAAGTAGTTGATGAAGTCGACCATGTCGGTCTCGGTCTCGACCACGATCACCGGTGCGGCGAGGTCGGTCCGCAGTCGGGTCGGCGCGCCCGAGACGGCACCGGCGAGGTCGATGGCCTCGCCCGGGCGGCCGAGCGGTGCCGCGGAGCCGCCGCGGCTGTGGATCAGGAACCCGTCGAAGGCGCGCGTGATCGGCTGCACCCCGTCGTAGTACGTCGTGAGCGCGAACGCCGACTGCGACTCGCCCACCGCCAGTACCCGACGCGGTCGTAGTGGACCCAGCGGTTGGGTCCCCGACGCCGCCCGCACCGCGCGGCCGATCTGGGTGTAGATGTCGTACGAGTACGCGTCGCCGGGATGGTGGAGTGCGTCGTAGCGGGCCGGGTCGATGGTGCGCAGGCCCTTGCCGGCGCCCGCATCCTCGATGCCCTCGATGGGCACCAACACGGGACCGCCTTCGACGCCGACCATCTGCGCGGACACCCCGACCCACGCGTAGCCGCCGCGGACGATCTCGTTGCGCAGGTAGGTGAAGTCGGGTGACGCGTCGAGTCCACCGCTGACGTTGAGCCACTCGACGACCACGGTGCCGTTGAAGTCGGCGGCCCGGCGGGGCCGGCGGACGACGATGCGCGTCTGGTAGTCGGCGGTGGTGTCGGGTTCGAGGGTGAAGTTCCCGTCGGTGGGCAGCGGGCCGGCAGCGCGGTACGACGTCGCCGTGCCGGCAACCGCGTACTCGGATTCGATCCACGTCTTCGGGAGGGGGTCGGCCGCGGCGCTGGCGAGGTTGACGCCCTTGCCGCCGCGCAGCTCGGCCACCACGCGGGCGGCCGGGCCGGTCGCGGGCGGGGTCGTCGTCGAGGGCTGATTCCTGGACGGCTGCGTCGGTGACTCGGACGTGTTCGTCGTCGACGACGAACACGCGCCGAGCGCCAGGACCGCGACGAGGAGGGTGCCGAGGGCGGCAGCGCGAGGGACGCGAGGTGAGGTCACCCGTGGGAGTCTCGCGCGGGCCCGGCGTCGGGTGGCGGGTGGCTAGGGTCCCCGCCCATGTTGGTACGCCCTCGTCCTGGATTCGCCGTTGTCATGGTCTCGATCGTCGCCGTCGCCCTCGGTGCGTGTTCGAGCTCGTCCGCCTCGTCGCCCGCGTCGGACGCGAAATCGAAAGGAGCGGCCACGACGTCGACCGCAAAGTGCGCCCGCCCGCCGGCGGCCACTCCGGATTCGACGAACGTCGGCGAGGGGACAGCGCAGGTCGACGTGACCAGCTTCGACGGGACGACGATCCGGGCGCACTGGTTCCCGAACCCGAAGGCGAGCGCGTCGGAGCAGTTCGCGACCATCCTGAAGGGGCCGGGGTGGAGCCAGCCCGGCGACGTCGACACCGCGGCGACCGGTGACGGCATCTTCGGCGACACGAGCATCGCGAGCTTGTGGGACGCGGGCTACAACGTGCTCACCTGGGACCCGCGCGGGTTCGGGAAGTCCGGGGGAGTGGTCTCGACCAACGATCCTGCCCACGAGGGCCGCGACACCCAGACGTTGGTCGACTGGGTCGCCGCCCAACCCGGCGTCGAGTTGGACCGGGCCGGCGACCCGCGGCTGGGGATGGTCGGCGGCTCCTACGGCGGTGGGATCCAGTTCGTCCTCGCCGCGATGGACTGCCGGGTCGACGCCATCGTGCCCACGATCGCGTGGCACTCGCTCGACACGAGCCTGTACAAGGCCCAGACGGTCAAACAGGGTTGGGGCGACCAGCTCTACGGATTCGCGGCCGGGCACGACCTGGACCCACACATCACGAGCGCGCACGAGAGCGGCGACGCGACCGGCACGATCAGCGCCGAGGACCGCGCGTGGTTCACGTCCCGCGGTCCCGGCGCGTCGATCGCCAAGGTGCGCGTCCCGACCCTGATCATCCAAGGGACGGTCGACACGCTCTTCACCCTCGACGAGGCCGTGACGAACTACCGCATCCTGCAACGGTCAAAGGTGCCGGTCGGCATGATCTGGTTCTGCGGCGGCCACGGCGTGTGTCTGACCCGGGCCGGCGATCCCGCGGTCCAGGGTCGGGCGACGATCGCCTGGCTGGCGCGCTACGTGCAACGCGACGACTCCGTGCGCACCGGCGCGGGCTTCTCCCTCGTCGACCAGCACGGCGATCGGTTCGAGACGGACACCTTCCCGCCGCAGTCGGGTCCGGCGGTGACGGCGGACGGTTCCGGCACGCTCGAGCTTGCCGAGACCACCATCGACCGGGCACCGCCCGTCGACGGTGCGCCGTCGGCGGTACTCGGTGGCATCGCCGGTTCCATCACGCCCGCACGCGCGACGAACGGGGTGGACGTCGCGATCCGGTTCGCGAAGCCGGCGCTCGTCCTCGGCGCCCCGGAGGTGTCGCTCACCTATTCGGGGACGGCCGCCGCCGGCGATCGGCCGACGCGCGTGTTCGCCCAGGTGCTCGATCCCGAGACCGGGCTCGTGCTCGGCAACCAGATCACGCCGATCAAGGTCGTGCTCGACGGCAAACAGCACACGACGAAGGTGCCGCTCGAGATGATCGTCTACTCCGCGAGGTCCGGGTCCGAGCTGACGCTGCAACTGGTCGCGACGACGAACGCCTATGCGAAACCGCGGTTGGGCGGCACGGTGACGTTCGCGAAGGTCGGCGTCTCCCTGCCGACGGTGCGCGGAATGCGCCCCACGACCTGATCACCGCGCGGGTTCGATGGTGGACGTTGCAACTCGGTGACGACCGCGTGCGGTTCGCGATTTCCTCGATACGGTCGACCCCAAGCGACTTCTCGGGGGAGATGTTCCATGGGCCAGCACCCGTTCACGCGTCGACGTTCGTTGTTCGTCGCGCTCGCATTGGCACTGTTCGTCACCGCGTGCGGTACGGGCGGGGGAGGCAGTGGTTGGGACGTCGGTGGTGCCCAACGGCCGTGGTACTGCGATCCGACCGACACCGCCATCAACGACATGCACATGGGTCACACCGGTCCGATGCACTACACCGAGGAGAAGGGGCCGCTCTCGGCGAGCGACTGCTTCATGCTCAACTATCAGCTGAACGACGCGGTGCGGTACGCGTCGCAGTTCCCGACCAAGGGTGTCGCCGAGGCGAACGGTTGGCACTGGCTGGCGCCGTGGATCCCGGGCCAGGGCACGCACCACGTGAACATCGAGCGGAACGTCACCGACCAGTTCGACCCGAAGCGTCCGAACATGTTGATGTACGACAGCAACGACGCCAACGGACAGCTCACCGGCATGGTGTGGGCGGTGCGTTCGGGCATGATGCCGCCCGCCGGGTTCGCGGGTCTGAACGATCACTGGCACTTCCACGAAATGCTCTGTTACACCTACAACCCGTTGCCGTTCATCGTGGGTGACAACATCACCAATGAGCAGTGCGCCAACCTGGGCGGCACCAACGTCGACGGTTCGGACACGTGGCTGCTCCACGTCTGGCTCCCCGAGTACGCCGGTTGGCAGGCGACGGACATCTTCAACCGCACCCACCCCGGCATCACCTGACCGTTCCCGGCGCGCCCGGACCGGCAGTACGCTCCGCGCTCCCACGCTGAATCGGGAGGTGGCGCGGTGGCGGTGATCGGGATGGCCAACCTCGCGGTGAAGGTCTCGGATCTCGACGGTGCGTGCGCGTTCTATGCCGGCATGGGCGCCGAGGTGCGGGACCGCATGGAGTGGAACGGCGCCGAGCGGGCCGACGTCCACCTCGGCCCGGTGATGATCACCCTGTTCACCCGGGCGATCTACGAGGACGCGGTGGCGCTCGAACCCGAGGGGTTCCTTCATCCGGCGCTCTTCACGGACAATCTCGACGCCGAGCTCGACGGTCACGACGTGCTGTGGGGTCCCGAAGTCGTCTCCGGCGCGTTCGGCACCCGCCGGATCGCGTTCGTCGCCGCGCCCGGCGGAATCCGGCTCGAGTTCATGGAGCAACTCGAACCGCCCGCCCCGCCGGAGGGTGGGGCATGACGTTCACTCCGTTCGACCGACCGGTGCGCGCCGCGTTCGTGGGGCTCGGTCGCATCTACGACCTCAACGTGCGTGCGTACCTGGACAACCCCGACGTCGAGGTGGTCGCGTTGGTCGACCCCAGCGAGGAACGGCGAGCCGAGCGCGCCCGCGACTGGCCCGAGGTCGCGACGTTCGCATCGACGGGGGAGTTGGCCGCCAGCGGACTCGAGGTCGACGCCGTCGAGGCGTTGCTGCCGATTCCGCTGCATCCGGACGGGGTCGTCGAACTGCTCGACCACGGTTGGCACGTCAATCTTCAGAAACCGATGTGCAGCGACCTCGACGAAGCGGACCGGATGGCGGCCGCGGCCCGGGCCAACGATCGGGTGCTGCGGATCATGGAGAACTACCTCTTCTCCGAACCCATCCGCACGCTCAAGGAGACGGTCGACTCGGGTGCGATCGGCGACGTCGCCGGCTACCACCTCAAGATGGTCGCGAGCGGCCGCGGCGGCTGGGACGTGCCGATGAGCAGCTACCAGTGGCAGTTCCAACAGATGCAGCGCGGGCGCGGGATCCTCG